>NZ_JBHRXN010000032.1:0-111889 GCF_042648525.1 Vogesella facilis
GCAAACGGGCTATCGCCGGTAGAGTTTGAGAAGCAATATTTCCAACGGCTCAAGAGTGTCTAGAGAAGCTGGGGCGATTCAGCTGTTGGTTTGGTCGCCCGATGGACAACTACCATGTTTCAGTAAAGGCGTCCTTCGATGGTGAGTGCCTCAAAATAGAGTTCGAGGATGGTGAAGTCCTAGAAGTGTGGAATCCCTCTGGGCTCATCACAGATGGAATTGTGTTGAGGATTCCCAGTGCATCGAGGGTCAAGTGGTCTTGGTACTACTACGGAGCACCAAAGAACGAGAATTCGCGCATGTACTACGACTACACGTTAAAGGGCAGTGTGGTGGAGTGCGTAACCAACTCACCGTGGCCCAATGATCCGTCCTCAAAAGAGCCAGCAGTCGAATTATGCTAATTACGCATAACCCTGCAATCAACCGGACCTGCGCGAAAAGCCGCGCAGTCCGGTTATTTCCACGTTGGGCCACATAACAATGCAATCGACGGAATTACTTAAAGAGTTCTTTGCTGGCTACTTCCACCAAGATTACTTGCTTGATGACCCGACTTGGGAAGCTGTCGTGCTGCGCTATCGCGCAGATTCGGGTGATGTTGCGGCTCGTGCAATCGCTGACGAAATTCAAGCGTTAGTGGCAACATCTCCGTCTGAGAAAGCTCTTGAATCGTTCCTTTTCAACGAGCTTGGTTGCTACTACACTCCTCGACCAGATCTTGGCGGTCCAAATTTCAGTTTGTGGCTAGGTAGTGTCAGTGCCGAGCTAGTGAGGTGAGTTCATTGCGCCCAACCTTGCAGTCAACTGGACTGCCTCCACGCTGCGCGTTCCGGCAGCCAGTTACTTTTAAACGTTGGGCGTCACAAATAGCGCAATGAAACGGGTACTGACGATTGGCGTAATTTTATTCGTTGCTGTCGCAACGTATTACTACCACTTAAGCCGAGCGAGAGTCGAGAACCAGAAGCTTCTAGAGATTGTTCTCTCAAGCTACTCATTGGCCATCTCCGTTCCGGCAGGAAGCACTCTTGTTTATCAAGAGCAAGAAGTGAGTCGAATATGCAAGACCGCCGAAATTACGAAGCTGTTTTCCACTGACCATGCCCCCGAAGATATTTGTGAATCAATCTCTCGCCCACTCAAGTCAGCGGGATGGAAATCCTATGATGGCTGTCGAGTAATGACCTATCCGTTCAAGCGCGCGCCAATTGATGGTGATCGTTCCTCATACATCTTTACCCGCTTTGCCGCAGCAGAACCATCTACTCATTTTGGTGTGGAGGTATCCGCCAATCCATTCGATGCTTGGGGTCTGTTGTTTATGTTGTCAGATTTCGGTGAACAAGAGGCTATTCCACTCGCAAGACAACAGGGCAAGACATTTTTTATGGTGAAACTCCATTACATAGAAGATCATGCACTATTTAACGAGCACTGCCCTGAAACCGGACAACGATGCGATTGCGTTGAACGCACCCTTTTTGCTTGGAAGTTCTCCGATGGTCGTGAATTCTCAAGATCGGAGTGAGATGTCTGCGTTGCCAATTCGCCAGTGACTGCTTGGTCTCAGTAGCGAACCGTCTAACGTCACTCAGAGAGTGTCCGCTTTGGCCGAACTGTTGCCCTTGAGTGGTCGGCTTGGGTAACTGCTCCACGCTGATAGCAGCCATCTTGCCCCTAGCAGCTTGACTGACAGCATTGGGGCAA
Organism: Vogesella facilis; assembly: GCF_042648525.1. NCBI lineage: Bacteria > Pseudomonadati > Pseudomonadota > Betaproteobacteria > Neisseriales > Chromobacteriaceae > Vogesella > Vogesella facilis. Next base: position 1,711 of record NZ_JBHRXN010000032.1, read on the forward strand.
CTACTACCGCAAAAAGGTTGGCCGCATCCGGCCATCCGCACGGCCACTCCGCGCAGCAAACTGCCGGCAGCCCGGCGCAGGCAGGCAAACGCCGCCCTCGCCAAGCGCCGCTCGGCTGACCGCGCTAAACGACATGCCTAACCATGCATCATGCTGGCCAGTTAGCGGGGGCCATAAAAAAGGCCAGCAGCATGCTGGCCAAAGTCACCATCAGGGGAAATGTTTACATCACGGGGCCGCGGTCGGCTGTTCGCCGCCGATGGTTGAAACCACGCTCCATTTACCATTCTTAACCTGGTACACGGTCACCGCGCCGTTCTTGATGTCGCCTTTGTCATCAAAGGCAATCTTGCCAGTGACACCGCGGTAGCTGGTCTTGCCCACTGCGGGCAGGTAGTGCTGCGGCTCCGCCGAGCCGGCCCGCTGCATGGCGTCAACCAGCACGCGCACGGCATCGTATTCGTACGGGGCGTAGACCTGCACCTCGGCGTTGAAGGTGGCCTTGAACTTCTTATCGAACGCGGCAAAGCCGGGCATCTTGTCGCGCGACACGCCGCAGCTGGAGGCGTACTGCCCTTCCGCGGCACCGCCGGCCAGCTTGATGAACTCCGGCGACTGCCAGCCATCGCCGCCCAGCAGCCGGGCCTTGAGGCCGAGGCGCTTCATCTGCTTGGCCAGCGGGCCGGCCTGGGCATCCATGCCGCCGTAGAACACCACGTCCGGCTGCGTGGCCTTGATGGCGGTGAGAATGGCGTTGAAGTCGGTGGCGGTATTGCTGGTGAACTCGCGTTTTACCACGCTGGCGCCCTTGCCCTTGACCGCCTTTTCGAACTCGTCGGCCAGGCCCTGACCATACGCCGTACGATCGTCGATGATGGCGACCTTGCTCGCTTTCAGGCCCGCCACCGCGAACTGCCCCAGCGCCGTGCCTTGCTGCACATCATTGGCAATCACCCGGAACGTGGTCTTGAAGCCCTGCTTGGTGTAGTCGGCATTGGTGGCCGACGGGGAAATCTGCGGCAGGCCGGCATCCGCGTAAATCTTGGACGCCGGAATGGTGGTGCCGGAGTTCAAGTGGCCGACCACGCCGACCACGCCGGCATCGACCAGCCGCTGCGCCACCTGGGTGCCGATTTTCGGGTCGCCCTGGTCGTCCTCGGACACCAGCTCGAACTGAACCTTCTTGCCGCCGATTTCGATGCCTTCCGCGTTCAGATCCGCAATCGCCAGCCTGGCACCGTACTCGTTGTCCTTGCCCAGGTGGGCGATCGGCCCGGTCATCGGCGACACCTGGCCGATCTTGATGACGGTTGCCGCTGAGGGGTTGGCCGCATCAGGCTGCGCGGTGGCCTGTTCGCCCTCTGTCGCCGGCTTGGCGCCGCAGGCCGCCAATGCCAGGGCGACCGCCGTGCAGGCGCCCAGCGTTACGAATTTTTCCATGATTTGCTCCTAGGTAGTGTGGCGATGCTGTTGTGCTGTTACGGATCGGACGGCAAAACACTCCCCGCTGCTTGCCGGACGGAGCAAGCAGCAACAAGGGAAGAAACAAGGGGAAAACACGCGGGATGCAGGCGGGGCGCTACCCGCCTGCGGTTCAGGCGCGGAGCGGTGGCGGCAGGCTCGCGGCAGCCGCCTGCTGCATGTGCTGCCACAGTGCGGCCACATGCTCGCGTTCGGTCGGCAGCGCGCCGATCGAGATGCGTACCATCCAGCGGCCATCCAGAATCGCGGGGGTGACATAGGCCTGGCCGGACTGGTTGAGCGCATCGGCCCAGGCCAGGGTGTGGCGGTCCAGCTCCTCGCCCGCCAAACCAGCCGGCGCATGGCGCAGGCACACCGTCTGCAGATTGACCGCCGCCAGCACCTGCCAGTCCGGCGCATTGCACACCTGCGCCTCCAGCCATTTGGCATTGGCCAGGTCACGGCGCAGCCGCTGCTGCAGGCCTTCCACCCCTTCGGCGCGGATCAGGCACCACAGCTTGAGCGCACGGAAGCGGCGCCCCAGCGGAATGCCCCAGTCGCGCAGGTTTTTCACTTCGCTGTCGACTTTGGATTGCAGATAGCTCGGGTTGGTGCTCATCACCCGGATCAGGTGCTCCTGGTCGCGCACATAGTAGAGCGAGCAGTCGAACGCCACGCCCAGCCATTTGTGCGCGTTCAGCACCAGCGAGTCGGCCTGCTCGATGCCGTCCCACATCCAGCGACACTCCGGCAGCAGCATCGCCGAACCGGCCATCGCCGAATCGACGTGGAACCACAGGCCATGCGTTCGGGCGATAGCGCCGATGGCCGCCAGCGGGTCGCTGGCGGTGGTGGTGGTGGTGCCGGTGGTGGCGACAATGGCGCATGGCTGCAGGCCGGCGGCCAGGTCGGCCTGGATCGCCTGCTCCAGGGCGGCGGGCAGCAGCGCGAAATCGGCATCGGTCTCCACGTAGCGGATGTTGTCCTTGCCGAAGCCGGCCAGCAGCGCCGCCTTGTCCACCGAGCTGTGCGCCTGGCGCGACACATAGATGATCAGCGGCTTGTCCAGCGCCTGCATGCCGCCACTGACCAGCGAATAGCCGGAGGCGCGTTCGCGGGCGCAGATCAGCGCCAGCAGCGTGCAAGTGGAGGCGGTGTCCTGGATCACGCCGCTCCACTGCGCCGACAGCCCCACCATCTGGCGCAGCCAGTCGGTGGTGGTTTCTTCCAGCTCCGTCAACGCCGGGCTGGACTGCCACGATAGCCCCAGCACCCCCAGGCCGGTGCTGAGGTAATCGCCCAGCACCGAGGCAAGCGTGCCGTTGGAGGGGAAGTAGCCGAAGAAACTCGGATGCTGCCAGTGCGACAGCCCCGGCATGATCAGCCGGTCGACATCCGCGAACAGCGCCTCGAATGGCTCCGCCTGTTGCGGCGGCGCCTTGGGCAAGGCCGCCTTGAGCTGGCCGGGTTCAACCTGCGCCATCACCGGCAGGCTGGCGACATTGCTGCGATAGTCGGCGATGCGGTCTATCAGTTGATGGCCGTAGCGACGAAACTCGTCTGGGGTCATGGCATGCGCTCCTTGAATTGACACATCCGTCTAGATGCTGCGGCCAGTCTAGAGGGGGAGTGCGCCAGGCAAGAACACCGCGCGCCGCATAGCAGGCATGCAAAAACCGGATAGTTACTGCCCCGCGCGATAGTGGCTCACGCCGAAGCGCGACTCCTGCCACAGCGCGTGCACCTGGTTGCGAAACCATTGGTGCGCCGGGTCGTGGTGGGTGCGGCTGTGCCACAGCACCCAGTAGCGATGGGTATGGCTGATGAAATCCAGCGGCCGCCAGCAGATGGGGTAGACCTGCGCCAGGCTGGCGGCGATATGCTCCGGCAGGGTGACCAGCAAGCGGCTGTCGCTCACCACGCGCAAGGCGGCGGTATAGAACGGCACCTCCAGCCGCAGGCTGCGGCGCAGGCGCTGCTGGCTCAGGTGCTGGTCGATAAAGCTGTCCTTGTCGCCGCCGCCGGAAATGCGCACATGCGACCAGGCCAGATAGTCTGCCTGCGCCAGCGCCTGGCAGGCGGCCAGCGGATGCTGCCGGTGCATCACGCACACCGGCCGGTCCTCGCCCAGCAGCTTGCCATGCAGCTCGTCCGGCACGTCGTCCAGCATGCTGGTGATCAGGTCGAGGCCGCCGCTGGCCAGCAGGTCAAACTGCCGGGGCTGCCAGGTGTGATAGCGCAACGAGACCTGGGGTGCATGGCTGGCCAACCGCTGCATCAGCAGGGGCAGCATGTGGTCGGCAATGTAATCGGAGGCGGCCAACTCGAAGCGGCGCTGGCAACGGGCGGGAGAAAACGAGGCCGGGCTGAGCAGCGCCGCCATTTCTGCCAGCAGGTGCTTGAGTGGCCCGACCAGCGTCTCGGCCCGCGGCGTCAGCACGTATTCGCGGCCGTGCCGCACCAGCAGCGGGTCGTCAAACTCCTGCCGCAGCTGCGCCAGCTGCCGGCTCAGCACCGGCTGGCTGCTGTCGAGCCGCACGGCGGCATGGCTGAGGTTGCGGGTTTCCAGCAACACGTCCAGGGTGTGCAGCAGGGCAAAGCTGAGGTTTGAAAGCGGCATGGTTTCCTCGGGGGAGCTTTCAAGACCGCAGAAACTTAACATGTAAATTTAATGCCGCCTACGCCGGCGTGGCCCTGCCCTATCGCCCGTTAAGCGCCGTGGCGCCCGCCGCAACGGCAGCCATCCGGGCGACCGCCGCAGCGCAAGGTTGGCCGCAAAGCGGCTGCGGCCAACCTTGCCGCCGTTCCTCGCGGCGGCGCCGCCAGCCCGCCCGCTTACTACGCGCTTAGCCGGCTATTGAGCAGCACGCCATCGCGGGCGATCACCCGGCCGTGGCGGATCACCGTGCGTGCGCGCGGGCGCAGCGCGATGGCCTCACCCACCGTCTGGGCCGGCAGCAGCAGGAAGTGCGCCGGCTGGCCCGGCGCCAGCCCGTAATCGGCCCGCCCCAGTGCGCGGGCGCCGTTGACGGTGCCGGCATCGAACGCCGCCCGCAGCCCGGCGTCGGTGCGCTCGTAGAAGCGGTAGGCCTGCAACATCACCCGCTCCAGCATGTCGCCGTTGCCCATCGGCGACCAGGCATCGCGGATGCCGTCCGAGCCGAGGCACACTGTCACCCCGGCGGCGCTCAGCTCGGCAAACGGCGGCACCCCGATGTCCGCCGGCGCGGTGGTGACGATGCTGATACCGTTGGCGGCCAACCTTGCTGCCAGCGGCGCCACTTTCGGCCACGGCAGCATGCCGAGGCAGAAGGCGTGGCTGAGCATCACCCGCCCCTGCCGCCGGTACTGCTCGGTAAAGTCGCAGATGCGCGCGATCTGCCACAGCCCCAGCTCGCCGCCGTCGTGCAGGTGGATGTCGACGCCGCGGTCGAACTCGGCAGCCAGCGCGAACACCTGCGTCAGCTGCGCGACCGGGTCGCCGTCGATGCCGCACGGGTCCAGCCCGCCGACGTTCTCCATGCCGGCTGCCAGCGCCTGGCGCATCAGCGCGGCGGCGCCGGGGCGGGTGACGAGGCCGGCCTGCGGGAAGGTGACGAACTCGATGTCGATCAGCTCGGCGTACTGCCGGCGCAGTTCGAACATGGCCTCGATATGCGCCCAGCCCAGCTCCGGATCGGCATCCACGTGGCAGCGCAGCAGCTGGGTGCCCTGGGCGATGCAGTGCTCCAGCAGCGCGCCGGCGCGCGCGGCGATCGGCACCGTCTGCTCGCGCAGGATGCGGCGCTCGTTGTCGATGCGCGCGCGCAGGTTGTCGGCGGCGCTGTGCGGCTGCCACGGCAGGCTCCACAGCGTCTTGTCGAGGTGGGTGTGCGCCTCCACCAAGGGCGGGGTCAGCAGCTGGCCGCCGCCATCGATATCGCCGGCTGCCAGCGGCAGCTTGGCCGCCGGCCGCCGTGCGCCGATGCGGCCGGCCACGATTTCGATGTCTTCCGCCGCGCCGCCATAGGGGCGGACGTTACGCAGCCAGTACGGGTGTTGCATGTTTGTCTCGCTTGCTGTGTTGAACATGGCCGGCTGCCTTATTTCAGGCTGCCGGACAGAAACTGCGCCAGGCGCTCGCTCCTGGGTGCCACCAGCACCTGTTTCGGGTCGCCCTGCTCCTCGATGCGGCCCTGGTGCAGGAAGATCACGTGGTTGGACACCTCGCGCGCAAAGCCCATCTCGTGGGTGACCACCACCATGGTGCGGCCCTCCTCCGCCAGCGCCTGCATCACGCGCAGCACCTCGCCCACCAGCTCCGGGTCCAGCGCCGAGGTCGGCTCGTCGAACAGCATCACGTCCGGCTCCATCGCCAGCGCGCGGGCGATGGCCACCCGCTGCTGCTGGCCGCCGGACAGGTGCGACGGGTATTTGTCCTCCACCGCGGCGGCCAGCCCCACCTTGGCCAGATATTTGCGCGCCCGCGCGATGGCTTCCTCGCGCGCCAGCCCCTGCACGTTCACCGGCGCCTCGATCACGTTTTCCAGCACCGTCATGTGCCCCCACAGGTTGAAATGCTGGAACACCATCGCCAGCCGGGTGCGCAGCCGCTGCAGCTGGCGCGCGTCGGCGGCGCGCAGCGCGCCGTGCTTGTCCGCCACGGTGCGGATTTCCTCGTTGCCCACCCGGATGCGGCCCTTGCTCGGCTGCTCCAGGAAGTTGATACAGCGCAGGAAGGTGCTCTTGCCGGAGCCGGACGAGCCGATGATGCTGATCACGTCGCCGGCCTTGGCCTGCAGCGACACGCCCTTCAGCACTTGGTGCGTGCCGTACTGCTTGTGCAGTTCTTCTACTGTCAGTTGGTACATGTTGAGTTCTCCCAGATTAATGCGCTCGCGGTTGCAGGAAGGCCAGCCAGCGGCGCTCGCAGCGACGGAACAGCCACACCAGCGCGAACACCACGCAGGCGTACAGCACGGCGGCGAGGCCGAAGGCCTCGAACGAGGCGTAGGTGGCCGAGTTCACGTCGCGCGCCACTTTCAGCAGGTCCGGCACGGTGGCGGTAAAGGCGATGGAGGTGGAATGCAGCATCAGGATCACCTCGTTGCTGTACGAGGGCAGCGCGCGGCGCAGCGCCGAGGGCAGGATGATGCGGCGGTACAGGGTGAAGCGCGACATGCCGAAGGCGCGCGCCGCCTCGATCTCGCCGTGCGGGGTTTCGCGGATCATGCCGGCGAACACCTCGGTGGTGTAGGCGCAGGTATTCAGCGCAAACGCCAGCAGCGTGCAGTTGAAGCCTTCGCGGAAGAAGGCGTCCAGCAGCGGCTGCGCCCGCACCGACTCCAGGCTGTAGATGCCGGAATAGATGATCAGCAGCTGGATATACAGCGGCGTGCCGCGGAACACATAGGTATACAGCCACACCGGGCCGCTGATGAAGCGGTTGGGCGCCACCCGCGCCACCGCCAGCGGCACCGACAGCACGAAGCCGATGGCAATCGACAACAGCAGCAGCCACAGCGTCATGGCGAGGCCGGACAGGCGGTAGCCGTCGCTCCACAGATAGGCCTGGCCGTATTCCTGCACGATGGCAATGATCTGGTTCATAGCTCGGCCTTTCTCACGCCGGCGGCGTAATGGCGACCCAGCCACGCCAGCAACAGGGTGGATACCGTGGTGATGGCGAGATAGATCGCCGCCGCCACCAGGCTGAAGAAGAACAGCTGCAGCGAGCCCTTGCCGGCGTCCTGGGTGGCTTTCACCACGTCGGACAGGCCGATGATCGACACCAGCGCGGTGGCCTTGATCATCACCTGCCAGTTGTTGCCGATGCCGGGCAGCGCGAAGCGCATCATCTGCGGGAACAGCACGCGGCGGAACACCTGCCACGGCGTCATGCCGTAGGCCACGGCCGCCTCCAGCTGGCCGCGCGGCACCGCCTGGAACGCGCCGCGGAAGGTCTCGGTAAAGTAGGCGCCGTAGATGATGCCCAGCGTCACCACCCCGGCCACAAACGGGTCGATGTCGATCTGCGCCAGCCCGGCCCATTCGGTGAGGTGGTTCAGCGCGATCTGCAGGCTGTAGAACAGCAGCAGCATGGTGACCAGATCCGGCACGCTGCGGATCAGCGTGGTATAGCCTGCGGCCAACGTTTGCAGCAGGCGGCTGGCCGACAGCCGCGCGCTGGCGCCGGCCAGGCCCAGCAGCAGCGCCGCCGCCAAGGCCAGCAGCGCCAGCTGCAGCGTCATCCAGGTGCCGCTGGCGATCAGCGGCCCATAGCCTTGTAACATGATGAATCTCCTTGCCGGACGGGGCGGCCAGACCGCCGCGCCCGCTGCCGGCGGCGGCTTAGTAGATGTCGAAGGAGAAGTACTTGGCGGACAGCCGCTTGTAGCTGCCGTCCTTGTGCAGCTCGGCCAGCTCGCGATTCAGCTGCTGCGCCAGATCGCCGTCTTCCTTGCGCAGGCCGATGGCGGCGCCGACACCCAGGGTCTTGCTGTCGGCCACGCCGTTGCCGGCAAAGGCGTAGTCACGCCCGGCGGCGGTCTTGAGGAAGCCCAGCTCGGCCTGCACCGAAGACTGGAACGCCGCATCCAGCCGGCCGGAGGTCAGATCCTGATACACCTGGTCCTGGTTCTGGTACGAGGTGACGGTGACGCCCTTCGGCTCCCAGTAGGCCTTGGCATAGGCCTCGGCGGTGGAGCCCTGCTCCACGCCGATGCGCTTGCCGCGCAGGGTGTCCGGCGCCGGCTGCAGCGCATTGCCCTTCTTCGCCACCAGTCGCGGCGGCACGTTGTAGATCTTGTCGCTGAAGCTGATCTGCTGCAGGCGCTTTTCGGTCACCGCCATCGACGACAGGATGGCGTCGAACTTCTTCGCCTTCAGCGCCGGGATGATGCCGTCCCAGGCGTTCTCCACCCACACGCACTTGGCTTTCAGCTTGGCGCACAGCGCATTGCCCAGGTCGATGTCGAAGCCGACCAGCTCGCCGCTGGCGGCCTTGGATTCGAACGGGGCGTAACTCGGATTGACGCCGAAGCGGATGACTTTCCAGTCTTGGGCAGCGGCGCCGGTGGCGATGCAGGCCAGCAGGGTGGCCAGGGCAAGTTGTTTCATATTGCTAATCTCCTTTGTTGCGACGGGTACAGCGAGTTGCGGCCAACCTTGGGATTGCTGTTGTAGTGGTTGGCCGTGCTTGGACGGCGGGCTGACGCCCAGCGCCCGCCCGGTTCACAGGCCGCGCATGCTGCGCGGATAGCTTGCCGGGGAAAATCTTGCGGTCAGCAGCAGCATCGCCAGCACGATGGCCAGCTGCCAGCTCCAGCCGCCGGCGAACTGGCCGCCGCGTTCGCGCCACCAGCCCATCAGCCAGGGGCCGGCGGCGGTGAGCAGGAAACCGCAGCCCTGCACGAAGGCGGCCAGGGTGCCGGCGCGCGCCGCGTCCGGCAGGTGCTCCAGCACCAGCAGCAGGCACAGCGCGAAGAAACCTCCCAGGCCGATGCCGGCCAGCACCGCCCAGCACCACGGCGCCAGCAGCGGCCACCAGGCAAAGCCGGCCAGCGCCACGGCCTGGCAGGCCAGCGCCAGCCACAGCAGCGGGCGATGATCGCCATGGCGGCGCGACAGCAGCGGGAACAGCAGCGCCGCCAGCGCCTGCCACAGCGCCAGCCCGGCCAGCAGGTTGGCCGCAGCCTGCGCCGGCATGCCCTGCTCGCGATAGAACGACGGCAGCCACGCCACCAGGCTGGAATAACCGCTGTTGGTGAGGCCGAAATACAGCGCCAGCAGCCAGGCGCGGCGGTTGCGGCCACAGGCGCGCAGCGACAGCGCCGGCGACTCCCCCGCCGCGGGCGGCGCATGGCGTGCCGCCTGCCGCCACCACAACAGCAACGCCAGCAGCGCCGGCAGCAGCCATACCGCCAGCGCCAGCCGCCAGCCGCCAAACTGCGCCAGCCACGGGCTGCTCAGCGCACCCAGCGCGCCGCCGCCGACCAGCGCCGCGGAATACACCCCCATCGCCAGGCCGACGCGCTCGGGAAACAGCCGCTTGGCCACCCCCGGCATCAGCGCCTGGATCGCCGCCACCCCGGCCCCGGCCACGCCGGCACCGGCAATCAAGCCGGCACTGTCGCTGACCCAGGCGCGCGAGGCGCAGCCGGCGGCCAGCAGCAGCAGCGCCAGCGCCACGGTGCGGCGCTCGCCGATGGCACCGGCCAGCCGCGCGCCGGCGAAGGCCAGCAGCCCCATCAGCACGAACGGCAAGGCGGTGAGCACCGCCGCGGCGCGAAAGCCCAGCCCGGTATCGCTGCGCAGCAGGTCCAGCACCGGCCCCACCGAGGTGAGGAACGGCCGCAGATTCAGCGCGATCAGCGCCAGCAGCAGCAGCGCCGCCAGCGCCTGCTGGCGCGGCAACGGCCAGGCGGCGGTGCGGGCAACGCTCATGGCCGGGCGGCGCCGGCGGCGCGCGGGGCAAGGGACAACGGGCGGGAGGACGACATGGTTTGGCTCCGGTAAGCCTGCGACGGTGCAGGCACGATTGGCTTGCTTGCAGTCTAGGGAGCGGCGCTATAATTTAGAAATTAAATGTTCAACTAGCTTGCAGTGGGAAACGCAATGATCAATCCGATACTGGACCCGGTGCTGCTGCAGAGCTTCGTGGCGGTGGTGGAAAGCGGCAGCTTCACCCGTGCCGGCGACCGCGTGCACCTGAGCCAATCCACCGTCAGCCAGCATCTGCGCCGGCTGGAAGAACAACTGGGCAGCGAGTTGCTGGATCGCAGCGGCCGCTACGTGGTGACCACCGAAAGCGGCGCGCGGCTGCTGGTGCACGCGCGCAAGCTGCTGGCGCTGATGGAGGACGCGGTGGCGGAACTGCGCGAAGGCCAGGTGCAGGGCGAGATCCAGCTCGGGGTGCCGGAAGACTTCGCCGCCGACCTGCTGACGCCGGTGCTGGCCGCCTTCGCCCGCGACAACCCGGCGATCCGGCTGGAAGTCAGCAGCGGGCTGAGCAATACCCTGTGGCAGCAGTTCTGCGCCGGCAGCTACGATCTGGTGCTGGTGAAGCAGCGCCAGGGCCACACCGTCGGCGACGCGGCGTGGCCGGAGCCGCTGGCGTGGCTGGACAGCCGCCAGCACCCGACCTGGCAGCAGGACATCGTGCCGCTGGTGGTGTTTCCGGTGGGTGGCCTGTACCGCGACGAGATGATCCACGCGCTGGAAAGCAGCGGCCGGCGCTGGCGCATCGCCTACAGCAGCGCCAGCCTGGCCAGCGTGCGCTCGGCGGTGGCCAGCGGGCTGGGCATCAGCCTGCTGCCGGCGCGGCTGGCGCTAGCCGGCCACCGCCAGCTGACGGCAGACGACGGTTTTGCCGCGCTGCCGCCGCTGGAACTGGTGCTGCACAGCCGCGCGGAAGCGCCGCAACGGGTGCGCGACCTGGCGCAGCGGCTGCGCGCGCTGTGCGAGGCGGTGATGCAGGCCGAGGCGCGCGGCTAAGCACAGCGGCGTCAGAGGGGCAGCTCAGGCCCGCGCCGGCCGTGGCGCCGCCTGCGGTGCGCGCTGCAGCCCCCACACGTTGGCCGCAACAATCAGCAGCACCCCCAGCAGCTGCCAGCCATCCAGCAGCCGGCCATAGGCCAGGTAGTCCACCAGCAGCGCCACCACCGGGTAACTGAAGCCGAGCAGGCCGATCCAGTGCGTGGGCAGCTGGCGGAAGGCGGCGTACATGATGATGTACATCAGCGTGGTGTGCACCAGCCCCAGCGTGGCCAGATAGCCCCAGTGGCCGCCGGCCACCCACAGGCTGGCGTTGTCCAGCAGCGGCCACAGCAGTAGCACGCCGGTCAGCGTCTGCACGCAGGCGATGTGGCTGGGCGCCAGCGTCTTCGGCAGCTGCTTGCTGATCAGCGTCACCACCGCGTACAGCACCGCGGCGCCCAGCGCCAGCAGCACCCCCAGCAGGCTGCCGCTGCCGCCCTGCCCCGGCTGCACGATCAGCAGCATGCCGGCGAACGCCACCGCCACCGCGGCCAACTTGCGCGTAGTCAGCGCCTCGCCCAGCAGCAGGCGGCCGAGCAGCAGCAGCCAGAACGGCTGGGTGTGATACACCACGGTGGCGATGCCGATCGAGCTGTAGTGGTAGGCATTGAACAGCAGCAGCCAGTTGCCCACCAGCGCCACGCCACCGGCCACGCACCAGGCCAGGCTGCGCGCGGTAAACGGCCACGTCTGCCACAGCCCGCGCCACCAGGCGTACAGCCCCAGCCCCAGCGCGCCCAGCAGGCAGCGCACGAATACCACGTTCCACACCGGCTGGCCGGACTGCAGCACGAACCAGCCGATAGTGCCGGACAGCGCCATCGCGGCCAGCATTTGCAGCACGCCGCTGCGTAGTTGTTGCGTCATGATCCCGTTCTCCTCGCGCTTGCAGGCATTAAGTGTGCAACAGCATAAGCAAGTCGCGCAGCTGGCTGAATGGGCTTTGCAAGGCAAAACCGGGCTGTTACCTTGCATTTATCGCCCAAAGTACGGAATTGCCTGCAATGAAAGACTGGATCGACGTACAGCTGCTGGGCCTGCTGGCCAGCGACGCGCGCAGCAGCATCGCCGAGCTGGCGCGGCAGCTGAAGATGTCCGGCCCCAGCGTGTCGGAGCGGCTGAAGCGCTTGGAGGAGCAAGGGGCGATTCGCGGCTACACCCCGGAGCTGGACTGGCGGCAATGGGGTTACAGCCTGCAGGCCATGGTGCGGCTGCGGCCGCTGCCGGGGCAGCTGAAGGCGCTGGAGGCGCGCATCGTCGCCACCGCGCAGATCACCGAGTGCGACAAGGTGACCGGCGAAGACTGCTACATCGCCCGCCTGCTGCTGCGCGACATCGGCCAGCTGGACGAGATCCTGGACGGCTTTGCCGAGCTGGCCAGCAGCAGCACCAGCATCGTCAAGGCCAGCCCGGTGCTGCGCCGGCTGCCGCCGCTGCAGCCCTGAGCGCGTGCTCACGATCTGCTGCGCGTCGGCGCTACGGCGTGAATCCGGCTCGGAGATGCGCATTGACTGCAGGTCACTTCCGCGCCCCGCAGTTGCCGCCTTGTCTCGCCCTAGCTCGCAACATCGTGCACACACTCAAAAAAAAACGGCCAACCCGAGCAAAAGGTTGGCCGCACAGTGCAGAAGCAAGGGAGGAAAATAATCAGGCGCTGTACTGGCGCTGTGGCTGGCCGCTGCGCTGGGCGTTTTCCCAGCCGTCCACCATGCCCACCGCCACCTCGGCCGCTGCCAGCGGCGCCAGCCCGCGCACCAGGTCGGCGGCGCGTTCGGCCAGCATGATGGTGGGCGCGTTCAGGTTGCCGTTCGGCTCGGTGGGGAACACCGAGGAGTCGATCACCCGCAGGCCGGCGATGCCGCGCACCCGCAGCTCGGAATCCACCACCGCCATGTCGTCCTCGCCCATGCGGCAGGAGCCGCACGGGTGCATGGTGCTTTCCATGTTGGCGCGCACGAAGGCGTCGATCTCTTCATCGGTCTGCACCTGCGGCCCCGGCGCCAGCTCCTCGCCGCGGTAGGCGTCCATCGCCGGCTGCGCCAGGATCTCGCGCGTCAGCCGCACGCAGCGGCGGAAGCCTTCGCGGTCCTCCTCGCTCTGCAGGTAGTTGAAGCGGATTTCCGGGTGCTGGTAGGGGTCGGCGGAACGCGCCCGCACATAGCCGCGGCTCTTCGGCTTGTTGGGGCCGGTCAGCACCATGAAGCCATGGCCCTTGAACGGCTTGTCGCCGTCGTAGCGCATCGCCGCCGGCAGGAAGTGGAACTGGATGTCCGGCCAGCGCAGCCCCTTGGCGGAGCGGATGAAACCGCCGGCCTCGAAGTGGTTGCTGGCGCCCAGGCCATCCTTGAACAGCAGCCAGCGCAGGCCGATCAGCGCCTTGCCCCACAGGCTCATCTTGCCGTTGAGGGTGATCGGCTGCTTGCAGGCGTACTGGATGTAGATCTCGCTGTGATCCTGCAGGTTCTCGCCCACCCCCGGCAAGTCGTGCTTCACCTCGATGCCGGCCTGGCGCAACACCGCCGCCGGGCCGATGCCGGAGCGCTGCAGCAGATGCGGCGAGCCGATCGGGCCGGACGACACCAGCACCTCCTGCCGGCAGCGCACGCTATGGGTCACCCCGTCGCGGTCGTACTCCACCCCCACCGCGCGCTTGCCCTGCAGCAGGATGCGGCGGGTCATGGCGTGGGTGATCACCGTCAGGTTGGGACGCTGCATCGCCGGGCGCAGGTAGGCATTAGCAGTGGACCAGCGCACGCCGTTCTTCACCGTCATGTGCATGGCGCCGAAGCCTTCCTGCATATAGCCATTGCAGTCGGCGGTCTTGATGTAGCCGGCCTCGGCACCGGCCTCCACCCAGGCGCCGTACAGCGGGTTGGCCATATTGTTGCCGTTGTTGGTGGCCAGCGGGCCGTCGCCGCCGCGGTAGTCGTCACCGCCGAACTTGAAACTCTCGGCGCGCTTGAAGTACGGCAGGCAGTGCGCATAGCCCCAGTTCTTCGCCCCCAGCGACTGCCACTCGTCAAAGTCGCAGGCGTGGCCGCGGATGTACACCAGGCCGTTGATCGACGAGGAGCCGCCCAGCACCTTGCCACGCGGGCAGTGCAGGCGCCGGCCGTCCAGATGCGGCTCCGGCTCGGTCTCGAAATGCCAGTTGAAGCGCTTGGTGTTCATCGGGATGGAGAACGCGCTGGGCATCTGGATGATCACGCTCTTGTCGCTGCCGCCGTATTCCAGCACCAGCACGCTGACGCTGGGGTCCTCGCTCAGGCGGTTGGCCAGCACACAGCCGGCGGAACCGGCACCAATGATGATGTAGTCGAAAGTCTGTTCCATGATGCGTCTCGATTCGTCTTGCCTGCAGACCGGGGCTTGCCGACAAAGTATTGCGTGCAGCGGGTAGCGGCCAGGGCATTGCCCGGGCCGCCTGCCGCGGTTCGGGGCTTACCAGCCTTCGCCGGTGGTGTACTGCGGGGAGTGCTGCTCGATGTGGCGGATCACCGCCTCTTCCTTATCCAGGTCCAGCGACAGGCACAGCAGGTAGTAGGCGATGCCGGAGACGATCAGCCCCACCAGCCAGGCCAGGTCCACGCTGCCGATCATCCGGGCCAGCGGGCCGACGAATACCTCCTGCGGGCCGTTGAAGATGGTGAAGAACGGAATCATCGCCAGGAAGCCGATCAGGTAGGCCAGCAGGCCGCGGCGGCCCCAGTGGCCGTACAGGTTGTCGTGCGGCAGGAAGAAGTGCGGGATGGCGTAGCGGCCGCGGCGCACGAAGAAGTAGTCGGTGAGGTTCACCGCCGTCCACGGCACCAGGAAGTACAGCATCACCACCAGGTAGATATTCAGCACCGACAGGCCGGAGCCGGAGGTGTAGATGCTCATCGCCACGCCCAGCTGCAGGCACACCACGAACAGGATGGCCCAGATGCGTACTGTGGCGGTCGGGTTCACCTTGCGGAAGGAGTCCACCCCGGTGATGGCGGTGAGCTTGGCGCTGTAGATGTTCATGGCGATCACCGGCAGGAAGGCCAGGATGGTTACCGCCACCACCACGCTGCCCAGCTGCGGCGCAAAGCTGGCGCCGACGCTGTTGAGCGCCACCAGCACGTCGGTGGCATGCAGGTGCTCGCCCAGCCAGCCGCCCACCGCGATCATCCACGCGCCGGACAGCGAGGCCCCCAGGAATACCGCGGCGATCAGCTTGCCGCTGGGAGTGTTCTTCGGCAGGTAGCGCGAGTAGTCGGACACATACGGCGCGTAGGCGATGTTGTAGCTGGCACCGGCGGCGAACTGGGCGATGAAGCCGATCCAGGTAAAGCCCAGCGGCGCGGCGGCCGGCACGTTGGCCGCAAGCGGCGCATCCTGGATCCAGCCCAGCAGCACCGCCAGGGTGACGATGCCGTACAGCGGCAGCGACAGGAACAGTGACCACTTGAAGGTCTTGTGCATCCAGTCGTGACCGAGGATGGCGAGGATGGTCGCCGGCACCGTCACCGCCAGCCCCACTTGCAGCGGCCCCCACTGGAACAGGGTGTTCAGCCCCTGCATCATCAGCACCAGGTTGACGATATTGAAACCGGCGAACACGAACAGCGTGGCCAGCAGCACCAGTACCACGCCGCGATAGCCGAACTGCGCCCGCGACTGGATCATCTGCGGCAGGCCAAGGTGCGGCCCCTGCGAGCCGTGAAACGCCATGAACAGCGTGCCGAACATGATGCCCAGCGTGCCGGCGATGGTGGTCCACAGCGAGCTGAGGCCCACGCTGGGGCCGACGAAGCCGATGGTCATGGTGAAGAAGGTGAAGTTGCCGACAAACCAGAACGGCCCCTGGGTAGACAGCTTGTCGGTGCGCTCATGCTCCGGAACGAAGTCGATGGAGCGGCCCTCGATATCCAGATTGCCCTTGGCGGCAGCCTGGGATGCAGAATGTTGCGCGTTCGATTTCATGGTATCTCCTCGCATTTCTCATGCGCCGGTCCGGCCCGCTCAGCGGCGGGCGGGCGGCAGCCGACGCAGCGGCCCCGCTGGGCGGCGCGTCACGGCGAAGGGCGGGCGGTGGCTTGCGGCCAACCTTGCCCCGGCCGGCTGGAGATGCGTGCTGAAGGAGCGGACCGTCGCGGCAAACTGCCGCTGCCGGCCCTGCTGCGGCGCGCCCGCTATGGCGGCGCCGCGCTCCTCCTGCTTTCATCATCGTCCATGCCGGCGGGCGTGGCACGGTCATCATTACCGGCCACCGCCCTCCCGCCTCAGGGCAGCGTGATCCACACCGCCTTGCTGACCATCAGATGCTCCAGCTGCTCCGGCCCCAGATCCTTGCCGAAACCGGAGCCCTTCACCCCGCCGAACGGCAGCGCCGGGTCGATGGTGCCGTGGCCATTCACGTACACCATGCCGGCATCCAGCCGCGGAATCAGGCTGTGCACCAGGCCCAGGTCGTTGGAATAGATCGCCGCCGCCAGGCCGTATTCGCTGTCGTTGGCCAGCGCCACCGCCTGATCCACGTCGTCGAACGGCAGGGTCACCAGCACCGGGCCGAAGATCTCCTCCTGCACGATGCGCATCTCCTGCCGGCAGTGGGCGAAGATGGTCGGCTCCACGAAGAAGCCCTTGCCCGGCAGCGCCTTGCCGCCGCACAGCAGCTCGGCGCCCTCCTCGATGCCGCTGGCAATGTAGGACAGCACGCTGTCCTGCTGCTGCGCCGACACCAGCGGGCTGATGTAACAGTCCGGGTCCAGGCCGGGAGATATCTTCAGCTCGCGGGTCAGCGCCACCAGCTCGTCCAGGAACGGCTGGTACACACTGCGCGCCACATAGACGCGGGTGCCGGCATCGCACACCTGGCCGGCATTGAAGAACACGCCATTGACCACCGCGGCGGCGGCGGCCTTCAGGTCGGCATCGGCCAGCACCAGCACCGGCGACTTGCCGCCCAGCTCCAGCGTCACATGCTTGAGCTGCTCTACCGCGGCAGCGCCGACCTTGCGGCCAACCGGGGTGGAGCCGGTGAAGGAGAGCTTGTCGATGCCGGGGTGGCTGCTCATCGCCGCGCCGATCACGCTGCCACGGCCGGTAACGATGTTGACCACGCCATCCGGAATGCCGGCCTCTTGCACCAGCTCGGCGAAGCGCAGCGTGGACAGCGAGGTCAGCTCGGCCGGCTTGATCACCATGGTGCAGCCCACCGCCAGCGCGGCGGCCAGCTTCCACACCATGGTCTGCAGCGGGAAGTTCCACGGCACGATGGCGGCCACCACCCCCAGCGGCTGCTTGCGGGTATAGGCCAGGTAGTTGCCGGGCAGCGCCGCCGGCTCGGCGGTGCGGCCGTGCAGCTTGCTGGCCCAGCCGGCAAAGTAGCGGATGGTATCCACCGAACCCTGCACGTCGATATCACGGGCGAAGGCCACCGACTTGCCCATGTCGATGGCTTCCAGCTCGGCCAGCTCGGTGGCGTGTTGTTCCATCAGGTCGGCCAGGCGCTGCAGCAGGCGCTCGCGCGCCAGCGGCTTGAGCTGGCGCCATTCGCCGCCATCGAACTGCGCGCGGGCGGCGGCCACGGCGCGGTCCAGCTCGGCCACGCTGGCGGACGGCACGCGGGTGATGTGGCCGCCGGTGGACGGCTCGGTCACCTCGAAACAGGCGCCGTCGGCAGCCTCCAGCCACTGGCCGCCGATGAACATGCGCTGCGGCTTGGCCAGAAATGCGCGGGTGGCGGCGGACACGCCGTATCGGTCCAGGTACTGCTGTACGACTTGATCCATGTTGTTCTCCTCTTTTTCAGCACCGCCCTCTCTACGCAGGGCTGGCGCGACAGGTGCTGTTCAGCCTCGGCGGGCTTCGGCGCGGGCGTGGAAGATGAAGCCGATGCTGTTCATCAGCAGCTGGGCGGCCAGGATGGAAGTCACCCCGGTCGGGTCGTAAGCCGGTGCCACTTCCACCAGATCCATGCCGACGATGCGGCCCTGGCAGCGCTTGGCCAGGCCCTGGATGATTTCCAGCACTTCGTAGTACTGAAAGCCGCCGTGGCTGGGGGTGCCGGTGCCAGGCGCGATGGACGGGTCGAAGCCGTCGATGTCGATGGTGATGTAGTAGTTGGCCGCATCCGGAATCTGCGCCAGCACACCGTCGCAACCCAGTGCGCGCACCTGGCGCACCGACAGCACGGTGGAGCCGGCGGCGCGGGCGGCGGCGTAGTCGTCGCGGTTGGAGGAGGACACATTGCGGATGCCCAGCTGGGTCATGCCGACGATGTGGTCCATCTCCGAGGCGCGGCGCAGCGGGTTGCCGTGGCCGTAGCGCACGCCGTGGCGCTCGTCGACGAAATCGAGGTGGGCGTCGATGTGCAGGATGTGGATCGGGCCGCGGCCTTCGAACGCCTTGATCACCGGCGCGTGGATGGAGTGATCGCCGCCCAGCACCACCGGCATGGCGCCGGAGGCCAGGATCTTGCGCACCGCCAGCTCGATATTGGCATTGCTGCTGGCCATGTCGGTGTGCACGATGTCGGCGTCGCCCACATCCACCATGCGCACGTCCTCGCGAGTGAGGTACATCACGTCGTCTTCATGGTCGTAGGCGCCGGCATGGCCGAAGGAGAACAGCGTGGACGCCTCGCGAATGCCGCGCGGGCCGAAGCGGGCGCCGGCGCGCCACTGGGTGCCCATATCGTTGGGGGCGCCCAGGATCGCCACGTCGGCATCGATGCGTTCCCAGTCCAGGCAGACCGGGGATTTGGCAAAGGTGCAGTGGCCGACAAAGGGCAGGTCCAGACGGCCGCCCTCGTAACTGTTGTTCGACATTTCTCTCTCCGCGTAGGTGTTGTGCTGCCGGGCCGGGGCTTGAAGCCGCCCCGTGTTTCCATGACTATGCGCAGGGATTCGTGTCGAAAAAATATGAAAGATCAGATACTCACATCGGCATTGCCGAAGTGACAGCAGCCAGGCCGGCAGCACGGCCGCCAGCGCGGGAGGCGCAGCATGAAACAACTGCAGGACGTGGATCTGAAGCTGTTGCGGGTGTTCATGACCATCGTGAAATGCGGCGGTTTTTCCGCGGCGCAGGCCACCTTGAACATGAGCCAGTCCAGCATCAGCGAGCAGATGACCAATCTGGAAACCCGCCTCGGCGTCACCCTGTGCGAGCGCGGCCGCGGCGGCTTCCGCCTCACCGAGCACGGCCAGGCCACCTACGAGGCGACGCAGCGCCTGCTGCTGGCGGCGGACAATTTCTGCACCGAGACCAGCGCGCTGAAGCAGCACATCTCCGGCAAGCTGTACCTGGGCATCATCGACAACACCATCAGCGATGCCGACTCGCCGCTGGCGCGCGCGCTGCGCCAGTTCGTGGCGCGCGGCCACGACGTGCATCTGGATGTCTACATCGGCATGCCGGCCGAGCTGGAGGAACGGGTGCTGGACGGCCGCCTGCACATCGCCATCGGCCATTTCCCGCTGCGGGTGGCCGGCCTGGACTACAGCCAGCTGTACCAGGAGCCGGACGGGCTGTTCTGCAGCCGCTACAGCCCGCTGTTTGCGGCCAACGATGCCGAACCGGGGCTGTTCGAGCGCATCGCCGCCGGCCACATCGTGGCGCGCGGCTACCTGCAGCAGCACGACCTGCAGCAGCTGCAGGCGCGCAAGGCGGCGGCCACGGTGGACAATATCGAGGCGCAGGCGATGCTGATCCTGTCCGGCGCCTACATCGGCTTTCTGCCCATCCACTACGCCCGCCGCTGGGTGGACAGCGGCGACATGCGCCAGATCGCGCCGCCGCGCTTCCACTCCGACTGGCCGTTCAACGCCATCACCCGCAAGGGCACGCCACAGTCGGCGGTGCTGCGCGCCTTCCTGGCCGACCTGCTGCCGGCGCAGCCGTGAGCGGCGGCGCGGTTCCATTCAACAAGCATTGCCGGTAAAGTGAAACGGTTTCCCGCCGCCGGCGCCCACCGCCGCGGCCCGGCACGGCGGCGGCCACGCGCCCCGGCCGGCAAGCATCCCGCGATCAACCATGACGATAGACCCCACACACTACCGCCTGCCGGATAGCCTGTTCGTGCAGAACCGGCTGCTGCAGCACGGCGACTGGCACTTTGCGCTGAGCGACAAGTTCCGCCAGCGCCTGTATGCGCCGCACCAGGGCAAACCGCTGCCGCCGGTACCCGCGCGCCAGCCCAACGCGCTGCAGGAAGTCCAGGCGCTGGCGGCGTACTTCGGCCAGCTGCTGTACCTGCCGCCGCCGCGCTTGCAGGGCGAGGACATCGACGCGCTGCTGGCGCGGCTACAGGCGCTGCTGCGCCACGCACCGGATGGTGCCATCGCCGCCATCATGCTGTGCCCGTGGCAGGACTACACCGCGCAGCACGGCATCAACGCCGCGCTGCTGGCCGGCCTGCTGGGGCCGGCGCTGCAGCTGCCGCCGGACGAGCAGCACAGCCTGACGTTGGCCGCACTGTGCATGAACCTGGGCTCGGCCACGCTGCACAACGAGCTGGCGCGCCACGAAGGCCCGCTCAGCACCAGCCAGCGCAAACGGCTGGAGATCCACCCGCTGGTCAGCTCGGCGCTGCTGCGCGAGCTGGGCTTCGACAGCCCGCTGCTGCACCCATGCGTGCTGGGCCACCACGAGCGCTTCGACGGCAACGGCTACCCCTTCCACCTGCGCCAGGAACAGACCTCGCCGCTGGCGCAGCTGCTGCGGGTGATCGACATTTCCACCGCCAAGCTGATGCCGCGCAGCTATCGCCAGCCGGTGCCGGCACAGCGCGCGCTGGCGCAGCTGTATACCCAGGGCGGCGAGCAGTTCGAGCCGCGCTACACCACGCAGCTGGTCAAGCTGCTCGGGGTCTACCCCAGCGGCAGCTTCGTGCGCCTGGCCAGCGGCGACAGCGCCATGGTGGTGGCGCAGGGCGAGCAGCTCAACCAGCCGCAGCTGGCGCCGCTACGCGCACTGGAACAGCGGCTGGCGGCCGACGGCAGCACCATCGCCAGCCAGCTGAGCGTGCAGGTGGAAGCGCGCCACCTGCACAAGCTGGGCCCGCTGTGGCCGCTGCCGGCCTGAGCACCGCCCGCGCCTAGGCCGCTAGCGCCAGCATCGTTCCCTGCCGCCCCTTGTTCCGCTACCTCCCTGCCGGCGCGCAGAGTGCTGCCGGACAGCTCGCCGCCACCACCCGCTGGCAATGCACCTGCGCCGTCCGGCCGCCGCCACCCGGCGCGTAAGCCCGTCTCACCAGCGCCGCGCACGCGCCAACGGCAAGGCGCCACCGCCCCCTCCCCCTGCCAGCGCCAGCCGTGCATCGCGGCGCGCAGTTTGGCGCGATCGGTCCGCCACGCGGCGCGAACGCCCCCAGGCAGGCGGTGCGGCGGCCGGCACAATGGCGGCTGATTCTGCTGATGCCTTGCGGCCAACCTTGCAGCGGCCGCCCAACCGGAGAGCAATATGATGCAACTGATCCGCGCCCGCGACTTCACCGCCAGCCGTGCCTGGGGCGCCCGCGACATCGCCAATATCGGCGGCACCAGCGCCCGCCTGCACTGGACCGACCAGCCCTACCACTGGCACGTCAACGACGGCGAGGAGCTGTTCGTGGTGCTGGATGGCCGCGTGCGCATGCACTACCTGGATGCCGCGCGCCACGAGCAGGTGCTGCAGCTGCAGGCCGGCGACATCTTCCACGCCGCCGCCGGCTGCGAACACGTCGCCCACCCGCTAGGCGAGGCGCGCATCCTGGTGATCGAGCGCACCGGCAGCGAGTAAGCCGCTCGCCGAGGCGGGCCGGCCCGGCGTCGCCCCACGCGCCATGCGCCGCGCCTGCCGCCCACGGCTGCGGCCAACGTTGGCCGCAGCCGGCTAGCGCTTCAGCGCCGCTGCGGCGCGTACTGCGCGCTGGTGATGCAGTGCAGGCTGCCGCCGCCCAGCAGTATCTCGCGCGCATTGGCGATGCCGATCACCCGCTGCTGCGGGAACAGCCCGGCCAGCACGCGCTGCGCCGCCGCATCGTTCGGGTCGCCGAATTCCGGCACCAGCAGCACGCGGTTGCCCAGGTAGTAATTGA
Source organism: Vogesella facilis (assembly GCF_042648525.1). Classification (NCBI taxonomy): domain Bacteria; kingdom Pseudomonadati; phylum Pseudomonadota; class Betaproteobacteria; order Neisseriales; family Chromobacteriaceae; genus Vogesella; species Vogesella facilis. Next base: position 23,738 of record NZ_JBHRXN010000032.1, read on the forward strand.
TGTAGGAGGCGCAGATGCGGGTGCCGGCCACGCGCGCCATGGCGTGCTCGCCGTGATCCAGCCCGGCGGCCTCCTCCGCCGTCCACACCAGCGGCGCCGGTGCCGGCAGCTTGTGGATGCTCAGCCGGCGGCCGCGCGCGTCGGTGCTGGCGGCCAGGATGCGGTAGGTCTGCTGGTAGATGTCGTACTGCGGGTCGGCGGGGTCGTCGCTCCATTGCATCACCACCTCGCCGGGGCGTACGAAGCAGGCCAGGTCGTCGATATGGCCGTCGGTTTCGTCGAACTTGCAGCCGCGCGGCAGCCAGATCACCTTGCTGGCGCCCAGGTAATCCAGCAGCAACTGCGTCATCGCCTCCTTGCCCAGCCGGGCGTTGCGGTTGGCGTTGAGCAGGCATTGCTCGGTGGTCAGCACCGTGCCGTCGCCGTCGCACTGGATGCCGCCCATCTCGGCGATGAACGGCGCGCAGTAGCGCTCGGCGCGCTCGGCCTCCAGGATCTTCTGCGCGATCTGCTGATCGCGATCCCACGGAAAATAAATACCGCCGTCCAGGCCGCCGTAGGCGTTGAACTGGAAATCCACGCCGCGTACCGCGCCGTGGTCGTTCAGCAGCCAGGCCGGGCCGGTGTCGCGGAACCAGGCATCGTTGACGCTCATTTCCAGCACCCGCACCTGCGGCGGCAGCATGGCGCGGGCGTTGGCATACTGCGCCGCCGACGCGCACACCGTCACCGGCTCGCTGTCGGCAATGGCGGTGCAGATGTCCACCCACACCCGCTGCGCCGGCTTGCCGCCGTGGCGCCACACGTCCGGGCGCTCCGGCCAGCCCAGCCAGCAGCCGGCCTTGGGTTCGAATTCGCCGGGGCAGCGAAAACCGTCGTTACGGGGAAGGGAAGTCAGCGTCTGTGCCATGCGGAAACTCCGGCAGGATGGATGGCCGGCGGCAACATGCCGCCAGGCCAGGCACAGCGTAGGGTGAATTTTTCTCGCCGACTAATGATGAAATCTACGGGATAGGTGAATCGTTTTCACACAAGTAGCGCGCCAGGCCGGCAAAACCGACAAAGCTGGCCAGCCGCGCATCGTCGCGCTTGCGCCGCTCCGCCAGCAGGTAGTAGTTGCCGGGCGACGGCACCGCGCCACGCAACGGGCGGATCAGGCGGCCGCTTTTCAGCGCGTCGCCGGCGGTCAGCTCGTCGGCCAGGCACACCCCGCCCTGTTGCAGTGCCGCCTCGATCGCCAGCCCGGAATGGGCAAAGTGGATGTTGCGCGCCGGCGGCGCCAGGCTGGCGGCATGGGCGCCCAGCCAGGTGGCCCAGGTCTTGCCGTCGGCGTCGTCGTGCAGCAGGCAGTAGCGCACCAGATCCTGCGGCTGGCGCAGCGCCTGCTCGCCCTCGATCAGCGACGGGTGGCACACCGGAAAGAACTCGATGGCGCGGAACGGCACCACCCAGTAGCGCGACCAGTCGCTGTCGCCCATCGCGTACAGGATGGTGATGTCGGCGGCGGGGTTGATCTCGCTGGCGTCGCTGTCGTGCACCAGCAGGTGCAGGGTGATGCCGGGGTGGCGCTGGGCGAAATCGCCGATCAGGCGCGGAAAGAAGCGGTGCGCCAGCTCCGCCGGCGCCGAGATCTTCAGCGCGCCGTGCATGCCGGGCGCCGCCGCCGTGCCGCAGGCCTCGGCCATGATGTCCAGCGCCTGCTGCAGCGAATAGCACAGCCGCTGGCCGGCGTCGGTCAGCCGCTGCTGGCGGCCGTGCTTCTCGAACAGCACGCTGCCGAGCGCCGCTTCCAGCGCGCGCACCTGGTGGCTGATGGCGCTGTGGGTCACGCACAGCTCGTCGGCCGCCTTGCCGAAGTGGCCATGCCGCGCGGCGGCTTCGAACGCCCGCAGCGCGCCAAGGGGAGGAAGTTTTCGCATGGCGGCAGATTACCGCATCGCCGCCGCCGGCGGCCAACCGCGGCAGCGGGGGCACGCGCTTTTGCAGCCGCCGGAGCCGGCGCGTACAGCCAGGGCCGCGCGGCGGCACGGGCCGCATCCGCGGGCCGCAGACCTACCACGTGCTACAGACCAGCGCGCAGGTATAGCGATTTGCGATAGCCACGCGCCGCCAGCGCCGTCACGGCGCCGGTGGCAGTGGCTTGCCTTCGATGATGGCCGGCAGCATTTCGCGCAGCAGTTCCTGCATCGCCTGCTGCGTCAGGGTGCGCGGGCGGTGCGCACTCACCACCAGCGCCAGGCGGCTGCACAGCCCCGGCTCGCCGATCTGGCGCAGGCGCAGGCGCGCGGCCTTGTCGCTGACCGATACCGCCAGCCGCGACAGCACCGCGCAGCCGGCGCCATCGGCCACCAGCTCCAGGATCGCCGGCACGCTGTCGATTTCCAGCGCCACGGTTGGCCGCAGCCCGCGCGCGCCCAGCTCCGACTCCACCAGCATGCGGATGGCGTGCGGCTGCGACGGTATCACCAGCGGCCGTGCCGCCAGCTCCGCCAGCGTCACCGGCCCGCCGGCCGTGCCGTCGTCCGCCAGCTCCACCAGGTACAGCGCCTCGTCGCACAGCGGCAGGATGTCGATGTCCGCCGCCGGCACCGGGTTGTACAGTAGCGCCACGTCCAGCCGGCCGTTGCGCAGCGCTTCCAGCATATTGGCCGACAGCCCCTCGCGGATCGCCAGCGCGGCCTCCGGCAGCCGGGCGCGGAACGCCCGCGACAGCGGCACCGACAGCACGCGCGACAGGCTGGGCGGCAGCCCCAGCGCCACCTTGCCGGCCAGTGCGCCGCGCACGCGGCCCAGCTCCTCGCGGGTGCGCTCCACCTGGTGCAGCACGCCGCGACCATGTTCCAGCAGCAGCTTGCCGGCCTCGGTCAGCGTCACGCCGCGGCCGTTGCGCAGCAGCAGCGTCTGGCGCAGTTCCACCTCCAGCTGGCGGATCTGCCGGCTCAGCGCCGGCTGCGCGATGTCCAGCACGATGGCGGCGCGGGTAAAACTGCCCAGCTCCGCCACGCGCACAAAGTATTCGATCTGTTTCAGGTCCATGTCGTGCTCCCGCCCTCAATGCGCCAGCCCGCTAAGCAGCGTCTGCAGCAGCTGTTGCAGCTGCAGGCGTTCGTCCAGCGCGACCTCGGCCAGCATGCGCTGCTCCTGCTGCGCCACCGCGCGGTCGCAGGCCAGCAGTAGCGGCAGCGCGCTGGCGCTGAGCCGCAGCCTGATGATGCGGCCGTGGCCCGGGTCCGGCTCGCGCTCGATCCAGCCCTTGCCCTGCATGACTTTCACCATCTCATTGGCCGCCTGCGGCGACACCAGCGAGCGCTCCGCCAGCTGCGCGTTGGACAGCTGGCCGTGCGCCTGCAGTAGCGACAGCATACTGTACTGGCTGGCGGTCAGGCCGTGCTGCCCCAGGCTGTCGCGCAGCTGCTGGCCGAGCACGTGCTCCAGCCGGCCGATCAGGTAGGCGATACCCAGCGGCCGTTGCGTGGCGTCCGGCGCCAGCGTGTCGGTATCCATTGCTCATCCTTGCGGCATCAAGCGCCGCCATTTGCCGGCCATCAATATCAGGCATGTTGAGATTGATTTTACCGCTGCGGCGCCGGGCGCGTCAGGCAAATGACGTCGCTGGCGAAAAGAGGCTGGCGCGGGTCGCGCAGCGCGCGCATTGCCCGGCCCAGGACGTCAGCGCGCGGCCCGAACCGCCGGCAACGCGAGCACCGCGCAACAGGCTGCGTACCTGCGGAGAGAGTGCGCCGCAGCGCTGCGGCCAACTAGCCGCCGGCCGGCGCCGCCTGCGGTGCGCCGCCCAGCGCCTCGTACAGGCTGGCGCTGGCGGACAGCAGCTTGCCGCGCATCTCGATCCAGCTCTGGTGCACCGCCAGCGTGGCCTCCTGCTGCGCCAGCCAGCTGGCCTTGTCGATGGCGCCCAGCCGGTAGCGCGCGTCGCTGGCGCGTTGCTGCTGCTCGGCGGCCTGCAGCTGCGCGTCCAGCGCCGTCATCGCCTGGCGGTAGGCGGCCATGGCCTGCATGGCGTTGTCCGCCTCGGCGATGGCCGCCAGCACCGTGCTGCGCCAGGCCTGCAGCTGCAGCTGCCATTCCGCTTCGCTATAGCGGACGCCGGCACGCAGGCGGCCGCCGTCGTACAGCGTGGCGGCCAGCGCGCCGGCGGCGGTGGCCACCCACTGGCTGGGGCCGCCGGCCACCTTGCTGAGCACCCCCTGCCAGCTGAAAGTCAGCGTCGGATACAAGGCGGCGCGCGCGGCGGCGATATCCGCCTGCGCCGCCTGCAGCGTGGCATCGGCGGCGCGGATGTCCGGCCGCTGCAGCAGCAGCGCGGCCGGCTGCAGCGGCGCCGGATACGGCTGCTGCAGCGCGGCCAGTTCCTCCGCGCCGAGCGCCGCATCGGCCGACAGGCGGAAGTCCTGCGGCGTCTGGCCACACAGCACCGCCAGGGCGGCGAAGGCCTGCTGCAGCGACAAGTTCAGCGTGGCCACGCTGGCGGTCTGGCTGGCGACATCCTGTTGCAGTGCCGCCCATTCGTAGGCGGCCTTGCTGCCCTGCGCGACCTGCTGCTGCAGCAAGGCGCTGCGCTGCTGCATGGCCGCCAGTTGCCGCGCGGCCAGCTGCTGCTGCCATTGCAGCGCCAGCCACGAGAAGTACTGCCGCGCCACTTCGCTCTCCAGCGTCAGCGCCGTGGCATCGCGACTGGCCTCGCTGGCCGCGAGGCGCACGGCCGCGGCCTGGTGCTGTGCCGCCTGCTGGCCCCACCAGTCCACGCTGTAGCTGAGCGCCGGCCCCAGCTGACTGCTGCTGGCGCCGCCGCTGTGCTGGCGGCTGGCGCTGGCGCTCAGCTGCACGCTGCCGTCGGCGGCGGTTTCCGCCAGCGTGGCCCGCGCCTTGGCAATGGCCGCCTGCGCCGACAGCAGGCCGGGGTTGGCCGCACGCGCCTGCGCCTGCAGCTGCGGCAAGCGCTGGCTGCCAAACGCCAGCCACCAGTCAGCCTGGCTGCGGGGCGCCTGCCACGGCACGCCGCTGTCGCGCCAGGCATCCTGCTGCAAGGGCAAATCGGCCGCCCCGGCCGCCAGCACCGGGCTGCCGCCCAGAGCCAGCAGCAGCGCTGCCGGCATTACCATCCACCGCATCGTCGTCATCCTATTCCGCCGCCAGCGCGACCACCGGGTCCAGCTGCGCCGCCTTGCGCGCCGGCAGGTAGCCGAACACGCAGCCGGTGACAAAGGCGCAGCTGAACGCCAGCAGCGGCGGCAGCAGCGAATACACCGCCGACACCCCCGCCAGTTTGAGTCCCCACACCGCCAGCAAACCGATGGCGATGCCGATCAGCCCGCCCAGGCCGCACACCACCACCGCCTCGACATTGAACTGCAGCAGGATGCTGCCCACCGGCGCACCGGTGGCCATGCGCAGGCCGATCTCGCGGGTACGCTCGGTTACCGACACCAGCATGATGTTCATCACCCCGATGCCGCCCACCAGCAGCGAGATCGCCGCCACCGAGCCCAGCAGCAGGGTGAGGGTGTTCTGGGTCTTGGTGATCATCTCCACCAGCGAGGCGGTATTGCGCACCTGGAAATTCTCGCTGCCGTGCCGCGCCAGCAGGATGTTGCCGATCAGCTGCTCGGTCACGCTGCTCTTGTCGATGCTGGCCATGCGCACGGTGATGGAGCTGACATAGCGCTGCCCCAGCAGCCGCGACTGCGCGGTGGACAGCGGCACGAACGCCACGTCGTCCTGGTCCTGGCCGAAGCTGTTGGCGCCCTTCTTCGCCATCACCCCCAGCACCTCGAACGGAATGCTGGCCACCATCACGTACTGCCCGACCGGGTTCTGCCCCAGCGGGAACAGGCTGTCCACCACGGTCTGCCCCAGCACGATCACCGCCGCCTGCTGCTGCTCCTCCGCACTGCCGAAGAACGCGCCGCGGCTCAGCGCCCAGTTCTTGACCTGCGGATAGCTGGGCCACACGCCCTGGATCTCGCTCTGGTAATCGCGGTTGCCCAGCCGCAGGGTGGTGCCGCTGCCGCTGCGCATCGGCACCACGCCGTCGACATTGGGCAGGCTGGCGAGGGCGCGGGCGTCGTCGGCGGTGAGCGTGGCGATGTTGCCGCTGGGGCGCACGCCGGGCGCGCCGGGGCGCACCAGCAGCAGGTTGCTGCCCATGGCGGCAATGCGCTCCAGCACCTCGGCCTTGCTGCCATTGCCGATAGCCAGCATGGTGACCACCGCCGCCACGCCGATGATCACCCCCAGCAGGGTCAGCGCGGTGCGGAACAGGTTGGCGCGCAGCGCCACCATCGCCATCTGCAGCGCCTGCCACACGCGGGCCGGCAAGGTTAGCCGCGCCGCCGGCAGCGGCGTGCGGCCAACCTTGCCGGCGGCCTGCGCCGCGGCCGGCGCCACGCTGCCGCTGTCCGCCTCGATGCGGCCATCGCGCAGGCGGATGATGCGCTCGGCGTGGCTGGCGATGTCCAGGTCGTGGGTGATCAGCACGATGGTGCGGCCTTCGGCGTGCAGCTGCTTGAGCAGCGCCAGCACCTCGCCGCCGGTGTGGCTGTCCAGCGCACCGGTCGGCTCGTCGGCCAGGATTACCGGCGCGTCGTTCATCAGCGCGCGGGCGATCGACACCCGCTGCTGCTGGCCGCCGGACAGCTGCGCCGGCTTGTGCCGCAGCCGCTCGCCCAGCCCCAGCCGCGTCAGCAGCTGGCGCGCGCGCTGCTGCCGCTCGCCGTGGCCCAGCCCGGCGTAGATGGCCGGCAGCGCCACGTTGTCGCAGGCGCTGGCCGTGGCCAGCAGGTGGTAGCGCTGGAACACGAAGCCGAAGGTGCGGCAGCGCAGTGCGGCCAGCGCGTCGGCGTCCAGCGCCGCCACGTCCTGGCCGGCCACCAGGTAGCGGCCGCTGCTGGCACGGTCCAGGCAGCCGAGGATGTGCATCAGCGTGGACTTGCCACAGCCGGACGGCCCCAGCAGGGCGACGAACTCGCCGCGCTGGATGTTCAGCTCGATATCGTGCAGCACGCTGCTGTGGCCGTCGCCGGCGGGGTAGCTTTTGCCTATGCCCTGCAAAGTCAGCATCGCGCTCATCGCTAGCCTCCGGGCGGCGGCGGCATCGCCGTGCCGCTGCTCTTGCCGCTGTCGCTGGCCAGGATCAGTTCGTCGCCAGCCCGCAGCCCGCTGGCAATCGCCGCCTGGCTGCGCGTGGCCAGCCGCACCACCACCTTGCGCTCCTGCACCTTGCCGTCCACCAGCACCTGCGCGCGGTAATGCACCCCGTCCTGCGACAGCGGCTTCAGCGCCGCCATCGGCACCACCGGCAGGCCGCTGACCTGGTCGAGCTGGAAGAACACCTGCGCGGTCATGGTGATCATCAGCTGCTGCGCCGGATTGGGCACGTCCAGCAGCACGGTGTACAGCACCACGTCGTTGGTGGTGGTCGGCGTCGGCTTGATCTGCCGCACTGTGGCCCGGTGCCGGGTCTGGCTGTCGCCGAGGGTGGTGAACCAGGCCGCCATGCCCGGCCTGAGCTGCGGCACGTCGGCCTCGGCCACGCTGGCCTCCACCGTCATCGGGTCCAGCCGCGCCACGCGCAGGATGGTCGGCGCGCTCTGGCTGGAGTTGATGGTCTGTCCCTGCAGATAGCTTTGCGACACCACGGTGCCGGCGATCGGCGCGTAGATGCGGGTGTACTTGAGGCTGACGGCGTCGCCCTTGAGCGTGGCGCGCGCCTTGGCGATCTGCGCCGTCAGCGACCGCAGCGTGGCGGCGGCTTCATCGTGCTCGGCCTGCGCCGTTTCCAGCGCCTCGCGGCTGGTGGCGTCGGCGCTGGCCAGCCCGTGCTGCCGCGCCAGCGCCTGGCGCGCCAGCTGCAGCGTGGCCTGCTGCTTGTCGCGCTGCGCCAGCAGGTCGTCCACCGCCGCGCGGTCGCTATCCACCTTGGTCTGGTAGGACTCGGCGTCGATCTGCACCAGCAGCTGGCCCTGTTTGACCTGCTCGCCGATGGCGACATACACCTTGCTGATCTGCCCCGACACCTGCGCGCCGACATCCACATAGTCGCGCGGCGCCAGCGAGCCCTGCGCGGTGACGGTTTTTTCCAGCCGGCCAAGCGTTACCGTCTGCGTCAGCCGCTGCGGTGCCGGCGCCGCGCGCGGTGCCTGCCACCAGGCGGCCACCGCCAGCAACAGCAGCGCCGCCGCCGCAAACCATCGCTTGCGCCAGGGCTGGCGGCCAGGCCGGCGCGGATCGAGTTGAACCATAGATACCTCCGTGGCGGCCATTACAGCCACGGCGGGTATCGCCGGTTTACCCACTGTATGTCACCGCCGATACAAGTAGCCGGCGACCGGCGGCCAACGTGTCAAGGCAGTAAAGGTTGGCCGCATGCGCCACGCGCCGGCTAGAACGCCAGCCGGGTCGGCCCACCGCCCCTCCAGCCACGCCAATCGCGCCCACCCTATGCTGCTTGAATTTTGCCGCCGACCGCCCAACGACGGCTGCGCGAACCGCCGCCGGCACGCCAATCAGGCGGAACAAAAACCAAAAAATAGGCGTGATCGCGTAACAAAACCGCCAAATTTTGCATTTTCGCCGCGAGCGCCCTCGGCATAATTGACATCAATTTATTGCTGCCAAACATCGGTACACCCGGCCAGTGCCGGGCGGCAGCAAGACGAGAGGTGTCGGATGCGTGAACTATCTCCTGCCAGCGAACAGCCGCCTGCTGCCGGACAGCCCGCCGGCAGCGCCATCGTCACGATGGCGCCCGGCCCGCAGTGGCGCTGCCGGCTGTTGCCGGCCGCCGGCATCGTCGGCCAACCGCTGTCGGCCAGGCAGCGGCAGCTGGCGCTGACGCTGCTGGCGCAGTTGCGCCCGGCCGGCATCGCACTCACCCAGTACGCGTCGCTGCCCTGCGGCGAACTATTCCACTCCGGCGCCAGCGCCGCTGGCCACGTGCACGCCTATGCCCTGCTGCGCCGTGATCGCAGCGTGGAAATGGTCGCCACCCTGCCCACCGGCTGCTGGCCACCGCACGCGCACGCCTGGTGGCCGGGGGTGTACGAACTTCCACTGTTGCAGCAAATCGCCCCGCTGCTGCTGCCGCTGGCCGACGCGCTGGCGCTGGCAACCCCCTGCTCGCTACAGATGACGCTGCTGGCGCTACAGGGCAGCGCGCTGATCGCCAAGCGCCAGCAAGGCTCGGAACAGGTCTATCCGCTGCCAGCGGATCTTGACCGGCTGGAGCTGCCGCCGGTGCGGTTTGATGGCTTTAGCGCTGCCAGCAGAAGCGCACTGATTCACGCGCTGGATCAGGTGCGCACCTGTGCGGGGGCCAGTGCGGCCACCGCCTTCTATCTCTAATTTTCCGGATAACGGCCATGACTACTGCGCTTGATTCATTCGATCAGAAGATCCTCACCATCATGCAGCGCGACTGCTCGGTAAATGCGGAAACGATTGCCGAGACCATCGGCCTGTCCGCCTCCGCCGTGCAGAAGCGCCTCAAACGGCTGCGTGCCGAAAAAATCATCAGCGCCGAGGTGGCCGTGCTCGACCGCGCGCTGGTCGGGCGGCCGATGAGCTTTGTCGCCGCCATGGAAATCGAGCGCGACAACTACGACACCGTCAACCGCTTCCGCGAGTGGGCGAAGCAGATCGACGCCATCCAGCAGATCTACTACGTGACCGGTGCCGCCGACCTGATCGTCATCATCACCGCCCAGGATGTCGAGGCCTACGACCGCCTGACCGCGCGGGTGATGGAGAACAACCCGATGATCCGCCGCATCACCACCAACGTGGTGCTCAACACCCTGAAAACCTCGCTGTTCATCCCGGTGGAAGGCGACGGCCAAAGCGCAGCCGACAACAGTCAAAACGCAACAAAATAACCGTTTTTAGCGTCAATTAGTCGATTGTTTGCAACATTTCGCCACCGTACCATGAAGTTCCACACTCGAACACGAAGGGATCCAGCGATGACTTTCCGATTGGCACTGATTGGTTTCGGCGGCGTTAACCAGGGCCTGGTGGCTCTGCTCAAGGCAAAACAGGGCAAGCTTGGCGACCTCGACTTCCGCATCACTGCGTTGGCCGACCTGCGCCTGGGCGTGGTCAGCAACCCGCAGGGCATCGACCTGGACGCGCTGCTGGCCACCGCCGACAGCGGCTTCAGCACCGATGCGCTGCGCCGTGACCCCGCCACCCGCATCAACGAACACATCGACCTCGCCGCCACCCTCGAACTGGTCACCGCCGACTACGTCGACGTGGTGGTCGAGGCCACCTTCACCGACCCGCACACTGGCGAGCCGGCGCTGTCGCACTGCCGCGCCGCGCTGAGCCACGGCAAGCACGTGATCACCACCAACAAGGGCCCGATCGCGCTGGCACAGCAGTCGCTCACCGCCCTGGCTGCGGCCAACGGTGCCGCCATCAAGTACGAGGGCGCGGTGATGAGCGGCACGCCGGTGCTGCGCCAGATCGGCACCACGCTGTGCGGCTGCGAGATCAACGGCTTTGCCGGCATCCTCAACGGCACCTCCAACTTCGTGCTGGAGCGGCTGGCGCAGGGCCATGACTTCGACGCCGCGGTGCGCGAGGCGCAGGCGCTCGGCTACGCCGAGGCCGACCCCAGCGCCGACCTCGGCGGCGGCGACGTACAGCTGAAGGTGGTGATTCTCGCCAACACGCTGTGGCAGGCCGGGCTGACCCGCGCCGATGTGCCCTGCCGCGGCATCACCGGCCTCACTAGTAGCGACATCCACGCCGCGCAGGCCGCCGGACGCAGCTGGCGACTGGTCGGCTCCGCCACCCGTCAGCCGGATGGCAGCGTCAGCGCCAGCGTCGAGCCGCGCGAACTGCCGGCCGGCCACCCGCTGGCGGCGATCGGCGGCGTCACCAACGCCATCACCTTCGACACCGACGTGCTGGGCGGCGTCACCATCAGCGGCCCGGGCGCCGGGCGCGTGGAAACCGCTTTCGCCGTGCTGTCCGACCTGATCGAGCTGGCCGAGCAGACCCTCGGCCAGGAGGTGCAAGCATGAACGCGCCACTCAAGCAGCAAGCCATGCATTGCGAAGTGCAGTCGCCGTTTGACGGCAGCGTGGTCGGCAGCGTCGAGCTGACCCCGGTCGAGGCGCTGCCGGCCATCGTCAGCCGCGCCCGCCACGGCGCAACGTTGGCCGCAGCGCTGCCGCGCCACCAGCGCGCCGAGCTGCTGCAGCGCGCCGCAGCGATGGTGGAACAACAGGCGGCCGAGTTTGCCCGCACCATCGTGCTGGAGTCCGGCAAGGCGCTGCGCCAGGCACGCAAGGAGGTGGCGCGCTGCGTCAACACCCTGCGGCTGTCGGCGGAAGAAGCCAAGCGCCACGGCGGCGAGATCATCCCGTTCGATTCCTACGCCGGCGCCGAAGACCGCAGCGGCTATTTCACCCACGAGCCGCTGGGCGTGATCCTCGCCATCACCCCGTTCAACGACCCGCTCAACCTGGTTGCCCACAAGCTGGGCCCGGCGCTGGCCGCCGGCAATGCGGTAATCCTCAAGCCGTCGCTGCTGGCACCGCTGTCGGCGGTGCGACTGGCGGAGTGCCTGTGGCAGGCCGGCGTGCCGCGCGACGCGCTGCAGCTGGTGCACGGCGGCAGCGAGGTGGCCGCGCCGCTGGTGCGCGACAAGGCGATCCGCATGGTCAGCTTCACCGGCGGCCCGGTCAGCGGCGAAGCCATCACCCGCGAGGCGGGGCTGAAGAAGCTGGCGATGGACCTGGGCGGCAACGCACCGGTGATCGTGATGGCCGACTGCGACCTGCGCGACGCCGCCGAATCCTGCGTCTCCGGCGCGTTCTGGGCCGCCGGCCAGAACTGCATCGGCACCCAGCGCCTGCTGATCGCGCGGCCGGTGTACGAGCTGTTCACCCGCTACCTGACCGAGCTGACCGCCGCAATGCGGGTCGGCGACCCGCTGGACGAGGCCACCGACATGGGGCCGATGATCAGCGAGGCGCAGGCCTGCCGCATCGAAAGCTGGGTGGACGAGGCGATCGCAGCGGGCGCCACCGTGCTGTGCGGCCACCAGCGCCAGGGCGCGCTGTACGCGCCGACCATCCTCGCCGACGTACCCACCACCGCCCGCGTCTGGCGCGAGGAAGTGTTCGCGCCGGTGGTGATCGTCGCCCCGTTCGACGATCTGGAAAGCGCGCTGGCTGCGGCCAACGATAGCGACAGCAGCCTGCAGGCCGGCATCTTCACCAGCCATCTGGAAACGGCGCTGGGGGTGGCGGAGCGGCTGCAGGCCGGCGGGGTGATGATCAACGACTCCTCCGACTTCCGCTTCGACGGCATGCCGTTCGGTGGCTTCAAGTACGGCTCGCTGGGACGCGAGGGGGTGCGCTTCGCCATCGCCGAGATGTCGCAGCCCAAGGTGATCTGTTTCAAACGCAAGCGCCTGGGCGCGCGCTAGGAAGCGGTTGCAAGTCGTCGTGCCGGCGGCGCTGCCGCCGCCGGAAGTGGCACACAAAAAAAGACGTCCACAAATCGAGAATAGAGAGGATCACCCATGACATCCCTAGCCCATCCCGCTTTTTCGCCGCCGGCGCCGGTGCTGGCCATCGAGGAGCTGCACAAGTCGTTCGGCAGCGTCGAGATCCTGAAAGGCATTTCGCTCACCGCGCACAAGCACGACGTGATCTCGATCCTGGGCAGCAGCGGCTCCGGCAAAAGCACCCTGCTGCGCTGCATCAACCTGCTGGAAACCCCGGACGCCGGTCGGCTGACCATCAACGGCGAGCATCTGGAGATGAAGGCGACGCGCGATGGCGGACTGACGCTGGCCGACCCGCAACAGATCACCCGCATCCGCCGCAAGCTGGCGATGGTGTTCCAGCAGTTCAACCTGTGGGCGCACATGACGGTGCTGCAGAACGTGATGTTCGTGCCGCAGAAGGTGCTCGGCCTGGGCCGCCAGGAGGCCGAAGCCAAGGCGCTGGAGATGCTGGAAAAGGTCGGCATGGCCGGCAAGTGCCACGCCTACCCTGCCCAGCTCTCCGGCGGCCAGCAGCAGCGGGTAGCCATTGCCCGCGCGCTGGCCACCGACCCGGAAGTGCTGCTGTTCGACGAGCCGACCTCGGCGCTGGACCCGGAGCTGGTGGGTGAGGTGCTGAAGGTGATGCGTGCGCTGGCCGAGGACGGCCGCACCATGCTGGTGGTCACCCACGAGATGGGCTTCGCGCGTGAAGTCGCCAGCCGCGTGGTGTTCGTGCACCAGGGCAAGATCGAAGAAGACGGCTGCCCCGACGAAGTGTTCACCCGCCAGCAGTCGCCCCGGTTCCAGAAATTCCTGTCCAGCATCCTGTGATTGCCGCCCCCACCCAAAGGAAATCGCCATGAAAAAGCTCGTGTTCTCCGCCCTCACCGCCCTGACCCTGATCAGCCCCGCCAGCCATGCGCAACAAGTAGTACGCATCGGCACCCTCGCCGACTACGCGCCGTTCGAATACAAGGACGCCTCCGGCAAGCTGCAGGGGATGGAGATCGAAATCGGCAACAAGATGTGCGCCGCGATGAAAGTGACCTGTCAGTGGGTGACCATGGACTTCGACGCGCTGATCCCGGCACTGAAGGCGCGCCAGATCGATGCGGTGCTGGCGCAGATGTCGCGCACCGCGGAACGGGAAAAATCGGTGGACTTCAGCCGCATCTTCACCACCGCGCCGGTGCACCTGGTGGCGAAGAAAGGCAGCGGCATCAGCAACCAGCCGGCCACGCTGCGCGGCAAGACTGTCGGCGTGCAGACCGCCTCCACCCACGAAAGTTATTTCCGCAGCCGCCTGCCGACCAGCAGCAGCGGCATCAACGTCAAGGTCTACCAGTCGCTGGATTCCGCCTGGCTAGACCTGGAATCCGGTCGCATCCAGGCGGTGTTCGCCGACAGCACCGTGGCCCACGACTGGCTGAGCAAGGGCGGCCAGCAGGCCGGCTTCGCCCTGGCCGGCCAGGCCATTTCCGATGACGCCATCTTTGGCGCCGGCACCGCCATCGCCGTGCGCAAGGGCGACAGCCAACTCAAGGCGCAGTTCGACCAGGCCATTGTCGGCGTGCACAAGGACGGCTACTTCCAGGCCGTCAACAAGCGCTACTTCCCGTTCAGCATCCTGCCGCAATAACCCCACCCGCCGGGCCGCCTGCACGGCGGCCCGCACTGGAGACTCTCCATGGCTGCACTATTCGACTACAGCGCCCAGCTGCTGGAAGGCGCTGCCCTGACCCTGGAGCTGGCGTTCACCTCGCTCTGCTTCGGCCTGCTGCTGGGGCTGGCCGGCGCTGCCGCCAAGATGTCGGCGCTGCGCTGGCTGCGACAGAGCGCCCATCTGGTCAGCAACCTCCTGCGCGGCATTCCCGAATTCCTGATCCTGCTGATCTGCTACTTCGGCCTGTCCAACCTGATCAACACCCACTTCGCCGGCACGCTGAGCCTGAGCCCGTTTGCCGGTGGCGTGGTAGCGCTGGCGCTGGTGTTCGGCGCCTACGCCTCGGAAGTATTCCGCGGCGCCTTCCTGGCAGTGCCCAAGGGGCAGCTGGAAGCGGCGCGCTCCTATGGCCTGTCGCGCTGGCAGATCTTCTGGTGCGTGCAGCTGCCGCAGGCATGGCGCATCTGCCTGCCCAGCCTCAACAACATGTGGCAGAACCTGCTGAAGGACACCTCGCTGGTGTCGATCGTCGGGCTGGAAGACATGCTGCGCAAGGCCAATATCGCCGCGCAGTTCACCAAGCAGCCGTTCGTGTTCTACGCCGCGGTGGCGGTGATCTACCTGCTGCTGCTAGCCGTCTCCAACCCAGCGTTTGCCTACTTTGAAAAACGCGCCAACCGCGGCTATGCCAGCCCGGCGTGAAAGGAACCCTCATGGACCAACTTGCCTTGCTACTGAGCCAATCGTGGCCGGCGCTGCTCGACGGACTGTGGATCTCGCTGCAGTTGCTGCTGCTCTCCTGCGTGCTCGGCTTCGCGCTGGCGGTGCCGCTGGCGGTGTCGCGCAGCTCGCCACGGCGCTGGATCGCGCTGCCCAGCCGCCTGTTCATGTCCGCGTTTCGCGGCACGCCGCTGCTGGTGCAGATTTTCATCCTCTACTACGGCTTGGCCCAGTTCGAATGGGTGCGCGATTCCGCGCTGTGGCTGCTGGTCGGCGACGCCTTCCCCTGCGCGCTGCTGGCGCTGACGCTGAACCTGGCCGCCTACATGGCGGAAGACATCCGCGGCGGCATTCTCGGCGTGCCGGCCGGCGAAAAGGAAGCGGCCACCGCCTTCGGCATGAGTCGGCTGATGGTGACCTGGTACATCGTGGTGCCGCGCGCCATCGGCATCTCGGCACCGACACTGGGCAACGAGATCGTGCTGCAGCTGAAGTCCACCGCGCTGGCCAGCACCATCACCGTGCTCGACCTCACCGGCGTGGCGCGGCGGCTGTCGATCGAGTCCTACACCACCGACGCGCTGCTGCTGGCCGGCCTGCTCTACATCGTCATCGCCGCCGTGCTGTCGCTGCTGACCCGGTACGGCGAGGCGCGCCTGAACCGACACCAACTGCGCTGACCCTGTCGGCGTGCAACCAACCCAGCGAGAACAATATGGACTATCAACTGGAAACCATGGTGATTCATGCCGATGCCGACCTCACTGACGAAAAGGGTGTCGCGCCGGCCATCCACTACTCGGCGGTGTTCAAGGCCGAGGACAGCGCCGAATTCATTGCCATGTCCAGCGAGCCGCAGCACCCGCGCAACTACACCCGCTACGGCAACCCGGTGCACGAACGGGTGAAAACCGTGATGGCGCAGCTGGAGGGCACCGAGACGGCACTGGTGACCGCCTCCGGCATGGGCGCCATCGCCACCACGGTGCTGGCGCTGGTCAAGGCCGGCGACCACGTCATCGGCCAGCGCCGGCACTACATGAGCAGCAGCAAGCTGCTGGACGACATGCTGCCGCGCTTCGGCATCGAGGTGACGCTGGTAGAACAGGAAGACGCCGCCGCCTTCGAAGCGGCGATCCGCCCCAACACCCGGCTGATCCTGCTGGAAAGCCCGGTCAACCCGGTGCTGATGCTGACCGACATCGCCGCCGTCACCCGCGTGGCCCGCGCACACGGCATCCTGACCATGGCCGACAACACCTTCTCCTCGCCGATCAACCAGCGTCCGCATGATCTGGGGGTGGACATCGTGGTGCACAGCGCCACCAAATACCTCGGCGGCCACCACGACATGAGCGGCGGCGTGATCTGCACCAGCAAGGCGCTGGCCGAGGAAATCTGGCACACCCACATCACGCTGGGCGCGGTGCTGTCGCCGATGGACGCCTGGCTGCTGCTGCGCGGCCTGCGCACGCTGCCGATGCGCGTCGAGCGCATCAACGCCAATGCGCTGGCGCTGGCCCGCTTCCTGGAACAGCAGCCGCAGGTCGAGCGCGTGTACTACCCGGGGCTGGAGAGCCACCCGCAGCACGAGCTGGCGCGCACGCAGATGCAGGGCTACGGCGGCGTGGTGGCGTTCGGCGTGCGCGGCGGCTACGCCGAGGCCGAGCGCTTCGTCGCCGCGCTGCAGATTCCGCACAACGCCGGCAACCTCGGCGGCGTCGACTCGCTGGTCATCCACACCGCCGCGATGTGGGCCGGCACCATGAGCCCGGCGCAGATGCAGGCCGCCGACATCCCGCTCAACTTCATCCGCTACTCGGTCGGCATCGAGAATGTCGAAGACCTGAAGCGCGACGTACTGCAGGCACTTGCCACACTGTGACCCCCAACGGGTGGCACCACCGCCCGTTCCGGAGCTGACCCGACCATGAAACTCGACGCCATCGACCAGCACATCCTCGACGAACTGACTGCCGACGCCCGCATCCCGCTGGCGACGCTGGCCACCCGGCTGGGCCTGTCGCGGCAATCGGTGCGGCAACGCATCGACCGCCTGGAAGGGCAGAAGGTGATCGCCGGCTACACCATCCGCCGCGCCGGCAACAGCAACGCGGACACGGTTCGTGCCGTGATGCTGGTGTACCGCAAGGACCGCATGCGCGGTGCCGATGTCACCAGCGTCATCGCCAAGATTCCGGAAGTGGTGGACTGCGCCATTCTCAGCGGCGAGATCGACCTGATGGTGCGGCTGGAAGCCGACTGCCACGAGCGCATCAACCAGATCTGGAGCCAGATCAGCACCCTGCCCGGCGTGCAGAACATCAATACCTGCTTCGTGCTGTCGGCCCTGGTGCAGCGCTGAAACTGGCAGCCGGCACCGCACATGCCCCAGCCCCCGCGGGACAACGCGGCCCCCTGCCCGGCATGGCGCGGGGCAGCTGACCGCCGCTGGCCGCCGCCAGCCGTCCAGGCATATCCGTCATCACCTGCGGCCCGCGCAGCGACCGGCCGGATGCACAACAACGCTGATACCGACTCGGCAGCCAGGCCGGGCCGTAAAGGTTGGCCGCATGCGCGGCGCACTCGACTGCGCGGCTACAACCCGGCCAGCACCTCGTCCAGCGTGCTCAGCAACTGGTCGGCGTTGGCACGCGAGAACGGCAGCTGCGGCCGCAGCTTGAGGATGTTGCCGGCCGGGCCGGTGGCGCTGAGCAGGATGCGGCGCTGGCGCAGCGCGTTGACCACGCGGCCGGTCTGCGCCGTGGCCGGGCTTTTGCGCTGCCGGTCGGTCACCAGCTCCACGCCGAGGAAGAAACCGGCGCCGCGCACATCGCCGATCAGTTCATGTTTTGCGGCCAACGTTGCCAGCCCGGCCTTGAGGTAGGCGCCGGTATCGCGCGCGTTCTGCTGCAGGCCCTCGTCGCGGATGACGTCCAGCACCGCCAGGCCCGCGGCGCACGACACCGGGTTGCCGCCAAAGGTATTGAAGTAGCGCACCTGGCGACCGAAGGCGTCGATGATCTCCGGCCGTGCCGCCAGCCCGGCGATGGGGTGGCCGTTGCCCATCGGCTTGCCCATGGTGACGATATCCGGCGTGACACCGTGGCGCTGGAAGCCCCAGAACTGGCTGCCGCTGCGGGCAAAGCCGGCCTGCACCTCGTCGGCGATGAACAGCCCGCCGGCGGCGCGGATCGCCTCCACCGCGCCGGCGAGAAAACCGGCCGGCTCGGCAAACACACCGTCGCTGATAAACAGCGTGTCCACCAGCAGCGCCGCCGGGCGGATGCCGTGCCGCTGCAGATCGGCGATGGCCTGCTCGACGTGGCGGGTAAAGCGTGCACCGACATCTTCGTCGGGGTAGCGGTAGGCGTCCGGCACCGGCACGGTGCGCACCTGCACGCCCAGCGGCACGTTGTGGCCGAAGGCCGGCGAGCACGCCGCCACGCTGCTGGTGACGCCGTGATAGGCATGGCTGGTGACGATCACGCCGGCAGCGCCGCTGTAGTTGGCCGCCAGCCGCAGCGCCAGGTCGTTGGCCTCGCTGCCGCTGCAGGTGAACATCGCCTGGTAGCCGGCCGTCGGCAGCGTGGCCAGCAGCCGTTCGGCGTAGTCGAGGATGCTGTCGTGCAGGTAGCGGGTGTGGGTGTTCAGCGTCGCCGCCTGGCGGGCGATGGCATCCACCACCCGCGGGTGGCTGTGGCCGACCGAGGCGACGTTGTTGTACACGTCGAGATAGGCGTTGCCGTCCGGGTCGTACAGCCACACCCCCTCGCCGCGCACCACGTGCAGCGGCTGCTCGTAGAACAGCCGGTAGGCCTGGCCCAGCAGCTGCTGCCGGCGCTGGATCAGCGCCTGCTCGCGCGCCGGCAGGCTGGCTGCGGTGGCCGAGTCGAAGGCATTGGCCATACGTTGGTCCTTGCTGCTCATGCTTGTCCTTTCATGCCGCACAGCTGCAGCAAAAACGCCTGCGCGGCGTCACGGCCGACGGCTTGCAGCCGTTGCAGCCCGTCCCAGCTCAGGCCGTTGTTGCGCAGGATGTAGGTCTGGTTTTCCGGGTAGCGGCTGGCGCGCCAGCCGGTGATGGTCACCGTCATGCACAGCCGGGTGAGGATCAAGTCGTACAGCAGCGCCACCTCCTCGCGCTGCAGCGGGTACAGCGCGTGGTAGCCGGCGATCAGCTCGGCGGCGGTGTCCAGCGGGTTGGCATTGCGCGACAGCTGGTAGGAGCAGGCCACCGCCAGCTCGTTGATCAACGGCGCCTGCACCATGTCGCCAAAGTCGATCAGCCCGCTGGTGGTGATCTGGTCCTGCGCATCCACCAGCACGTTGTAGGGGTTGAGGTCGTTGTGGATCACCTGGCGGCGCAGCCCGGCCAGCGCCGGCTGGATCTCGCGCCGGAAATGGGCGACGAACGCCGCCAGGGTGTCGCGCTGCGGCCCCGGCGGCAGCTCGGCCAGCAGCGGCTGCAGCCGCTCGCTGTGCTGGATGTCCCACAGCAGCGCGTGCTCGGCGGACGGATGGGCAAAGTCGCTGAGCGCCAGATCCAGCCGCGCCAGCGTCTGCCCCAGGTGGCGGCGCTGCGCGGCCGAGCGCGTGATCTGGTGCAAAGGTTGGCCGCCGAGGTAGCTGAGCAGGCGCAACACCCGCTGCGTGCCGTCCGGCAGGGTAATTGCCGCGTACGGTTCGCCATCCAGCCGCGGGATAACGCGCGGAATCGGCAGCGCCGGGTCGCGGCTGGCGGCGTGCAGCAGTGCGCGGGTCTGGAAATCGGTGACACCGCGCGCCTCCGCCGGGTGGGTCAGCTTCAGCACGTACTGCGCGCCGTCGTCGCCGTGGATGTGGAAGTTCTGGTCACGCTCGCTGTTGAGCGGGCTGGCGCGGCCGCGCAGGCCGTAGTGCTGCCACAGCAGTTCGCTGGCGGCCTCGGGCGTGGTGGCGCTGCCCAGGGTGGAAAACAGCTGGTCGATGGCGCTGTCAGACATGCTGGCCTCCGTTGATGTGGATTTCCGAGCCGTTGATATACGCGGAACGGTTGGAGCACAGGAAGTAGATCGCCTCCGCCACCTCGTGCGGCGTGCCCAGCCGCCGCAGCGGTACATCCTGCTCGACGATCCTGGCGGTGTCCGGCGACAGGATGGCGGTGTCGATCTCGCCGGGGGCGATGGCATTGGCGCGGATGCCGTGCGGCGCGAACTCGTGCGCCAGCTCGCGGGTCAGCGCCGCCAGCCCGGCCTTGGAGGCGGCGTAGGCAACGCCGGCAAACGGGTGCACGCGCGAACCGGCAATCGAGGTGACGTTGACGATGCTGCCCTGCGCTTTTTTCAGCTCTGGGAACAGCGCCCGCGCCAGCAGCGCGGTGGACACCAGATTGACGTTCAGCACCCGGCCCCAGGTGTCCATGTCGCTGTCCAGAATGCCCAGCCGCGCGCTGTCCGGCCCCTTGGGCGAGATGCCGGCATTGTTCACCAGCGCGTGCAGCTCGCCACCCGGCAGCCGGCTGCGCACCTCGGCCACCAGCGCATCAAGGCAGGACAGGTCGGCCAGATCGGCCTGCACATGGCTGGCGCGCGCCGACGGCCAGCGGCAGTCCTCGGAGAACGGCTGCCGCGACACGGTGAAGATGTGCCAGTTGTGTTCCTGGAACAGCTTGACGGTGGCGTGGCCGATGCCGCGACTGGCCCCGGTCAGCAACATGTAACGCTTTTGATCCGGCATGGCAGACTCCTGCGTGAATGGGTGGCGGCCGGCCGCGTCCGCCGGGCGCATCCCGGCCGCAGCCGCGGCGGCACGATGGCTAGCTACCAGCCATCGAATGATGATGCATCATATTTGTTGCATTTTTCAATTGCAAGCGCGGCGCGGCCAGTCGCGTGCAACGGGATGGCGGCTGCCGCCGAACACGGCCGCGCCGGCCTTGCCGCCCTGCGGCCAACCTTGCGCACCCCACGCCGGCAGCCATTTTGCTTTTTTGATGCATCATATTTTCTGGCGCCGATGCTAGAATTGGGCCAACTCAATCTTGCGGCACGCCCCACCATGACCGACGCGCTGGACACGCTGGAACACGACAACCTCGGCAGCACCGTCTACCACCTGCTGTGCAATGCCCTGATCCAGGGCAAGCTCAAGCCGGGGGAGCGGCTGAAGATCCGCGAGCTGGCGGCACGGCTGGGCACCAGCGTCACCCCGGTGCGCGATGCCATCCTGCGGCTGGTACAGGAGCAGGCGCTGGCGATGAAGTCGGCACGCGACATCCGCGTGCCGCACATGACCGAGGCGCGCTACCTGGAGATCCGCGCCATCCGCATCAAGCTGGAAGGCCTGGCCGCAGAAATGGCGGCGCAGAATGCCAGTGCCGAGCAGATCGCGCTGCTGGAAGAGCTGGTGCGGCAGAACGAGCAGGCGATTGCCGACGGCGACACCGCCCGCGGCTGCGACCTCAACCAGCGCTTTCACTTTGCGCTGGTGGAGATCGCCGGCATGCCGTTCCTGCAGGGCATCCTGTACCGCATCTGGCTGCAGATGGGGCCGCTGATCGCCGAGGTCTACGGCGATGGCGGCGACGACATGCTGGATTTCCACTACCCGGTGCTGGCGGCGATCCGCGCCCACGACGGCCCGGCCGCCGCCCGCGCCATCAGCGACGACATCCTGTGCGGCGGGCAGGTGATCCTGCAGCATCTGCAGGCTGCGGCGGCGGCCTCCGCGGAGGCGAGCGCCGCCAGCGGCGCGGAGCACAGCGACGCCGGCGAATGACAAGCGGCCACCGCAGCGATGCGGCAGCGTAACGTTGGCCGCACGCCGCCAGCCAGCCGCCCCCTGATAACCAACCTTGCCCGGAGCCGGTGACCCCGATATGTCCAGCCCCCAACCCCATGCCTGGCTAGGCCAGTTCAAGATCCTGCTGTCCGCCATCGGCTTTGGCAGCATGGCCATTTTCGCCCGCTTCGCCTACGACGACGGCGCCTCCACCCCCACGCTGCTGTTCCTGCGCTTTGCGCTGGCCGGCGCGCTGCTGCTGCCGTGGTGCCTGGCCAAACGGCTGCCCTGGCCACGCGGCCGCTCGCTGCTGGTGCTGATGCTGATGGGCAGCCTGGGCTACGCCGGCATGGCCGCCTGCTATTTCACCGGCCTGCACTACGCCAATGCCGGCACCATCTCGCTGCTGCTGTATTTGTTTCCGGCCATCGTGCTGGCGCTGTCCACCGTGCTGTTGAAGGAGCCGTTCACCCGCCGCCGCCTGCTGGCGATCTGCCTGGCGCTGGCCGGGCTGCTGGTCACCGTCGGCGTGGACTTGCAGGCGCAGCCGCTGGGCCTGCTGCTGGGGCTGAGTTCGGCGCTGATCTACTCGCTGTACATCCTGGCCGGCAGCCGGCTGGTGCACGGCGGCCATCCGCTGACCCATGCCTGCGTGGTGGTGCTGTCGGCCGCCTGCTGCTACGGCGGCTGGCTGGCCGTCAACGGCTTCGCCCCGCCGCACAGCCCGGCCGGCTGGGGCGCAATCCTCGGCATCGTGCTGCTGGGCACGGTGGCGGCGCTGGCGCTGTTCCTCTCCGGGCTGCAAAGCACCGGCGCCACCCAGGCGTCGCTGATTTCCACCGCCGAGCCGGTGGTGACCATCCTGCTGGCGTGGCTGTTCCTCGGCGAGCAGCTGAACCTGACCCAGGTGCTGGGCGGCGCGCTGATCCTGTGGGCGGTGCTGCTGATCAGCCGCGAATCGCGCCCGGAACAGGTGGCGCTGACCGAGTTGCACGACTAGGCGGCGCGCAAGGTTGGCCGCATGCGGCCAACCTTGCGCCGCTACACCGGTATCGCCGAGGTCAGCTTGATTTTCTGCATCGGGATCTCGGTCTTCACGCTCTGCACCCCCTTGATGCGGGTGAGGTGCGCGATCTGGAACTGGCGGTAGTCGTCCAGATCGGCCGCCACGATGCGCAGCAGGAAATCGCAATCGCCGGCCATCAAGTGGCACTCCACCACCTGCGGCAGCTGCTGGATGGCGGCGGTGAAGTGATCGACGGTCTCGGCATCCTGCCCGGTGAGCCAGATGCGGGCGAACACCGTCAGCCCCTTGCCCACCTTGCCGGCGTTGACCACCGCCACGTAGCGCTCGATCACGCCGGCCTCCTCCAGCAGGCGCACCCGCCGCAGGCACGGCGACGGCGACAGCCCCACCGTCTTGGCCAGCTCGATATTCTGCAGCCGCCCGTCGCGCTGCAGGGCGGCCAGAATGCGTCTATCTATCGCGTCCAGTTTCATTGGCATCCGGTTCCAGTAAGGGTTTGCTTTGCTGTATCCACTGCCAATTTCAATACCAAACGTGGCAACTACGCAACCCGATTGCGGCAGCTTTGGCAGAGAATAATAACAAGGAGGCCAAATGCACAATCCAACCACCATTCTTGCCGGCGAGGCGGCAGCCACTGCCAGAGACGAAGCCTGGCGTGGCGTGCGCGCCGCGTTGCCGGTGCTGCTGGGGTTCATCCCCTTCGCGCTGCTGCTCGGCGCCCAGGCCAGCCAGAAAGGGCTGAGCGCCGTAGAGGTGCCGCTGCTGACCGGGCTGAATTTCGGCGGCGGCTCGGAGTTTGCCGCCATCCGGCTGTGGCATTCGCCGCCGCAGGTCGCGCTGATCGTGGCGATGTCCTGCCTGGTGAACAGCCGCCACCTGCTGATGGGCGCGGCGCTGGCGCCCTATCTGCAGCACCTGCCGGCCAGAAAGGCGCTGCCGGCGCTGTTTTTCATGTGCGACGAAAGCTGGGCGATGGCGCTGGCCGATGCGCGGCAGCGCGCGGCCAGCCGCATCAGCCTGCGCTACTACCTGGGCGTGTCCGCCGGCCTGTATCTCACCTGGCTGCTGTTTACCGCCCTGGGCGCGCTGCTCGGCCCGGCGCTGGGCGATATCGAGCAGTACGGCTTCGACATGGCGTTTACCGCGGTGTTTCTGGTGCTGCTGCGCGGCATGTGGCCGGGGCTGCGCGCCTGCCGCCCCTGGCTGGTGAGCCTGCTGGTGGCGGCGGCCAGCTCGCTGCTGCTGCCGGGCGCCTGGCATGTCGCCGCCGGTGCCGCCGCCGGCCTGCTGGCCGCCATGCTGTGGACAGCGCGCCCATGCTGAATACCACCACCGTGCTGATCATCGTGCTGATGGCCGTCAGCACCTACCTGACCCGGGTACTGGGCTACCTGCTGCTGCGCAAGCGCACGCTGAGCCCACGGCTGCAGGCGGTGCTGGATAATGTGCCGGGCTGCGTGCTGCTGGCCGTCATCGCGCCGGCCTTCGTCGCCGCGCAGCCGGCCAAGCTGCTGGCGCTGGGCATCACCCTGCTCGCCGCCTGCCGCCTGCCGCTGCTGCCGACCGTCGCCATCGGCATCGCCGCCAGCGGCGTGCTGGGCCATTTACTGGGAGCCTGAACCACCATGCCAGCCATAGCCCCGAGCAGTGAACACTGGATCGGCACCGCGCACGGCCGCCTGTACGCCCGCCGCTGGCAGGCCGCCGACGACGCCGGCCAGCTGGCGCCCATCGTGCTGCTGCACGACTCGCTGGGCTGCGTGCAGCTGTGGCGCGACTTTCCGGCGCGCCTGGCCGCGCACAGCGGCCGCACGGTGATCGGCTACGACCGCCTCGGCTTCGGTCGTTCCGACCCGCACCACGATAGCCTGGGCGCCGACTTTATCCAGCAGGAGGCCGCCGAATTCTTCCCGGCGCTGCGCGCGCATTTCGACCTGCAGCGCTTCGTCGTGCTGGGGCATAGCGTGGGCGGCGGCATGGCGGTGCAATGCGCTGCGCGCTACGCCAGCGCCTGCGACGGCCTGATCACCATCGCGGCGCAGGCCTTCGTCGAGGAGCGCACGCGGCAGGGCATCCTCGCGGCGCAACGCCAGTTCCAGCAGCCGGAACCCAGGCAGCGCCTGCAGCGCTACCACGGCGCCAAGGCGCCGTGGGTGCTGGCGGCGTGGATCGATACCTGGCTGTCGCCGGCCTTCGCCGACTGGTCGTTGCAGCCGGTGCTGCCGCAGGTGCGCTGCGCCAGCCTGGTGCTGCACGGCAGCGACGACGAGTACGGCTCGCGCCGGCACCCGGAACAGCTCGCCGCCGGGCTGGGCGGCCCGGTGCAGCTGGAGCTGATGCCGGCGGTACGGCACCTGCCGCACCGCGAGCAGGAGGCGTGGGTGCTGGCCCGCATCGCCCGCTTTCTGGCGCCGGCCGCCGGCGGCTGATGCGGCCAACGTTGGCCGCATGCGCGCGGCCGTGGCGGTAGCGGCAACGCGCGGCCGCCCGGCTCAGGCGCCGGCCTGGCGCGCCGCCGTCACCATGCCGTCCAGCCAGTCCTGGTGGCCGTTGATCATCGGGTTCGGCCGCGCCTGCGCCAGCGCCCGCGCCGGGGCGCCGACCTGGGTTTCCTGGGTCAGGATGCGGATGCGGCCGCCCGCCAGCTCTTCCAGCAGCCAGGCGTGGTGCACGTCCAGGCGATCCTCCGCCGTGCTGCCCGCCCAGCCGTGCCAGGCCAGCCGCGCCGGCTGCCCCGGCACCGGCGCCACGCACTCCACCACCTCGGCCTCCACCGGAAAGCCGAAGGTCTCGAAATAGAAGCGCACGCCGGGCGCCAGCTGCGGCCCCTTGCCATCGTAAAAGCGCGGGTTGGCCGAGTTGGCGTAGTAGCCCGGCCAGCGCTGCGGGGTGGCCAGCAGCGACCACAGCACCTGCAGATCCAGCCCGGTGACGATCACCTCGTTCGAGCAGTAGTTGTCGGTAAAGCCCGGCACATAGCCGGCCGGCCAGATGATGTCGCTCATCGCGCACTCCTAGGGTTGGGAAAAGCAGCCGCGCGGCCCATGCCGCCAGCGCCAGGCCCGCACTCTACTTGCAACCTTCCGGCCGATAAATCACCATGAGTTCACTTCATTTATTACACCGGCGAACAAACGATGCGTAAATTCGATCCCATCCAGCTGGGCAGCATCGAGCTGTTCTGCACCGCGGCGGAGCTGAACAGTTTCTCGGCGGCGGCGGAGGCGCTGGGGCTGACACCGGCGGCGGTCAGCCGCTCGATCAAGCGGCTGGAACAGCGGCTGGGGGTGCGGCTGTTTGCGCGCACCACGCGCACGGTGCGGCTGAGCAGCGAGGGCGAGCTGTACCGCCAGGCCTGCCAGCAGGCGCTGGAGCAGATCGCCGATGCCGAACGCACGCTCAGCGGCCAACAGCAGCAACCCAGCGGCTGCCTGCGCATCAGCGCCGGCACGCTGTACGCCAACCACCGGCTGCTGCCGCTGCTGCCGCGCTTCAGCGCCGCCTATCCGCAGATCGCGCTGGAACTGAGCCTGTCCAACCGCGTGGTGGACATCGTCGACGAGGGCTACGACCTGGCGATCCGCATCGGCACGCCGCAGGATTCGCGGCTGGTGGCGCACAAGCTGGAAGATGCCAGCCTCGGCGTGTTCGCCACGCCCGGCTACCTGGCGCAGCGCGGCGTGCCCATCACGCTGGCGGAGCTGGCGCAGCACGACTGCCTGCAGTTCGTGCTGCCCAGCACCGGCCGGGCGATGCCGTGGCTGTTCCGCGCCGCGGATGGCAGCGCGCTGGAATACAGCGACCACAGCCGGCGGCGGGTGCTGGACGATGCCGCCGGCTGCATCAGCTGGGGCCTGGCCGGCGGCGGCCTGTTCCAGAGCTACCACTTCATCGCCGCGCCGGCGCTGGCGCGCGGCGAGCTGGTGGAGGTGCTGCCGGCCTACGGCGGCCGCTCGCGGCAGTTTTCCCTCATCTACCCGCAGCACCGCCACCTGTCGGCGCGGCTGCGCGCCTTTGTCGCCTTCATGAGCGCGCAGCTGGCGCCGCCAGCCGGCGCCCGCTGAACGCGCGCCCGGCCAGGCCCGCGTAAAACAGCTGGCAGGCCGCCGCCAATTGCATCTAAGCTTTCAGCATTAACCGATGGGGATGGCAGATGAAGCTGTTGCAAAGTTTCCGCGGCCGCCTGGTGCTGCTGTTCGGCAGCCTGTCGCTGCTGGTGGGCGCGGCCACCGCGTTCTATTTCGAACAGGCGGCGTCGCAGGAAGTGGCCCAGTCGCGCGGCGCGGCGCTGCACGATGTCAGCCGCAGCATTGCCCAGGCGCTGGCCGAGAACCTGCGCGAACGCGACCGCGAAATCTCGCTGCTGTCGCGCTTTCCGGTGTTCCGCCGCGGCGATCTGCACAGCCCGGAGCTGCGGCTGCACCTGGAAGACATCAAGAATTCCTACCGCCACTATGCCTGGGTCGGCGTGGCAGATACCGACGGCACGGTGCTGTCCGCGGCCGGCGGGCTGCTCGAAGGCCAGAGCGTGCTCAAGCGGCCGTGGTTCATCCAGGGCAGCCACGGCGCCTATGTCGGCGATGTGCACGAGGCGGTGCTGCTGGCCAAGAAGCTGCCCAACCCGAACCCCAGCGAGCCGCTGCGCTTCGTCGATTTCGCCGCCCCGATCCTGGGCATGGACGGCAAGGTGCGCGGCGTGCTGGGCAGCCACGCCAACTGGGACTGGGTTCAGGAGGTGGTGCAGCGCGCGCTCAGCAGCCAGCACGCCAGGGACGGCATGCAAGTGCTGATCCTCAACCGCAAGGGCGACATCCTGTACCCCTTCGCCGCCATCGGCAGCCCGCTGCCGCCGGAGCTGGCCCGCGTCAGCGACGGCTATGCCACGCTGAACTGGCCCGACGGCGCCGCCTACCTGACCAGCAAGGTGAACGTCGCCGCCCGCGCCAGCACCGAGCTGGGCTGGCAGGTGCTGCTGCGCCAGCCGCTGGCGGCGGCGCTGGCCCCGGTCAAGCAGCTGCAGCAAACGCTGCTGCTGATCGCCCTGCTGGCGTCGCTGATCTTCATGCTGTGCGCGCTCTGGCTGGCCAGCCACCTCAGCCGCCCGATTGAGCAGCTGGTGCAGGTTGCCCAGCGCGTGGCCAGCGGCGATGAAAGCGCCAGCTTCGTGACCGGCCAGCACAGCCTGGAACTGCAGACCCTGGAAGCATCGCTGCGCGACATGACCTTGCAACTGCTGGCCAGAAAGCAGGCGCTGGCCGACAGCAACCGGCTGCTGGAACAAAAAGTGGTGGCGCGCACCGCCGAGCTGTCCGAGCTGTACCACCTGTCGCCGGTCGGTTACCACTCCCACAATGCCGAAGGCATCATCACGCAGATCAACGACCGCGAGCTGCAATGGCTGGGCTACCGCCGCGAAGACGTGGTGGGCCGGCTGCACGTCAGCCAGCTGCTGCCGCCGGAATGCCGGCCGGCATTTGCCGGCCACCTGGCCGCCATGCAGCAAGGCCAGAGCGTGAGCACGGAAGATACCGAGTTCGTTCGCCAGGACGGCAGCACCCTGCACGTGCGGCTGAGCGCCAACGCGCACTTCGACGCCGCCGGCGAGTTCGTGTTCGCGCGCAGCGCGGTGATGGATGTCAGCACCCAGCACAGCCTGGAGATGGCGCTGCGCAGCCAGCAGCAGCTGAACCAGTCCATCATCCACGCCAGCGACAACGGCCTGCTGCTGTACCGCGCCGACGGCCAGTGCCTGCTGGCCAACGACGCCGCCGCCAGCATCCTGGGCACCAGCAAGCAGGAACTGCTGACGCAGAATTTCCATCACAACGCCACCTGGCAGAGCAACGGCCTCCAGCAGGCGGCGCTGCGCGCGCTGGACGGCCGCATGGAACGCCTGCTGCTCAACGGCCACAGTTCGTTCCACAAGGCGGTGGATTGCCAGGTCACCCTGCTGCCGGTGGCGCATGAAGGCAGCACCATGCTGCTGCTGGTGGTGAAGGATGTCGCCGAGCTGATGCAGGCCAACCGCGAGCTGGAGCAGCTGGCCCGCGTCGACACCCTCACCGGCCTGGCCAACCGCCGCTCCGCCAACGAGCGGCTACACGCGGAATTCCGCCGCATGCAGCGCAGCGGCAGCAGCTATAGCGTGCTGCTGCTGGACATCGACCACTTCAAGCGGGTCAACGACACCTTCGGCCATGAAAGCGGCGACCATGTGTTGCAGTTCGTCGCCGGCATCCTGCAACACGGCGTGCGGGAAACCGATCTCGCCGCCCGCTTCGGCGGCGAGGAATTCCTGCTGCTGCTGCCGGATACCGCGCCACAGCACGGGCTGCAGCTGGCCGACAAGCTGCGCGCCAGCATCGCCGCGGCCACGGTGCCGCTGGTGGGCCGGGTCACCGTCAGCATCGGCCTGGCCGCGGCCACGGCCGACGATGCCGACGAGGACGCGGCGGTGCGGCGCGCCGACCAGGCGCTGTACGCCGCCAAGCATGCCGGCCGCAACCGCGTAGAGCTGGCCGGCAGCGACAATGTCGCCGCCGGCTAAGGCGGTGCGGCGTCTGCCCGGCGGCTTTTTTTTAACCGCCGGATTCGCTAAGGTGTGATGTTGCGGCCAACGTGGCGCCAAACCGCGCCAGCCGCTGGTTTTGCTATCGAAATTTACCGCTATTTTGAACGGTGAGCCGTAAGCCACTCCCCGCACGCGACTTGAAGATGACATCACAGGCAGTTCCTCTCCCGCCGCCAGCGCCCCCCAGCCCGGACAGCAGCACGCGTCAGCTGCTGCAGATGGGCTTGCTGCTGGCCGCCGCCTACATCATTTGCGGCAAGCTCAGCCTGTTGCTGGCGATTCCGCCGGGCTACGCCTCGGCCATTTTTCCGCCCGCCGGCATTGCCGTGGCCGCCGCCTTCATCGCCGGCCGCCGCGCGCTGCCCGGCATCCTGCTCGGCTCCTTCCTGCTCAATCTGTGGATAGGCTACGACAGCAGCCAGCAGCTCAGCCTGATCGGCTGCGGCGCCGCGCTGCTGATTGCGCTGGCCTCGCTGCTGCAGGCCATGTTCGGCGGCAAGCTGCTGCGACGGGTGATCGGCTACCCGGCCGCCTTCGACAACCTGCGCGACATCCTGTGCTTCCAGCTGCTGTCGCCGCTGATCTGCCTGCTCAGCGCCACGCTGTCGGTCGGCTGCCTGCTGCTGCTCGGCCTGGTGCCGGCCGGCAACGCCCTGCCCAGCTGGTTCATGTGGTGGGTCGGCGATACCCTCGGCGTGCTGGTCCTGCTGCCGCTCACCATGGTGGTGGCGGGTGCGCCGCGCCGGCTATGGCGCAAACGGCTGGGCACCGTCGCCGTGCCGATGCTGTTCGCCTTCTCCATGCTGGTGGTGCTGTATGTCAATGTCAGCCGCTGGGAGCAGACCGAATCGATGCTGGAATTCCAGCTGCAGTCGCAGCGCCTGGCCGACACCATCCAGGCGCGGCTGGACGAGCAGGAATCGCTGCTGGCGCAAACCAAGGGGCTGTTTGCCGGCGATGACGAAGTCACCGCCGACGAGTTCCGCCGCTTCTCGCAAGAGGCGCTGGCGCGCTTCCCGATGATCCAGGCCATGGAGTGGGCGCCGCGCATCACCCTCGCCCAGCGAGCGCAGTTCGAGGCTGCGCAGCAGGCCCGCCTACCGGGCTTCCGCGTGCGCGAGCGCGACCGACGCAATGTGCTGCACCTGGCCGCCCCGCGCTCGCTGTACTACCCGATCACCTATGTCGAGCCTGCCAGCGGCAACCAGCCGGCGCTGGGCTTCGATGTCCACTCCACCGCCGCGCGCGCCGCCACGGTCCAGCTGGCCATCGCCAGCGGCCGCAGCGTGGCCACGCCGCCGCTGCGGCTGGTACAGGCGCCGCAGAGTCCGTATGGCTTCCTGCTGCTGCACGCGGTCAAGACCGTGCGCGGCGAGGATGGCCTGGTGCTGACGGTGATCCGCATCGATGCGTTCGTAAAAAAACTGCTGCCGCACGGCAAGACCGAGCTCAAGCTGCGGCTGCGCGACACCGGCAGCGCGCAAGTGGTGTACAACACCTTTCTGCAGCCCAGACAGCCGGCCAGCTGGCAGCAGCGGCTGCGCTTCGGGCAACGCGAACTGCTGTTCGAAACCACCCCCGGCCCCGACTACCTGGCGCAGCATCGCGGCTGGCAAAGCGCCGCGGTGCTGGCCGCCGGCATCCTCGGCACCGGCCTGCTGGGCGCCTTCCTGATGCTGGGCACCGGCTACACCGCGCGGGTGGAGGCGCAGGTGGAGGAAAAAGTCGCCGAGCTGACGGAAAGCAGCGAGAAACTCACCGGGCTGTACGCGCTGTCGCCGCTGGGCATTGCGCTGACCGACCTGAACGGCCGCTTTCTGGATTTCAACGCCGCGTTCCAGCGCATTTGCGGCTACCCGGCGGAGGAGCTGCAAGCGCTGGATTACTGGACGCTCACCCCGCGGCAGTACCAGCAGGACGAGGCGCGGCAGCTGCAACAGCTGCTCAGCCAGGGGCGCTACGGGCCGTACGAGAAGGAATACCGCCGCAAGGACGGCTCGCTGGTCAGCATCAGCCTGAACGGCCTGCTGCTGCGCGGCAGGAATGGCGAGCAGTACATCTGGTCGATCGTGGAAGACATCACCGAGCGCAAGCGCGCCGAGGAAGCGCTGCGCGACAGCGAGGAGCGCTGGAAATTCGCGCTGGAAGGTGCCGGCGACGGCCTGTGGGACTGGAATATGCAAACCGGCGAACTGTTCCTGTCGACGCAGGAACTGGCCATCCTCGGCTACCCCGGCGACCCGCAGGCGACCAGCATCGAAGTCTGGGCCAAGCGCCAGCACCCGCAGGACCAGCTCGTCCGTCAGCAGGCGATTGCCGATTACCTGGCCGGCAACGCCCCGGTGTACAGCTACGAATTCCGTACCCGCACCCGCGACGGCCGCTGGAAATGGATACTGGCGCGCGGCATGCTGGTCAGCCGCCTGCCGGACGGCAGCCCGCTGCGCATGATCGGCACCCATTCCGACATCGATGCCCGCAAGCGCAAGCAGGAACAGGAGGCGATCCGCAGCGCGGTGATGGAAATGCTGGCGCGCGGCGGCAAGCTCAACGACGTGCTGGACAAGATCATTGCCAGCCTGGAAACGGACAACCAGGAGCTGAGCTACGCCATCTTCAGCCACGATGGCGACGGCGGCGCGGCCCTGGCCGGCACCAGCCTGCCGGCACTGTGGTACCCGCCGCTGCCGGAGCTGGCCATGCCGGGCGATGGCGCGGCGCCGCTGCCGGCGCGGCCGCTTGCCGGCAACGCGACGGCCGGGCTGGAAGTCTGCTGCTCCGCCGCCATCATCTCCGGCGAAGCCACGGTGGAAGGCGTGCTGGTATCGTTCCGCAAGCACGCCGGCAGCCAGGCGCTGCCCGACCAGGAACAGCAGCGCGAGGCGGCCAACCTGATCAGCATCGCCATGCAGCACAAGCGCATCGAGGAACAGCTGCTGCTCGCCAACTCGGTGTACGAGACCATCGACGAAGCCATCATGGTGGTCGACGCCGACAAGCGCATCCTGGCCGTCAACCCGGCGTTCGAGCGCATCACCGGCTTCCGCGCCCACGAGATCATCGGCCACGACCCGCAGCTGATGCGCTCGGCGAGCCAGCCGGAAGCCTTCTACCAGGAGGTGTGGCACACGATTCTGGCGACCGGCAGCTGGCATGGCGAAATGTGGTACCAGCGCAAGAACGGCAGCAGCTACCCGCTGACGATGAGCGTCAACACCATCCACGACGACGCCGGCCAGGTGCTGCGCCGCATTGCCGCCTTTTCCGACATCACCGCCAAGAAGCTGGCCGAAGAGCAGATCCACTACCTGGCCCATCACGACCTGCTGACCAAGCTGCCCAACCGCGCCCTCTATGCCGACCGCCTGAGCCTGGCGCTGGCCACCGCGCGGCGCAACCAGTCGCAGCTGGCGCTGCTGTACATCGACCTGGACAACTTCAAGCCGGTCAACGACACCCTAGGCCACGCCGTCGGCGACAAGCTGCTCAAGCTGGTGGCCAGGCGCATGCAGGACTGTGTCCGCGAATCGGACACCATTGCCCGCCTCGGCGGCGACGAATTCGTCGCCATCCTGCCCGCCATCCACGGCGAGCTGGCGGCGCGGCAGGTGGCGGAGAAAATCCGCGCCGCACTGGCCGAGACCTTCGCCATCGACGGCCACCCGATCGTCATTTCGTCCAGCATCGGCGGCGCGCTGTACCCGGCCGCTGGCGATGACGAAAGCAAGCTGATGCTGAATGCCGATGCCGCAATGTATAGCGCGAAGAAGAGCGGCCGCAACCGCGTGCATTTCTACCAGCCGGACGCCTGAGCGGCCCAAGGTTGGCCGCAGCATTGCGGCCAACCTTGCCGCCTGGTGCCCGCCCGCGACACCCGGTTACAGATGGCGGTTCAGGAACAGCAGCGTGTTGGCCGCCGCCTCCATGCTGGTCGCCTGATGGAAGGTGCTGCGCTCGCTGCAGCAGAAGCCGTGGCCGCTGTCCGGGTAGATATAGCCGACAGCCTTGCCGCCCAGGAATGCCAGCACCTGCTCCACCTGCTGCGGGCGGATCATGGCGTCGTCCTGGCCATAGTGCAGTTGCAGTGGGCAGCGGTTGACGCCCCACTGCGGCAGATCCTCGTGGATACGGCCGCCATAAAACGCCACCGCGCAATCCGCCACCTCGCGGCAGCTGAGGCGGTAGGCCAGCCGCCCGCCCAGACAGAACCCCACCACCGCCAGCCGGCCGTGGCGCTGCCGCAGCCCGGCCACGAAGTCGAGCAGCTCCGCCGTCAGCTGCGCCAGATCCAGCCGCGCCAGCAGATCCTGCGCCAGCGCCGCATCGCGCTGGTAATCCAGCGCCAGCCCGCTGGCCTGGCGGTGAAACAGTGCCGGCACGTACACGCTGTAGCCCAGCACCGCATAAAACGTCGCCAGCCGCCGCATATACGGCGTAATGCCGAATATCTCGTGCAGCAACACCACCGCCTTGCCGCCCGGCCGCAGCAGCCGGTAACACGGCATGCCGAACTCGCTCGGCAACTCGGCCAGCACACTACGACTCTCCTGCATGACATCCTCTCGCCAGGGAAACGGGCGCCGGGCCGCCCGGCCTGTGGCGCGGGCATGCCGGCAGCGCGCGTGCGCGTCAGTCGATGTAACGCAAACCAGCCTGCTCCAGCGGCTCGCGCATGTTGTACATGTCCAGGCCCAGCACGCCGGCGGCCAGCTTGGCACGCTTCTCGCCTTCAAAGCTCTCGCGCTTCTCCGCGGCGTCGGCCACCTGCTGCGCCAGTGCCGCCGGCACCACCACCACACCGTCGACGTCGGCAATCACCACGTCGCCCGGGTTCACCAGTGCGCCGGCACAGATCACCGGGATGTTCACCGAACCCAGCGTGGCCTTGATGGTGCCCTTGGCGTTGATGGCGCGGCTGAACACCGGAAAGCCCATCTGTTCCAGTTCTTCCACGTCGCGTACGCCACCATCGATGATCAGTCCCTTGGCACCGCGTGCCTGGAAGCTGGTGGCCAGCAGGTCGCCGAAGAAACCGTCTTCGTTGTCGGTGGTGCAGGCGGCGACGGCGACATCGCCCGGCTGCAGCTGTTCGGCGGCCACGTGCATCATCCAGTTGTCGCCCGGCTGCAGCAGCACGGTGACGGCGGTGCCGCAGATCTTGGCGCCGCGGTACACCGGGCGCATATACGGTTTCATCAGGCCGACGCGGCCCATGGCTTCGTGAATGGTGGCCACGCCGAATTGCGCCAGCTTGGCGACGGCTTTCGGATCGGCACGCTCGATATGGCGTTTGACCACGCCGAGTTGGTTCATGGCTTGTGTCATGTTCATCACTCTCTCTACAAAACCGCTAACAACATTCAGCGTAGCGGTCCCTGCTAGGCGCGCCGCCGCAGACAGTACAAGTCGTACGGCAAGGCGGCGCAACAACGCAGGGAGGATGTTGTTGGCGGTTTAACGCCCTTGGGCCTTCAGGGCGGCATCCAGGCGCGAATACACGCGGCGGGCATTGCCTTCGTAGATCTGCTGGCGCTCGTCGGCGGTCAGGTTGGCCGCCTCGATGTAGCGCTTGGTGTCGTCGTAGTAGTGGCCGGTTTCCGGGTCGATGCCGCGCACCGCGCCGATCATCTCGGAGGCGAACAGTACGTTGTCCACCGGAATCACGCGGGTGAGCAGGTCGATGCCCGGCTG
This sequence comes from Vogesella facilis, assembly GCF_042648525.1. Classification (NCBI taxonomy): domain Bacteria; kingdom Pseudomonadati; phylum Pseudomonadota; class Betaproteobacteria; order Neisseriales; family Chromobacteriaceae; genus Vogesella; species Vogesella facilis. Next base: position 58,695 of record NZ_JBHRXN010000032.1, read on the forward strand.
GTGGTAGACGCAGGTGTCAAAGAAGATGTTGTTCAGTAGGTGGTCCTTCAGCAGCGGCTTTTTCAGCTCCTGCGCCAGGCCACGGAAGCGGCCCCAGTGGTAGGGCACCGCGCCGCCGCCGTGCGGGATCACGAACTTCAGCGTCGGGAAGTCCTGGAACAGGTCCGAGGTCAGGCACTGCATGAAGGCGGTGGTGTCCGCGTTCAGGTAGTGGGCGCCGGTGGTGTGGAACGCGCAGTTGCAGCTGGTGGAGACGTGGATCATCGCCGGGATGTCGTACTCCACCATCTTTTCGTAGATCGGGTACCACTGCTTGTCGGACAGCGGCGGGCTGGTCCAGTGGCCGCCGGACGGGTCCGGGTTGAGGTTGATGCCGACAAAGCCGTAATCGTTGACGCACTTCTCCAGCTCCGGGATGCAGCTGGCCGGAGCCACGCCCGGGCTTTGCGGCAGCATCGCCGCGCCGATGAAGTGCTCCGGAAACAGCTGCGCCACGCGGTAGCACAGCTCGTTGCAGATCGCCGCCCAGGTGGCCGAGGTGTTGAAGTCGCCGATGTGGTGCGCCATGAAGCTGGCGCGCGGGCTGAAGATGGTCAGGTCGGCGCCGCGCTGCTTCATCAGCCGCAGCTGGTTGCTTTCGATGGTGTCGATCAGCTCGTCGTCGCTGATCTGCAGCTCGGAGACTTTCGGCCCCAGCTCGGGGGTGGCCAGGTTGTCCACCTGGCGTTTGCGCCAGTCTTCCAGCGCCTTGGGCGCGGTGGTGTAGTGGCCGTGGATGTCGATGATCATGTTTAACTCCTGAAACAGGCGGGACCGGTGCGGGCGGCGCGTGGCCGGCCCCGCCGCGCAAGACAAATACAAGCGGTGCGCCAGTGACTTAGGCGGTTTTCTGATCCCAGCCTTCGCCGCCGCCCTGCTTGCCGGTCACCGAGTACAGCGCGCCCGGCGCGTTGCGGGTGGCCTGGAACGCTTCCAGCGTCTGACCGCGCATCGCGGCGTAGATGTGCAGGTTGGACACGCCGACCACGGCGCCGAGTTTTTCCAGCCCGAAGAAGATGCAGCCGTAGCGGATCAGCGCATCCCAGTCGCGCTCGCGCAGCATGCGCTGCTCTTCGGCGCTAAGGTTGGCCGCAGCGAACGAGGCGCTCGGGTCGGCCAGGAACAGCTCGCGGTGCGCCGGGTGGATCATGTCGTGCAGGTAGCGGTTCAGCCGGTAGGCGCGGTGGCTGGTTGCCAGCGTGAACGGGTGGGTGCCGGCCAGCTGTTCCGCCCCGGCCAGCTCGCGTTCCATCGCGTGGCGCAGATCGGCGCTGCGCGCCTTGGGCAGCGCCACGTCGGCGTTTTCGTAGATGGCGGTGGCGATGCCGGTCATCGACGGCAGGTAGTAGGACTGGTGCACCTTGTTCACCTGCGCCGACAGCGCGCCGCGCATGATCAGCCACATGATCACCTCGGCGCCTTCCATGCCGCCCAGCTCGGCGTAGTCGGCCAGCGTCAGGCGGGTGAGCGCCTGCGGGTCTTTCTCGAACAGCTCGAGGAACTGCAGGTCCCACTCGGTATTGTTGAAGCCGCAACGCGCGCCGTGCACCTGGTGCGACAGGCCGCCGGTGGCGACGATGGCCACCTTGAGGTCTTGCGGGTAGCTCTCGATGGCGTCGCGCAGGGCTTTGCCGAGCTTGTAGCAGCGCGCGGCCGACGGCACCGGGAACTGCAGCACGCCCACCGCCAGCGGCACGATCGGGGTGTCCCAGGCCGTGCGGCTGTTGTTGAGCATCGACAGCGGCGACAGGCAGCCGTGATCCAGCGCCTTGTCCTGGAAGAACGACATGTCGAACTCGGCCGCCATCAGGCTGGCGCCCACGTGGCGCGCCAGCTCGGCATGGCCGGCCACCGGCGGCAGCGCGCGCGGGCCGCCGCCTTCGTCCGCCACCTGGTAGCTGCTGTCCACCCCGAGGGTGAACGCCGAGTAGTGGTCGAAGAAGAAAGAGGTGACGTGATCGTTGTAGATCATGAACAGCACGTCGGGCTGCTTCTGGGCCAGCCAGTGCTTGATCGGCTGGAAGGCTTCGAAGATCGGGGCCCATACCGGGTCGTCCTGCTTGTTGCGGTCTAGCGCGAAGCCGATGGTCGGGGTGTGCGAGCAGGCGATGCCGCCAATGATGGTTGCCATGTGCAATGTCTTTCTTTACGAGGCGGCCGGGTGGCCGCCGGGTCGTGCTGGTCGGTGGTGGTTCAGACGGTGGTGTCGCGGTTGCGGCTGCCCAGGATCGCCAGCGCGGCGATGCTGGCGGGCACGGCCAGGGTCAGGAAGATGGACTGGAAGCCCCAGCCCAGGCTCAGCAGCAGGCCGCCGATAGAGGAGCCGAGAATGCTGCCGAAGCGGCCCACGCCCAGCATCCAGCTCACGCCGGTGGCGCGGGCGATGGTGGGGTAGCAGCCGGGGGCGTAGGCGTTCAGGCCGGTCTGTGCGCCGCTGAGGCAGAAGCCGGTCAGCAGGATCACCGGCACGATCCACGGCGAGGTCAGGCCGGTCATGGCGAACAGCAGCAGCGCGCCGCCGCCGAGCAGGTAGGACAGGCTGATCACGCGGCTGGCGCCGGCACGGTCCATCGCCACGCCCACCAGCAGGCCGCCCAGGGTGCCGCCGAGCTGGAACATGGCGGTCAGCGTGGAGGCGCGGTCGATGCCCAGGCCGGCATCCTTCATCATGGTCGGCAGCCAGCTGGTGCTGAGGTAAATCACCAGCAGCCCCATGAAGTAGGTCAGCCACAGGCACAGGGTGCGCACGCCGTAGCCGCGGGAGAACAGCACCGCCAGCGGCTGCTTGGCGGCCACCGGCGCCTCCTGCAACTCGAAACGCTGCACCTGCTCCAGGCTGGAACGGGACACGCGCGACAGCACGCGGCGCACGCGCTCGGCCGGCGCATTGCGCACCACCAGGTAGCGGGCGGATTCCGGCAGCAGCACGAACAGCACCGGCAGCAACAGCAGTGGCAGCACGCCGCCGAAGGTCAGCACGCTCTGCCAGCCGAAGCGCGGCGTCAGGTAGGCAGCCACGAAGCCGATGGCGGCGGAGCCGAGGTTGAAGCCGGTGAACATGGCGGCGATCACGGTGGAACGGATGCGCTCCGGCACGTATTCCGCCATCAGCGTGCTGGCGTTGGGCATGGCCGCCCCCAGCGCCAGGCCGGTGAGGAAGCGCAGCGCGGTCATGCTCTGCAGATTGCCGGCATGCGCGGTGGCCAGCGTGGCCAGGCCGAAGGTCAGCACCGAGCCCAGCAGCACCTTGCGGCGACCGAACCAGTCCGACGAGGAGCCGGCCAGCAGCGCGCCGATGGCCAGGCCGATCGGCGCGGCGCCCATCACGATGCCGAACGCCGGCTTGGCGATGCCCCACTCCGCCAGGATGCTGGGCGCGACAAAGCCCATGATGGCCACGTCCATGCCGTCCACGGCCACGATCAGGAAACACAGGCCCACCAGCAACCACTGGTAGGCGGACATTTTGCGGTCGTTGATGAACGCCCGGACATCCAGAACTGCAGCTTGGTTCATAACGTTTCTCTCCATTTATTGTGTCTGTGTGGCGATCGGTTGCCACCGATGCCAGATGTCGCCCGCCGCTAGCGTGCGGGTCGATGGGTACTCAGGGCAGCTGCACCGCTCCCCTGAACAATGGGCGGGCGGTGCGCAGCAGCGACACGCCGGGAATGCCGTCCGCGCCGTGGCGCAGGCGGATGCTGAACTCGCCGCCGGGGTGCTCCACCGACAGCAGCGCCGGGTCCGCCAGCTGCGCCACGCCGTCGCAGACGGTGCCCGGCTGCACGCAGGCGCTGGCCACCGAGGCCGCGCCCAGCACGCCGATGGCGTCGTGACACTTATGCGGGATAAAGCTGCGGGTGTGGATAACGCCACCGTGCCGCGGCGGCGCGATCAGCGTCATCTTGGGCACCACCTTGTTGCGGACATCGCCCAAGCCCATGCGCGGGCCGATTGCCAGCCGGATCTGCTCCAGCCGTTGCTTGAACGGCAGATTGGCATCCAGCTCGGCCGGCGTCTCGTAGCCGCTGACGCCCAGCGCCTGCGCCGCCAGCAGCACCACCGGCATGCCGTTGTCGATGCAGGTCACCGCCACGCCGGCCACCAGCTCGCGGTAGTGGCCGGTGGGGTACAGCGCACCGCAGGAGGAGCCGGCTACATCGTGGAAGGCCAATTCGATGGGCGCCGCGCTGCCGGGCACGCCGCTGATGCGGGTGTCGCCGCGGTAGGCGACCTGGCCGCCGGGCGTGGCCAGCAGCGCCTCGCACAGCGAGCGGGTATTGAGCATGTGGATGCGCACGCGGCTGTACGGCGCCGTGGCTGCGAGCAGCCCTTCCTCGAGCGCGAACGGCGCCACCGCGGCCAGGATGTTGCCGCAGGTGGGGGCGTAGTCGATGCGGTTCTCGCCGATCACCAGCTGGCCGAACAGGTAGTCGACATCGGCATCCGCCCGGCTGGGGGGCGCGATGATCGCCAGCTTGGTGGTGAGCGGCAGGCCGCCGCCGATGCCGTCGATCTGCCGTTTGTCCTGGCCGTCCAGCGCCGCCAGCAGCAGGCGATCGCGCGCGGCGGGGTCGGCCGGCAGGTCGCGGGCATGGAAGAATGCCGCCTTGGAGGTGCCGCCGCGCATCCAGACGCAGGGCAGCTGGCGCAGCGCGCCATAGGCGTGGCGGGAGTCGGCCATGGTGTCTCTCCGTTGTCGTTGTGCTGACAACTATAGGTTCAAGCACCCGGCACGCCGTTGCCGCTTTGTGATGCTGCCTTCTGATTTTGTGATCGCCTGCGGCCAACCTTTGCCGCCGCCGCGGCCAGCGCCGGCCGCTAGCCAGCAGCCTGTTGCGCGATGTGGTGGGCGGCGCGGTGCAAATGCGCCAGCAGCTGCCGCATCAGCGGCTGCAGCACCGATTCCGGGCGCAGGATGGCGCCGACCCGCAGCGGCAGCCCCTGCTCGCGGACGGGGATCACCGCCATCTGCTGCGAGAATGGCGGCAGGCTGACGATCTGCTGCGGCATCAGCGCCACATAGTCGCTGGCGCTGACCAGCGACAGCAGCCCCAGCGTGGAGTTGACCGTGGCACCGCGCGGCGGCGCGCTCAGGCCGTGCTGCTCGTACAGCACCCGTGCATAACCGACGCCAAACTCGGCGCCGGTATATACCCACGGCGCCGCCTGCAGCTCGGCCAAGCTGGCAGCGGCCAACCAGGCGCTGCCCAGGCGCGCGGCCGGCACCATGCAGGTTGTCAGCAATGGCTCGGTATGGAATTCGCCCAGCGACAGATCGTCGGGAATGCCGCCGATGATGATGTCCATCTCGCCGGTGCGCAGCTGTTGCAGCTGCGCCACGTACAGCGCCTCGCTGATGCGCAGGCGGATGTCAGGAAAGCGCGGCACGAAGGTGCGCAGCATCTCCGGGATCAGCAGCATCACCGCCAGCGGCACCGCGCCGATATGCAGGCTGCCCACCATCTGGCCGCCCAGCTGGCCGATCTCCTCCACCGCGGCGTCCAGCTCGCGGCAGGCGCGCAGCGCCCGCCCGTACAGCACCTTGCCTTCGGCGGTGGGCTCCACCCCGCGCGAGCTGCGCTGCAGCAGCGGTGCCGACAGCTCCAGCTCCAGCTCGCGCACCATCTTGCTTAGCGCCGGCTGCGACATCTGCAGCCGCCGCGCCGCGCCACGCAGGCTGCCCTCCTCCACCGCCATCACCAGTGCCTGCAGCGCCGCCAGTTTCATGCCGTGCTCCCCTCGTCTTTTGATAACCGTAAGTTATCACCAGAACGGTTTTGCCATCTGCACAGAATCATGGCAGCAGCGCAGTATCGCCAGACCGCGACCAGGCCGGCAGCAGTGCCGGCCGGGCCGGCACCCCACCCTCGCAAGCAAGGAGAGCACGATGCCCGCCCAGCCGGCAGACGACACCCTGCGCTACCTGCGCGTGTTCATGGCCATCGCCCAGACCCGCAGCATCTCGCGCGCCGCCGAGCGCATCTTCAAGGCGCCGTCGGCGGTCACCCGCAGCCTGGCGCAGCTGGAGGCGCAGCTGGGCAGCGCGCTGTTCGAACGCCGCCCGCGCGGCATGCTGCTCAACAGCTATGGCGAAGCGGTGTACCAGCGCAGCATGCGCATTCACGCTGAAATCCACAGCGCGGCGCAAGCGCTGGCGCGCGAACAGCCGGCCAGCATCGACCCGGCCTCGCTGACACAGCTGTTGATGAGCGGCAACAAGCTGCGCATCTTTGTCAGCCTGGCCGAGCAGCAGCGCATCAGCACCGTCTGCCAGCAGCTGGCGCTGAGCAAATCCGGGGTGCTGATGTCGCTGGCGCGGCTGGAGGAAGCCATCGGCCAGCAGCTGTTCCAGCGCATGGCGCACGGCCTGGTGGCCACCGACAGCGCGGCGCGGCTGCTGCTGCACGCCAGGCGCGCCTTTGCCGAGATCCGCCACATCCAGGCCGACCTGTCGGCGCTGCACGGCTCGCTCCGCGGCACCGTCACCGTGGGTGCACTGCCGCTGTGCCGCACCCAGCTGCTGCCGGCGGCCATCGCCCGCACCCTGGCCCGGCACCCCGGCCTGAAAATCCGCACCTGCGAAAGCCCGTTTGCCGAGCTGGCCAAGGGACTGCACTGCGGCGACATCGACTTCATCTTCGGCGCGCTGCGCCACGACGACGACAGCGCGCACTACACCAGCCAGCCGCTGTTCCGCGACGAGGTCGCCGTGTTCTGCCGCGCCGGCCACCCGCTGAGCAAGCTCACGCCGGCCAGCCTGGAGGAACTGGGCGACGCCGGCTGGATCCTGCCGCGGCAGGATTCTCCGGCCCGCCAGGCCTGGCAGCAGGCCTACGCCGCCAGTGGTCGCAGCGCGCCGGAACCGTCGGTGGAAACCGGCGACCTGGCGCTGGTGCGCAGCCTGCTGATCAACAGCGACCTGATCACCGCCTGCTCGCCGCACCAGCTGCACTACGAACTGCGTAGCGGCCAGATCGTGCCGCTGCCGCTCAAGCTCGGCAACAGCCGGCGCGACATCGGGCTGACCCAGCGCCAGGGCTGCCCGTCCTCCCCCGCCATCGAGGCGCTGCTGCAGGAGATCCGCCACTGCTGCGCGGCGCTGACACCACTGCAGCTGGCCGCCTGAGCCGTGCGGCCAACCTTGCCACCCGGAACGGCCCAGCGGCGCTAGCCCGCTGCCAGCCGCATGCTGATTGCCAGGCGCTGCCCCGGCGCCAGCCAGTGGCCGCCGGTTTGTTCCGCGGGGTGGGCAGCCAGGTTGGGGAAATCCGGCACCTGGGTGCAGGGTTCCAGGCAGAAGAAATCCTGCCCCGGCGGGGTGTAGAGAGTGAGCAGATCGGCCGGCCCGCTGACCTGTAGCTGCAATTGCAGGCCGGCGTGGCGGATGCTCAGCGTGCCGCCCCAGCCATAGGCGGTGTTGTCCAGCGGCCAGTCGTCCGGGTGCAGGCCGGCGGCCAGTGCGCCCGCCAGCGGCGTCGCCGCCTCCGAGAACAGCGGCAGGATGGCGGCATCCGCCTGCCACAGGCCGGCGATATGTGTCTGCAGCCGGGTATCGGCATGGCGTGGAAAGTAGGGGTGCAGGCCAATGCCATAGGGCAGCGTCTGCGCCGCCTCGTTGCGCAGCGACAGTTCCAGTGTCAGCCCGGTGGCATACAGCGTGATGTGCTGGGTGGCACTGAAGCGGTACGGCCCGGCGCCGTCGCTCACCCGCAGCTGCAGCGTGGCGTGATCCGCCCGCTGCGCTAGCAGCTGCCACGGCAGCCGCCAGCCGATGCCGTGCAGAAAGTGGTTGGCCTGCCACGGCGGCGGCAGGCTGAGCTGGCTGCCATCCGGCAGGTGGAAGCGGCCATCGCGCAGCCGGCCGCACAAGGGCAGCATCGGGAAGCAGGCCATGCCTGCCACCGTGCCCTGTGCAATGTCAGCATCGCTGGCAGGGCGCAGCAGGTGCAGCCGCTCGGCGCCGGTCTGCAGATAGCAGCGGGCGATGCTGCCGCCGGCCTGCGGCAGCAGTTCGGCATGCAGTGGCCCGTGCCGCAGCGCCAGCAGCACCATGTCAGCCGGCAAACGCGTACGGCGCCAGACCGCGCACGCCTTGCGGGTCGATTTCGAACACGCTGCCGGCCTGCGGCTGTGCGGCCAACGTTGCCGCGCTCAGGCCATCGCGGGCGGTGCTTACCGCCAGCCGCTCCAGCCGTTCGCCAAAGAACGCCACATTGGTCACCAGCGCCACCGGCAGCCGGATGCGACGCAGCAGGCTGCCGTCCGGCGCGAAGCGCGACACGCAGCCGCCCTCCCAGTGCGCCACCCACAGGCAGCCTTCGGCATCCACCGTCATGCCGTCCGGGTAGCCTTCCTGCGGCGAAAACACCTTCCACACCTCGCGCAGCCCCGGTGTGCCATCTTCTGCCAGCGGGTAGCGGTAGATGGTGCGCAGGAAGGAATCGGTGTGGTACATCAGCTGCCCGTCGGGCGAGAAGCACGGCCCGTTGCAGATGTGGTAGCCGCTGTCCACCACCTGCCAGCTCAGGTCTGGCCGCAGCCGGTACAGCCGGCCATGGGCGCCAGCCGGGTCGCTGTCGCTCATCGAGCCGGCGAAAATGCTGCCGTCGCGCCAGGCCTTGGCATCGTTCAGCCGCATGCCGGGCTGGCGCGGGTGCGGGTTGGCAATCGGCTGCAGCGTGGCCTCATCCCCCAGTTGCAGCAGGGCGAAGCCGTCGCGCATGCCGGCCACCCAGCCGCCCCGGCTGCGCGGTATCACCCAGCCCGCCAGATCCGGCAGCTGCCACTGGCGGTACAGGCTGCCATCCGCCTGCAGCGCGTACACCGTGTGCTGGCGGATGTCGACGAAGTACAGCCGCGCTTCTACCGCCGACCAGTACAGCCCCTCGCCCAGCACCGCGCGGGCGTCATGCAGCAGGCGTGCCTCGCTCATCAGGTCCACCCGGCGTCCACCACGAATTCCTGCGCGGTGATCATGCGGCTGTCGTCCGCCGCCAGGAACAGTGCCATGCGCGCGATATCGTCGCCGTGCAGGCGGCCGGCCAGGCACTGGTTGGCGTCTATCATCTGCTCGCCGGCGGCATCCACCCACAGCCGCAGCTGTTTCTCGGTCATCACCCAGCCGGGGGTAAGCGTGTTGACGCGCACGCCCTGCTTGCCCAGGTCGCGCGCCAGCGCACGGGTCATGCCGATGGTGGCTGCCTTGCAGGTTTCGTACACCGGGTAGCCGGCGCCCTTGATCTTCCAGCTGATGGAGCTGAGGTTGACGATGGCGCCGCCACCGCCAGCCACCATGTCGGCGGCGGCCTGCTGCGCGGCAAAGAAGCCGGCGCGCAGGTTGATGGCCACCATCTGGTCGAAGTAGTCCGCGCTGACCGTGGCCAGCTGGTGGCGGTCATCGTTGGCCGCATTGTTGATCAGGATGTCCACCCGGCCCAGCGCTTCGCGGGCGGCGGCAAAGGCGCCGGCGATGTCCTCCACCCGGCTCATGTCGCAGGGCAGGAACAGCGGCGTGGGGCCCAGCGCGGCGGCGGCCTGCAGCACCTGCGTGGCTGCCTCGCGGTTGCGGCCGGTAAAGGCCACCCGCGCGCCCTGCGCCGCGAAGGCGGTAACGATGTCGGCACCGATGCCGGAACTGCCGCCGGTGATGAAGACCACCTTGCCGGCCAGGCTGGGATAGTGTGCGTACTGGCTCATGTCTCTCTCTTTGTATGTGTTGTCCGACCGCTGTTATGTGGCGCGGTCTTGATCGGTCTGCCGCTTGCGGCCAACCCTAGTGCGATTCGCGCGGCACCGCGGCACCGCTGCTGCCCACCAGGAAATCCAGGTCGGCGCCCAGGTGCGCCTGCTGCACGTGCTTGACGTACAGATGGTACCAGCCGCGCGACGGCTGCTCCGGCGCCACCCACTGCTCGCGGCGGCGCGCCAGCTCGGCGTCGCTGACATGCAGATGCAGGCGGCGCCCCGGCACGTCCAGCTCGATCAGGTCGCCGTTCTGCACCAGCGCCAGCGGGCCGCCGATGGCCGCTTCCGGCGAGGTGTGCAGCACCACGGTGCCGTAGGCTGTGCCGCTCATGCGTGCATCGGAGATGCGCACCATGTCGGTGATGCCCTTCTGCAGCACCTTGGGCGGCAGCTGCATATTGCCCACCTCGGCCATGCCGGGGTAGCCGCGCGGGCCGCAGTTCTTCAACACCAGCACGCAGTGCTCGTCCACGTCCAGCTCCGGGTCGTCGATGCGGGCGTGGTAGTCGTCGATATCCTCGAACACCACCGCGCGGCCGGTGTGGCTCATCAGTGCCGGCGTGGCGGCGGACGGCTTGATCACCGCGCCGTCCGGCGCCAGGTTGCCTTTCAGCACCGCGATGCCGGCATCCGGCTTGAACGGCTCGGCGCGCGGGCGGATCACCTCGCGGTTGTAGCACGGCGCGGCGGCGGAGTTCGCCACGATGCTGTTGCCGTTGGCGCTGACAGTGTTGGCATGCAGCACGCCGGAGATTTCGCGTATCACCGCCGGCAGGCCGCCGGCGTAGTAGAAGTCTTCCATCAGGAACTGGCCGGACGGCTGCAGGTTCACCAGGCAGTCCATCTCGCGGCCCAGGCGGTCCCAGTCGTCCAGCGTCAGCGGCACGCCGATGCGGCCGGCCAGCGCCAGCAGGTGGATCACCGCATTGGTACTGCCGCCTATCGCCGCGTTGACGCGGATGGCGTTCTCGAACGCCTCGCGGGTGAGGATCTTGGACATGGTGAGGTCTTCCTTCACCATCTCCACGATGCGGCGGCCGGTGAGCTGCGCCAAGCGGTTGCGGCGCGAATCCACCGCCGGAATGGCGGCGTTCTCCGGCAGTGACATGCCCAGCGCTTCCACCATGCTGGCCATGGTGGAGGCAGTGCCCATGGTCATGCAGCTACCCTTGGAGCGGTGCATGCAGGACTCGGAGGCCACGAACTCCTCCATGCTCATCTGCCCGCCGCGCACCATCTCCGACATCATCCACACCCCGGTGCCGGAACCCACATCCTTGCCGCGGAACTTGCCGTTGAGCATCGGCCCGCCGGACAGGCCGATGGTAGGCAGGTCACAGCTGGCGGCGCCCATCAGCAGCGAGGGCGTGGTCTTGTCGCAGCCCATCAGCAGCACCACGCCGTCTATCGGGTTGCCGCGAATGGACTCTTCCACGTCCATGCTGGCCAGGTTGCGGAACAGCATGGCGGTTGGCCGCAGCTGGGTTTCGCCCAGCGACATCACCGGGAACTCCAGCGGAAAGCCGCCGGCCTCGTACACGCCGCGTTTGACGAACTCGGCCAGCTCGCGGAAGTGGCCGTTGCATGGCGTCAGTTCGGACCAGGTATTGCAGATGCCGATCACCGGCCGGCCATCGAACAGATCGTCCGGGTAACCCTGGTTCTTCACCCAGCTGCGGTGCATGAAGCCGTCGCGGTCCTGTTTGCCGAACCAGCCCTGGCTGCGTAGTGTCTTCTTGGCATTGCTCATGATGTGTTCCCGTGGCTACTGCACTGTGGCGTGCGTGATGGAAACATCCTAGCAACACATATCGATGCCAAACCAATGAAAAAATCGGCAAAACCGATATCGAAAAAAACATCAATCAGACAGTAAAGCTGCTGCCATACAGCTCGTTGGCCACCTCGCGCAGCGTGCGCATCATCAGTACCGCGCCGGGCGACAGCTGCTGGTCGCGCAGGGTGATGAAGCCGAATTCGTCCATCTTGCACGGGAAGTTGATCGGCAGGACGCGCAGCATGCCGTAGCGGCTGTAGTGCTCTGCCACCCGGGTGGCGATGGCGCTCAGCATGTCGGTGGATTCCAGCAGCGTGGTGGTCACCAGTTGCGACACGGTCTCCACCACATTGCTGGGCGGGTCGATGTTCTGCTGCCGGAAGCCCATGTCGATGCGGTGGCGCAGCACGCTGCCGGCCGGGGTCAGCACCCAGCCGGCGGAAAACACGTCGCGCAGCCCCAGCCCCGCCACGTTGAGCAGCGGGTGGCCGGGGCGGCAGACGATGCTGATCGGCTCCTCGGCGATGGCCTCGTACACCAGGCTGCTCTTGTCCTGCTGCTGCAGGATGCGGCCGATCATGATGTCCAGCTTGCCGGCCATCAGCCGCGGCAGCAGCATGTCACTGGTATCGATGGTGACGCTGATATCCAGCAGCGGGTACTGCTGCTTGATGCGGGCAATGGCCTGCGGCACCAGCTGCGTGCCGGGGTCGGTAATCGCGCCGATGCGCACCTGCCCCATCTGCCCGGCCTTCAGCGCGTGAATCTCCTCATGCGCCTGGTTGAGGCTGGACAGCACCTTGCGCGCGTGGCGGATCATGATCTCGCCGTACCAGGTTGGCCGCATGCCGCGCGGCAGGCGCTCGAACAGCGGCACCTCCAGCATGTCTTCCAGCTCCTTGAGCAGCTTGGACACCGCCGGTTGCGTCATCAGCAGCGCCTCGGCGGTGCGGTGGATGTTGCGCTCCTCGTCCAGCGCCACCAGCAGCAACAGCTGCCGCGTCTTCAGCCGCGAACGGATGAACCAGTTGTGGTAATTGCCCGCCATGCCCGCTCTCCAATCGATACAAAAATCAGTATCAATAATGGCATTTTTTTCATTAGTTGAGCATCACTTCTGGCGATAGTATGGATTCAACACCCAGCCAGGAGTCCGCTTCATGTTGTTGATCCAGTATCTCGACACCGATGGCCAGCCTGCCGTCGGCCTGCTGTCCGCCGACGGCGAGCAGTACCGCCCGCTCGTCGGCCTGACCTCCACCTACACACTGGCGCAGGCCGCCATTGCCAGCGGCCGCGACCTGGCCGCCGCGCTGCAGGACTACCCGCTGGGCGCGCCCGCCCCCTATGCCGAACTGCTCGACCGCGGCGCGCTGCTGCCGCCGCTCACCCACCCGGACCCGGCGCACTGCTACGTTACCGGCACCGGCCTCACCCACCTGGGCAGCGCCGCCACCCGCGACCAGATGCACCAGAAGCTGAACCGGCAGGAGCATGCCGAGCTGACCGACAGCATGAAGATCTTCCAGCTGGGGCTGGAAGGCGGCCGCCACCAGAGCGGCCAGCCCGGCGTGCAGCCGGAATGGTTCTACAAGGGCGACGGCGGCATCGTGGCCGCGCCGGGCCAGCCGCTACCGGCGCCGGATTTCGCGCTGGACTACGGCGAGGAGCCGGAGCTGGTGGGGCTGTACATCATCGACCCGTGCGGCCAACCTTGCCGGCTGGGCTTCGCGGTGGGCAACGAGTTCTCCGACCACGTCACCGAGCGGCAGAATTACCTGTACCTGGCGCATTCCAAGCTGCGCCCCTGCGCCATCGGGCCGGCGCTGCGCATCGGTGCGCTGCCGGCGGCGCTGAGCGGCGACAGCCGCATCGAGCGCGACGGCAAGATCGTGTGGCAGAAGCCGTTCCTCACCGGCGAGGCCAATATGTGCCACAGCCTGGCCAACCTGGAATACCACCACTTCAAATACCAGCAGTTCCTGCGCCCGGGCGACGTGCACCTGCACTTCTTCGGCACCGCCACGCTGAGCTTTGCCGACGGGGTGAAGGTTGAAGCAGGCGACGAGTTCGTGATTCATATTCCCGAATTCGGCCCGGCGCTGCGCAACCCGGTGGCGCGCGCGCCGGCCGCCTTCGACATCGAAGGAGTGCGCGCGCTATGAAACTGCCGCTGTTCCGCAACTACATCAACGGCCGCTGGGTGAACGGTTCCACCACCGGCCTGAACGAGAACCCGTCCGACCTCGACAACCCGGTGGGCGAATACGCCCGCGGCAGCGCCGCCGACACCGGCGAGGCGATGGAAGCTGCCAGCGCCGCGCTGGGCGACTGGTCGCACAGCAGCATCCAGCGCCGCGCCGACATCCTGCAGACGGTGGGCAACGAGCTGCTGGCGCGCCAGGACGAGATCGGCCTGCTGCTGGCGCGCGAGGAAGGCAAGACCCTGCCGGAGGCGGTGGCCGAGGTTGGCCGCGCCGGGCAGATCTTCCGCTTCTTTGCCGGCGAGGCGCTGCGCATCGGCGGCGAGCTGCTGGCCTCGGTGCGCCCCGGCGTCAGCGTGGAGGTGAGCCACGAGCCGGTGGGCGTGGTCGGCATCATCACGCCGTGGAATTTCCCCATCGCCATCCCGGCGTGGAAGATCGCGCCGGCGCTGGCCTACGGCAACACCGTGGTGTTCAAGCCGGCCGAGCTGGTGCCGGGCTGCGCCTGGGTGCTGGCCGACATCCTGCACCGCGCCGGCATCCCGGCCGGGGTGTTCAATATGGTGATGGGCAGCGGCCGGCTGGTGGGGCAGAGCCTGGTGCAGCACCCGGCGCTGAACGCCATCAGCTTCACCGGCTCCGCCGGCGTCGGCCAGCAGATCCTGGACAGCGCCGGCAAGCGCGGGGTGAAGGTACAGCTGGAGATGGGCGGCAAGAACCCGCTCGTGGTACTGGCCGATGCCGACCTGGACATCGCGGTGCAGGCCGCGGTCAACGGCGCCTACTTCTCCACCGGCCAGCGCTGCACCGCCTCCAGCCGGCTGATCATCGAGCAGGGTATTTACGAGCCGTTCCTGGCGCGGCTGCAGCAGAAGCTGGCCAGCCTGCGGGTGGACAACGCCACCCTGCCCGGCAGCGACATCGGCCCGGTGGTGGACGAAAAACAGCTGGCCACCGACCTGGACTACCTGCGCATCGCGCGCGAGGAAGGCGCCCGCAGCCTGTTCGGCGGCGAAGTGCTCAGCCGCGCCAGCCGCGGCCACTACCTGCAGCCGGCGCTGCTGGCGGCCACGCCGCAGATGCGCATCGCCCGCGAGGAAGTGTTCGGCCCGGTGGCGGTGGCGATGGCGGCGGAATCGTTCGAGCACGCGCTGCAGCTGGCCAACGACACCGAGTTCGGCCTGTGCGCCGGCATCTGCACCCGCTCGCTGCGCCACGCCAGCGAATTCAAACGCCGCAGCCGGAGCGGCATGGTGATGGTGAACCTGCCCACCGCCGGCGTGGATTACCACGTGCCGTTCGGCGGCCGCGGCG
This sequence comes from Vogesella facilis, assembly GCF_042648525.1. Taxonomy (NCBI): domain Bacteria; kingdom Pseudomonadati; phylum Pseudomonadota; class Betaproteobacteria; order Neisseriales; family Chromobacteriaceae; genus Vogesella; species Vogesella facilis. Next base: position 73,776 of record NZ_JBHRXN010000032.1, read on the forward strand.
CCTCCAGCCACGGCCCGCGCGAGCAGGGTCATTACGCGATGGCGTTCTACACCACAGTCAAGACCGCCTACACCGCGCCCTGAGCGTAAACAACTGTTTTAACGCCGATCTGCTGCCGGATAATGCCGCAGAACCATCGTGTCACCCACCACTGGCCGTCCGAGCCAGGCAGTGACCGGTCATACACAGAGAGAGAAAGAGGAGATGGTCATGAAACAACACACACTGGCGATTCTGCTGGGCCTGGCCGGTCTGGCACCGTTGGCCGCGCACGCCGCCGACAAGGGGATGGTTGCCATTTCGATGCCGACCAAGTCGTCGGCACGCTGGATCGCCGACGGCAGCAATATGGTCAAGTACCTGCAGGCCAAGGGCTACAAGACCGACCTGCAGTACGCCGAGGATGACATCCCCAACCAGCTGGCGCAGATCGAGAACATGATCACCAAGGGGCCCAAGGTGCTGGTGATTGCCGCCATCGACGGCACCACGCTGTCCGATGCGCTCTCCAAGGCCGCCAGCAAGGGCATCAAGGTGATTGCCTATGACCGCCTGATCAAGGGCTCCAAGAACGTGGACTATTACGCCACCTTCGACAACTTCCAGGTGGGCGTGATCCAGGGCGGCTACATCGAGAAGGCGCTGCACCTGAAGGACGGCAAGGGCCCGTACAACATCGAGCTGTTCGGCGGCTCGCCGGACGACAACAACGCCTTCTTCTTCTACAACGGCGCCATGTCGGTGCTGAAGCCCTACATCGACAAGGGCAAGCTGGTGGTGCGCAGCAAGCAGCTGGGCATGGACAAGGTCTCCACCCTGCGCTGGGACGGCGCGGTGGCGCAGGCGCGCATGGACAACCTGCTCAGCGCCAACTACAGCAGCGCCAAGGTGGACGCCGTTCTCTCCCCGTATGACGGCCTGAGCATCGGCATCATCTCCTCGCTCAAGGGCGTGGGCTACGGCACGCCCAAGCTGCCGATGCCGGTGGTGACCGGCCAGGACGCCGAGCTGCCGTCGGTGAAATCGATCCTGGCCAAGGAACAGTCGCAGACCGTGTTCAAGGACACCCGCGAGCTGGCCAAGGTGACCAGCGACATGATCGACGCCATGCTGGCGGGCAAGCCGGTACCGGTGAACGACACCAAGACCTACAACAACGGCGTGAAGATCGTGCCCTCCTATCTGCTCAAACCAGTCAGTGTGGACATCAGCAACTGGAAGCCGGTGCTGGTGGATACCGGCTACTACTCCAAGGGCATGTTCTAACCGATCCGGCCACGCCGGCGGGGCCACCCGCCGGTGCCGGCGCGGCATGAGGGTCGAAGGTTGGCCGCATGCGCGCCGGCGCGGATTCGACGGTACCGCCCTGCCCGCCGCGCGCCGGCAGCCAGGGCTACACGACGGGACGAAGCAGTGGAAACAATTCTGGAAATGCGCAGCATCACCAAGGAATTCCCCGGGGTGGTGGCGCTGAACCAAGTCAATCTCTCGGTGCGGGCGGGCGAAATCCACGCCATCGTCGGCGAGAACGGCGCCGGCAAGTCCACGCTGATGAAAGTGCTCAGCGGCGTCTACCCGCACCACAGCTACAGCGGCGAGATCGCCTTTGCCGGCCAGGTGCAGGCATTTCGCGACATCCGCGATTCGGAGCGGCTGGGCATCATCATCATCCACCAGGAGCTGGCGCTGGTGCCGCAGCTGTCGATTGCGGAAAACATCTTCCTGGGCAACGAGCCGGGCCGCCACGGCGTCATCGACTGGCACCAGGTGTATGCGCGCACCAGCGCGCTGCTGCAGAAAGTGGGGCTGAAGGAGGCCCCCACCACCCGCATCAGCGACTTGGGGGTGGGCAAGCAGCAGCTGGTGGAAATCGCCAAGGCGCTGTCCAAGAACGTGCGGCTGCTGATCCTGGACGAGCCTACCGCCAGCCTGAACGAAACCGACAGCGACGCGCTGCTGGAGCTGCTGCTGGAGCTGCAGCGGGAGGGCATCACCTCGATCCTGATCTCGCACAAGCTGAACGAAATCGCCAAGGTGGCCGACCGCATCACGGTGATACGCGACGGCATGGCCATCGAAACCATGGACTGCGCCGACGCGCCGATACCGGAAAACCGCGTGATCCAGCGCATGGTTGGCCGCGAGATGTCGGACCGCTACCCGCGCCGCCAGCCGCAGATCGGCGGCACGGTGTTCGAGGTGCGCAACTGGCGCGCCAGCCACCCGCAGCACCCGGAGCGGCAGCTGCTGAAGGACATCAACCTGCACGTGCGCCGCGGCGAGATCGTGGGCATTGCCGGGCTGATGGGCGCCGGCCGTACCGAGCTGGCGATGAGCATCTTCGGCCGCAGCTACGGCCAGCGCATCCAGGGCGATGTCTACCTGCACGGCCAGGCGGTGGATGTCAGCACCATCCGCAAGGCGATACGCCACGGCATCGCCTACGTCACCGAGGACCGCAAGGGCCTGGGGCTGGTGCTGCACGACGACATCGCCCGCAACATCAGCCTGCCCAATCTGTCGCGGGTGGCGCGGGCCGGGGTAATAGACCAGGCGCGCGAGGTGACCGTGGCGCGCGAGTTCCGCGAGAAGCTGCGCATCCGCTGTTCCGGCGTGACGCAGCCGGTGGTGAACCTGTCCGGCGGCAACCAGCAGAAGGTGGTGCTGAGCAAGTGGCTGTTCTCGCAGCCCGAGGTGCTGATCCTGGACGAACCCACCCGCGGCGTGGACGTGGGCGCCAAGTACGAGATCTACACCATCATCAGCCAGCTGGCCGCCGAGGGTAAGTGCGTGCTGATGATCTCGTCGGAGATGCCGGAACTGCTGGGCATGTGCGACCGCATCTACGTGATGAACGAAGGCAGCATAGTGGCGGAGTTCCCCGCCGCCGAAGCTTCACAGGAAAAGATCATGAGCGCGATCGTACGCGCCGGGAGCGAGAAATGAACGACCACACCGTGACCCTGCCGCCGGCGGCGGCGGGCAAGAAATACAGCGGCTTCCTGCGCCGCAACTTCCGCGACTACGCGATGTTCCTGTCGCTGATCGTGATCATGCTGTTCTTCCAGCTGCAGACCGACGGCACGCTGCTGATGCCGCTCAACCTCACCAACCTGGTGCTGCAGAACAGCTACATCGTGATCATGGCGCTGGCCATGCTGCTGGTGATCGTGGCCGGCCACATCGACTTGTCGGTGGGCTCGGTGGCGGGCTTCATCGGCGCGCTGGCGGCGGTGCTGATGGTGCAGCACGAGGTGCCGGTGTTCGTCGCCACCGGCGTCTGCCTGCTGGCCGGCGCCGTCATCGGCGCGGTGCAGGGCTATTTCGTGGCCTACCACCGCATCCCGTCGTTCATCGTCACCCTGGCCGGCATGCTGGTATTCAAGGGCCTGGCGCTGACGCTGCTGGATGGCCAGTCCATCGGCCCGTTCCCAGAAGTGTTCCAGAAACTCAGCTCCGGCTTCATCCCGGAAGCCTTCGACAGCGACGGCCTGCACATCAGCTCGCTGCTGCTGGGCTGCACCGCGGCGGTGGCCTTGCTGCTGCTGGCGGTGAAACAGCGCGCCGCCCACCTGCGCCACGGCATGGAAGAAGAGCCCGGCCATTTCTTCTGGGCCAAGCAGCTGCTGATTGGCGCCATCATCGTGTTCTTCAGCTACAAGCTGGCCGCCTACAAGGGCCTGCCCAATGTGCTGATCATCATGTGCCTGCTGGTGGCGCTGTACCAGTTCGTCACCAACCGCACCACCGTCGGCCGCCGCATCTACGCGCTGGGCGGCAACGAGAAGGCCACCCGCCTGTCCGGCATCAACACCCAGCGGCTGACCTTCTACACCTTCGTCAATATGGGCGTGCTGGCGGCGCTGGCCGGGCTGGTGTTCGCCGCGCGGCTGAACACCGCCACGCCGAAAGCCGGCCTCGGCTTCGAGCTGGACGTGATCGCCGCCTGCTTCATCGGCGGGGCCTCCGCCTCCGGCGGCGTGGGTAAGGTGATGGGCGCGGTGATCGGCGCCTTCATCATGGGGGTGATGAACAACGGCATGTCCATCCTCGGCATCGGCATCGATTACCAGCAGGTGATCAAGGGCCTGGTGCTGCTGGCCGCGGTGTGGGTGGACGTTTACTACAAGAACAAATAAGGCCACGTTGGCCGCAGCCATGCCTGCGGCCAACCTTGCCCGCGACGAGAGCGCCACGATGTCACTTCCCCCACCCGTAACTACCCCGGCGCTGATCGGCCTGGACTGGGGCTCCACCCAGGTGCGCGCCTTCCTGTTCGGCCAGCATGGCGCGCTGCTGGACAGCATGCAGGCGCCGCTGGGCGTCAGCCACCACCCCGGCGCCGCCGGCGTGGCCACGGTGCAAGCCTGGTTGGCCGCATGGCTGCAGGCCCACCCCACCGTGCCGATGCTGGCCTGCGGCATGGCCGGCAGCCAGCAGGGCTGGCAGACGGTGCCCTATCTGCCCACCCCGCTGCCGCTGGCGGCGTTGGGGCAACACCTTACCCGGCTGGATGCCCCGCTGAACGCCTGGCGCCGCGATGTCTACCTGGTGCCCGGCGTCAGCCACCACGGCGCCGGCGACGGCTTCCGCGACGTGATGCGCGGCGAGGAAACCCAGCTGGCGGGCCTGGCCACCGCCTACCCGGAACTGGAGGCGCCGGAGCTGATCCTCACCCCCGGTACCCACAACAAATGGCTGCGCCTGCAGGGCGGGCAGCTGCTGGCGCTGGCCACCTGCATGACCGGCGAGCTGTACGCGCTGCTGCGCGAACACAGCCTGCTGGCGCCGCTGCTGGCGGACGGCGACTTCGATGCCGACAGCTTCCTCGCCGGCGTGGCTGCCGCCCGTGAGCGTGGCGACTGGCTGCACCAGCTGTTCGGCGTGCGCGCCCGCGGCGTGCAGCAGCAGCTGCCACCCGCCGCGCTGAACGACTGGCTGTCCGGCCTGCTGATCGGCTACGAAATCCACGGCGCGCTGGCCGCCGGCGGCAGCGTGGCGCGCTGCGGGCTGATCGGCAGCCCGGCGCTGACCCGCCGCTACGCCACCGCCCTGCAACACCTCGGCATCGCCAGCGTGAGCCTGGATGGCGAGCGCGCCGCCAGTGCCGGCCTGTGGTGCATCGCCAGCCAGGCCGGCCTGTGCCGGCAACCTGCGGCCAACCTTGGCCTGGAGACCTGACATGCAGCAACACACCCTTACCCCGCCGCTGGACCTCGACAGCGCCATGGCGCAGCTGCCGCTGGTCGCCATCCTGCGCGGGGTACGCCCGGACGAAGTCATCGCCATTGCCGAGGCACTGTATGCCGCCGGCTGGCGCATGCTGGAAGTACCGCTGAACTCGCCGGCGCCGCTGGACAGCATCGCCCTGCTGGCCCAGCACTTCAGCGAACGCATGCTGGTGGGCGCCGGCACCGTACTCAGCGCGCAGCAGGTGCGCGAGGTGGCTGCCGCCGGCGGGCGGCTGATCGTGTCGCCCAATCTGGAGCGGGAGGTGGTCACCAGCAGCAAGGCGCTGGGGCTGTACGCGCTACCCGGCGTGCAGACCGCCAGCGAATGCTTTGCCGCGCTGCAGGCCGGCGCCGACGGCCTGAAGCTGTTCCCCGGCGAAGCCGTCACCCCGGCCATCATCAAGGCGCTGCGCGCGGTGCTGCCGCGGGCGACCCGGCTGCTGCCGGTGGGCGGCATCACCCCGGACAATATGGCCGCCTTCAGCGCCGCCGGCGCCAGCGGCTTCGGCATCGGCAGCGCGCTGTTCAAGCCGGGCATGAGTGTGGAACAGGTGGCGACGCAGGCGCGCACGTTTGCCAGCGCCATGCAGCACCTGGTGGCGAGTGCCGGTGCCGCTGCCGTCAGCGGCTGACGCGGGCAAGGCCTGCCCTGCCCGCGCGGCGCCAGCGCGGCCGCTGCGGACGTAGCGGGACGGCGCGCGCCGCCAGCGCTTGAAGGCCGGCGCCTGCGGCAAAGGCGCGCTCCTGGCGCTGCTGCCGCGCCTCCGCCAGCAGCCAGCCGCGGCAATCGGCCTGCCTGCCGCCACCACCACTGCGCGGGCACGCCGCGCGGCCAAGCAGCCATTGCCGCGCCAGGCAATTTGCTATCCAATCTGGATGACGACTCTTCCGACGCCACACAGGACACCCCATGGATAACAAGTTGAAAGGCGGTTTGGCCATTGCCGCCGTCGCACTGGCCGGCTGGTTTTACTACACCCCGTATCAGGCCGTGCACGGCATGCAGGCTGCCGCGCATGAACGCAATGCGAGCAAGCTGGCCAGCTACGTGGACTTTCCCACCGTCAAAGAAAACCTGAAGGCCGAGCTGAACGGCCAGATGCTGCAGAAACTGCAGGGCAACCCGCTGGCGGCGGTGGGCGCGGTGTTTGCCGGCGCCATGGTCAATGCCATGGTCGATGCGGTGGTGTCGCCGCAGGGCCTCGCCATGGTGCTGCAGGGCGAAAAGCCGCTGTCCAGCACCCACCGCAGCGAGTCCGGCAGCCCGGAAGCGCCGGCCACGGAATCAGACAAAGTCGAAACCCAAATGGGCTACGACGGACTCAATCAGTTTACCGTCAAGGTCTACCGGCACGACCAGCCTGCGCATGCAATCAACCTGGTGCTGCAGCGGCACAACCTGGTGTCGTGGCAGCTGACCGAGATTCGCCTGCCGCAGTAAGCGGCGAGCGGCGCGCCAGCTGCGCCGCGCGGGCACGGAACGGGTGCGCTGCCAGACGGCGCACCCGGCTGGCCACTTTCTGCACCGTCGCTGTACCCCGCAGTTCCGGCCCGCCGCAGGCCGGCGCCGGTTCAGGGCTCATCCCTCCGGTTGATGGGCCGCTGCGCGGCCGGCCGCTACATTGCTGCCATCGCCCCGCCCGGGGCTCGCACCGATGGAGCACGCAATGCAACAGCAACCGGTATTCATCCAGGTCGGCGCACTGGCCGACGGTTTCGCCCCCGACAACAACACCCTGCCGCCCTGCGGCGATCTCGCCGGCCGCAGCTTCCGGCTGTACGACAGCGCCGGCGGCGTGGCCACGCTGCAGCTTGCCGCCGACGGCAGCCTGACGCTGCAGCAGGACACGGGCGACAGCCACGCCCCGTGCCGCATCACCTCGCTTCGCGACGGCCTGTACTTTGTCGACTGCCTGCCGCCCTCGCCGGCCGGTGCCTCGCTGAGCCTGGTGCTGGACCTGGCGCACGGTCTGTACACCCGCGTCGACGGCCAGCTGCCGGACGAGGCCGCCACCCGGCTGGATCCGTTCCGCCGCGTGGCGCAGGGGCTGGAGCTGACCGCGGTGGCCGCCAGCATCAGCCACGGCACCGTGGACCGTGCGGCCAGGCCTGGCGAGCAGCTGCACCACGCCACCCGCGAGCTGGTCGGCATGCGCAACCAGTACCGCTACAGCCGCACCGAGTGCTACGAGCACGTCTACCTGAATGAAAACTTCTACGCCTGGCAATGCCTGCAGGGCGTGGAGCAGGGCCTGGCCGATGTCGACCGCTGCCACTACATCAAGCTGGCCGCGCAGCTGTACCTGTTCGTGTGGCGCGAGAAGATCATCCCCACCCTGGGCGTGGTGCTGATCGACCTGGCGCGCGGCAAGACCGACGGCAAGATCGTCGGCTACCAGGGCGGCGACTTCGGCGTGCTGTCCAACTTCGCGGTGGGCGCCACGGCGCAGGTGCTGAACACCACCCGCCACGCGCTCGACTGAGCGCCTGTTCACGGTCTACCTCCCTCCCGCGGCCCGGCCTCCAGCCGGGCCGCGCACCATGCCGGAGAAACACATGCTCACTCCCTGCTACACCCCGGATTTTGCCGGCCGCGTGGTGCTGGTCACCGGCGGCGCCCAGGGCATCGGCCGTGGCATCAGCCACGCCTTTGCCGCCCACGGCGCGCGCGTGATCATCGCCGACCTGCAGGCCGACAAGGCTGCCGCCACCGCTGCCGAACTGAACGCCGCCGGCGGCGACGTGCACGCCTACGGTATCGACCTCGCCGACCACGACGCCATCGGCGAACTGCTGCACAACGTTGGCCGCACGCATGGCCGGCTGGACGTGCTGCTGCACAACGCCGCCTACTTTCCGCTGACGCCGCTGGCGGACATCACCCCGCCGCTGCTGCAGCGCACGCTTGACGTGAACCTGTCGGCGCTGTTCTGGCTCACCCAGGCGGCGCTGCCGCTGCTGCGCGTGCGCGGCGGCCGCATCCTGGCCACCTCCTCCGTTACCGGCCCGCGCGTCGCCTACCCGGGCCTGGCGCACTACGCCGCCTCCAAGGCCGGGGTGAACGGCTTCATCCGTGCAGCCGCGCTGGAACTGGCGGCCGACGGCATCACCGTCAACGGCGTGGAGCCGGGCATGATACGTACCCCGGCGATGGCCAATCTGGGCGACGCGGCGCTGAATGCCAGCATTGCCGCCGGCGTGCCGCTGGGGCGGCTGGGCGAGCCGGCCGACATCGCCGCCGCCATGCTGTTCCTGGCCTCCGATGCCGCCGGCTACATCACCGGCCAGACCATCGTGGTGGATGGCGGCGCCACGCTGCCGGAAGCCGGCGCCGTACCGGCCTGAACCCTCTCTGGCCTGAACCCTCTCTGGCCCGACCCCGCGCAGCCCTCGCCCGCAGCGCGGGGTCAGCTACCCACTGCATATCTCCAGCTTATCTTGTGCATAGCTTTTAAATATTTTGGCTATGTAAAACCGCTCCGTAGACTGGCCCTGCCAAGCCGCGGACAGTCGCGGGCTGCGATGCCCCCACCATGACCACCATCCAGCCCTCCCCGCCTCCGCCGGCTGCCATGCAGCGCCCACTCGCCGCACCGGCTGCCGCCCGGCCCGTTCCCTCTGCCGTCCCACAGCGGCAGTTTCCCCCGTGTTTCACCCGCAGCACCCGCCCGCCCCGGGCACCCGCTTCACACACACAGGAGAACAGCTATGCACAATTACCTCCCCCGAATCGTGGCCCTGGGCCTGCTTGCGGCCAACCTGCCCGGCGCCATGGCCAAGGATCTCACCGTGGTGTCCTTCGGCGGCGCCAACAAGGACGCCCAGGCGCTGGCCTACTACCAGACTTATGAAAAGGCCAGCGGCAACAAGGTGACTGCCGGCGATTACAACGGCGAAATGGCCAAGATCAAGGCCATGGTGGATGCCCGGAAAGTAAGCTGGGACATAGTGGAAGTCGAAGCGCCGGAGCTGATGCGCGGCTGCGAGGACGGCCTGTTCGAGAAAATCGACTGGGCGCAGGTGGGCAACAAGGCCGACTTTCTGAAGCCGGCAATCAGCGAATGCGGTGCCGGCATCTTCGTGTGGTCCACCGCACTGGCCTACAACGCCGACAAGCTGAAAACCGCGCCGCAGAACTGGGCCGATTTCTGGAACGTGCAGAAATTCCCCGGCAAGCGCGGCCTGCGCAAGGGCGCCAAGTACACCCTGGAGTTTGCGCTGCTGGCCGACGGCGTGAAGCCGGCCGATGTCTACAAGCAGCTGGCCAGCAAGGCCGGCGTGGATCGCGCCTTCAGAAAGCTGGACCAGCTGAAGCCGCACATCCAGTGGTGGGAAGCCGGCGCCCAGCCGCCGCAATTCCTGGCCGCCGGCGACGTGGTGATGAGCTCGGCCTACAACGGCCGCATCGACGTGGCGCAGAAGGAAGGCAAGAACCTGCAGCTGGCCTGGGCCGGCAGCATCTATGACGTCGACTTCTGGGCGGTGCCCAAGGGCTCGCCCAATGCCAGGGAGGCCATGGCCTTCATCAAGCATGCCAGCCGCCCAGAAAACCAGGCGGTGTACTCCAACAAGATCGCCTACGGCCCGACCAATCTGAAGGCGGTACAGAAGATCAATCCGCAGGTGGCAGCCAAACTGCCCACCTGGCCGGCCAACCTGAAAAACGCGCTGGCGCTGGATGTGAACTTCTGGGTGGAGCACGGCGAGGAGCTGGAGGAACGCTTCAACGCCTGGGCGGCACGCTGATTGCTGCTGTAAGCCTGAAGCAGGCCGCACCAACTGGTGCGGCCTTTTTATTGCCTACAAGCGCTCGAACGCCAGCGTCGGCACGTCCACGATGCTGGCGCCGCCATCGGCAACGATGCTGGCGCCGGTGATGATGGCGGCCTCGTCCGACACCAGGAAGCGGCACAGCGCGGCGATCTCGTGCGCCTCGGCGGCGCGGCGCAGCGGCACCTCGGCGCAGACGCGGCGGTAGGCGGCGTCCAGGCTTTCACCGTAATGCGCCATCAGCGGCTGCATCTCCTCGTCCGCCATCGGCGTGCGCACCCAGCCCGGACATACCGCGTTCACCCGCACGCCGTGCGGACCGTAATCGCGCGCCAGCGAGCGGGTCAGCCCCAGCAGCGCGTGCTTGGCGGTGGTGTAGCCGCACACCGCCGGCCCGGCCGCCAGCGAGGCAATGGACGCCAGCAGCACGATGCTGCCGCGGCTGTGCTGCAGCGCCGGCAGGCAGGCGCGGGCGCTGGCGAAGGCGGTGCCAAGGTTGGCCGCCAGCGCCTGCTGCCAGGCGGCATCGTCGGTGTCGGTGGCGCTGCCCAGCCCCATGCCGCCGGCGCAGGCCACCAGCGCGTCGATGGCGCCGTACTGCTGCAGGATGCGGGCGCTGAATTCCTGCCAGTCGGCACTGCTGGCGGCATCGCCCACCAGCACCAGGCCGCCGGTGACCTGCGCCACGCGCTGCAGCGGCGCCGCACGGCGGCCAATCAACACCAGCCGCGCGCCCTCGGCGGCAAAGCGGCGGGCGCAGGCTTCGCCGATGCCGGTGCCGGCGCCGGTGATGACGATGGTTTTGTTGTGCAAGGACATATGGCTCTCCGATGGGTGGTAAAGCGCCAGTCTGCGGCCACGGCGGCGGCGGCGGCATCAGCCGGAGGGATGACGCGCCGCGGCGGGGCTGCCGGCGGCCGCGTGAAATGTTAAGATGTTCAACATCTATTACCCGAAGCACGCTCATGGATACCCATCGCCCGCACCAGCACCGCCTGCCGCAGCACCTGCTGCGCGCCCGAGAAGCCGTGATGGCCTATTTCCGCCCGCTGCTCAACGGCTACGGCCTCACCGAACAGCAGTGGCGCATCCTGCGCCTGCTGGACGACCGCGGCGAAATGGAGGCCGGCATGGTGGCCGACCTGGCCTGCATCCTGCCGCCCAGCCTCACCGGCATCCTGGTGCGCATGGAAAAGGCCGGCCTGATCCACCGCCGCAAGGACAAGAGCGACAGCCGCCGGCTGATCGTGTCGCTGTCGGCAGAAGGCCGCGCGCTGACGCAGCAGATCTCGCCGCTGTCCGCCGCCTGCTACGAACAGATCGAACAGCACTTCGGCGAGGACAAGCTGGAGCAGCTGCTGACCCTGCTCACCGAGCTGGAACAGCTGCCGGCCCCCGCCGCCCAGCCGACCACGCCGGAAGAAGAAACCGCCGCCGAGTGAACCGGCTGGAAAACAATACGTAGGGCGGGTTGAACCAGCGGTTCATACCCGCGTGAACGACCAACTTTGCGCGGGTATGGCCTGCGGCCAACCCGCCCTACGGCAGCAAATAGCCCGGACAAGCTACACACTAAAACCACAAGGGCGCCGCAGGCGCCCTTGTGGTTGGCAAGGTGAAAACGGAACTCAAGCCGCCAGCAGCTGCCGGCAGGCCCGCAGGCTCTGCAACAGCGCCTGGCGCTGCGGCGCGACCAGCCGGATGTAGCGCCGCATCGGCGGGAAGCTGGTCACCACCTCGCTGGCGCCAAAGTGCTCGATGCACAGCAGCCAGCTGCCCCCCTCCCAACGCAGCTCGCAGCGGCGGAAATCCAGTGGCAGCAGCGCCGCCTGCTGCGCGGCGTCTTCCTGCAGCCGGTGGGCGATGGCGGCCAGGCTGCCGTCGTCCGGCCCGGTTACCTGGCAGGCAATGCCCTGGCGGCGCAGCGCGCCGGTGTGGCGGATCACGATGCGGCCAACGTTGGCCGCAGCCGTATCCACCTCCACAGCCAGCGCCAGCGGCAGGCGGAATTCGCAGCTGACGGTGTGCGCCAGGAATACCGCCTCGGTGCGTTCGCATACCGAAAACACCAGCCCGTCGGCGCTGCGGCAGGCCAGCGCGGTGCTGCCGGCCGGCTCGCACTCGGCACCCAGCTCCAGCCGCAACCGCGCCAGCGTGGCGCCCGGGCGGTAGCCACGCGGCGGGCGCTCGCGGCGCAGCCAGTCAACCAAGCGATGCAGCACGCTTCAGTTCCTCGTCGATCAGCGACTCATGGCCGGCGGCCTTGCCGAACTCTTCTTCTAGGATCGCCTCGATCGCCACCGGGCGGAACGGGTGCACCTTCTGCACGAACAGCGTCCACACCAGCGCATACACCGCGGTAAGGCCCAGCATCACGCCGAACGGCACGTAGATGTCGCGGCTGTTCATGCCCGGCGGAGTGATGAACCAGATGGCGATGAGGATGCCGACGCTGGAGATGATCTGCGGCAGCGGGAACCACGGCGAGCGGTAGGCACGCGGGAATTCCGGGCGGCGGATGCGCAGCAGCGCCACCGAGATGTTCACCAGTAGGTAGGCCACGCCCCAGGCACACACCGCCGCCAGTACCAGCGGCATGATGCGGTCGAGGTCGCCGTGGATGTACCAGGCGTGGGCACAGGGCACCACCACCGCCACCAGGATGCCGAACAGCGGCGTCTTGAAGCGCGGATGCAGGTAGGCGAACACCTTGGGCAGCGCGCCATCCAGCGCCATGCCGTACAGGATGCGCGGCAGCGCGGCGATCAGGGTGTTGATGGTGGCGGCGCCGGCGAACAGCAGGCCGATGCCCAGCCAGATCTTGCCGAACGGGCCCATTACCTGGCCGGCGAAGGCCGGAATCGCCATCGGCGTATCCAGCAGGTGCGGGCCGGCGAGGTTTTTCGGGTCCATCGGCACGTTGGCCACCTGGTGCACCATGGCAGCGCCGTAAATGAACATGGTAGTGGCCACGCCGGTGAGGCCCAGCTTGGCGGCCAGCGGAATGTTGCGGCCGGCCTTTTTCAGCTCCGGCGCCAGCGGCGTCACCAGCTCGAAGCCGACGAACATGAACATCGCCATGCCGATCAGGCTCAGCACGCCGCTGGGGTCGGACAGATCCAGCGGGCTGCCGAACCAGCCGTCCAGCTGCACCGCCGGCGCCTTGATCAGGCCGATCACGCCGAAGATGGTCAGCGTCGCCCACATCACGAAGGTGAGGATGATCTCGGCCTTGCCGAAGATGGTGATGCCCAGCGCGTTGAGCACGCCGAACAGCACCACCAGCCCCACGCCCACCAGCCAGGAGCTGCCGCTGCTCTCCATCATGGTGTTGAGGTGCTCGAAGTTCACCAGCGCCATGATGCCGGAGAGGATGGTCTCGGCGGTGCCGGCAAACACATGCACCAGCAGATAGGCGGAGATGGTGCCGGTAATGGCGAAGAAGCGCCCCATGCCACAGGAGATGTAGTCGTACACCGCGCCGGAGGTAGGCAGCATCGATGCCGCCTCGGAGAAGGTGGTGGCCTGCGCCTGCATCATGATCCAGGCGATGACCATCGCCAGCGCAAAGGTGCTGCCGGCCATGCCGAAGCCGCTGGTGACGGTGAGGATTACCGGGCTGGCCATCACCACGCCTACCGAGCTGGCCAGTGCCACCGGAAAGCCCACCACCCCTTGGTCGAGGTAGCGGGCCAGTTTCTGTTGAATAGTCATTGCTGGTGACTCCTAATCTGTTTCTCGCTTTGTAGCCGGCGCCTGTACGGGCTTTTTATGATGGCGCCGGTGCTGTTTGGCCTAGTTTAGCTGGCCATTTCCATGCCGTGCGCCAGGTCCAGAAACAGCCGGCTGGCAAGCTCGGTACGGTTATTCACGCCAAACTTGCGGTACAGGTGCTGCAGATGGGTTTTCACCGTCGGCAGCCCCAGATCCAGCAAGCGGGCAATGGTCTTGTTGCAGGCGCCGTCGCGCAGCAGCAGCGCCACTTCGCGTTCGCGCTGGGTAAGCCGCACCGCTGTATCCGCTACCGCTGCGGCCAACTGCAGCGGCAGGTTGCCGCTGGCCGCCAGCTCCAGCAGGCCGTGCAGCTGCTGCAGCGTGGCCAGTTCGGCGCTGCCGAAGGCGCCCAGCTCCTCGCCGCGGATCAGCGAGAAGCCGGCCACCACGCGGCCGCCGCGGCGCACGAACAGCTCCACCACGTCGGCCATGCCGTGGCGCGCCATGAAGCGGCCATAGCGCGATTGCCGCAGCGTGCCCTGCGCCACCGCCTCGCCCATCGGCATCACGCTGGTGCCGTGGCCGAAGCGCGCCGGGTGCAGCGGGTCGCACTGCTGGTAGTGGGACAGGTAGTGCTGATGCACCTGCCCCGGCATGTCATGCAGCAGGTAGTGGCGCGGCCGCAGCTGGGCATCCACCTGGTAGAAGGCGCAGGAGGTCACCGGCACCAGGCCGGTAACACTGGCGATGCAGCGCTGCGCGTAGTGCGCCACGGCGGCGGAGGCGGATGTCGTCATGGCGGCACTCCCGGCAGCGTTGCGGTTGGCGCGATCAGGCGCCGGCGAAGCCGGCATCCAGCGCGGCGACGATGGTGTCCAGCTGCGGCTGCTGGATCACCAGCGGCGGCGACAGGATGATCTTGGTGCCCACCGGGCGCACCAGCACGCCGTTCTCGCGGGCAATCTCCGCCACGCGGTTGGCGTAGCCGCCCATCGGGTCCACCGGCTCGCGGGTGGTCTTGTCCACCACCAGGTCCAGCGCCACCATCAGGCCCTTGCCGCGCACCTCGCCCACCGCCGCGTACTTGTCGGCGAACGGTTTGAGCTTGGCCAGCAGGTACTCGCCCTGTGCGGCGGCATTGGCCGGCAGGTTTTCCTCGCGCACGATCTTGAGGTTGGCGATGGCGGCGGCGCAGGCCACCGGGTGCCCGGAGTAGGTGTAGCCGTGCATGATGGCGCCGCCGAAGTCGGCGTTGGCCGCAAAGGCGTCCGCCACGCGCTGGTTCACCACCGTGGCGCCCAGCGGCACGTAGCCGGAGGAGATGCCCTTGGCCAGGCACATGATGTCCGGCGCCACGCCCCACAAGCGGCTGCCGAACATGGAGCCGGAGCGGCCGAAGCCGGTCACGATCTCGTCGGCGATCAGCAGCACGCCGTACTTGTCACACACCTCGCGGATCAGCGGCCAGTAGCTGGCCGGCGGCACGATCACCCCGCCGGCGCCCTGGATAGGCTCGGCGATGAAGGCGGCCACGGTGTCCGGGCTCTGGAACTGGATCTCGCGCTCCAGCATCTGCGCGCAGATTTTGGCCAGCTCTTCCGGGTCTTCGGTGAACGGGTTGCGGTAGGTCCACGGTGTTTCCACGTGGAAGCAGCCCGGCAGCATCGGCTCGTAGTTGCGACGGAACACGGTGTTGCCGTTGACCGAGGCGCCACCGAAGTG
Source organism: Vogesella facilis (assembly GCF_042648525.1). Taxonomy (NCBI): domain Bacteria; kingdom Pseudomonadati; phylum Pseudomonadota; class Betaproteobacteria; order Neisseriales; family Chromobacteriaceae; genus Vogesella; species Vogesella facilis. The sequence goes on from NZ_JBHRXN010000032.1 coordinate 89,213, forward strand.
GGTGCCGTGGTAGCCCTGCTTCAGCGAGATGAACTTGGTCCGGTCCGGCTGGCCCTTCACGCGCCAGTACTGGCGCGCCAGCTTCAGCGCGGTTTCCACCGCGTCGGAGCCGCCGCTGCTGAACGCCACGCGGGCCATGCCTTCCGGCTTCAGCATGTCGATGATGGTGGCGGACAGCTCCTCGGCGCGCGGGTGGCTGATGCCGTCGAACAGCTGGAAGTACTCCAGCTCGTCCAGCTGGTTCATGATGGCCTGCTTGATCTCGCTGCGGTTGTGGCCGACGTTGACGTTCCACAGCCCGGCCACGCCATCCACCAGCTGGCGGCCCTTGTCGTCGTACACATGGCAACCGTCACCGCGCACGATGCGGATAGGTTCGCGGCGCTGCATCTCGTTCGGGTGCAGCATGGGGTGCCAGAAACGGGCGTTATCGTAAGACATGGCAAAACTCCTTCAGAAGACTGGGCCGGACAAGCCGGCAAGAAAGCGCGCTATTGCCGGCTTAATGCGCGATGCACACCGATTTGAGTTCGGTAAAGTTCTCCACCGCGGCGCGGCCGAACTCGCGGCCAACCCCGGATTGCTTGTGGCCGCCGAACGGCATGTTCGGATCCAGCGGAATATGGCTGTTCACCCACACGGTGCCGGCCTGCACCTGCGGCACCACGTTCATCACCAGCGACAGGTCATTGCTCCACACGCTGGCCGCCAGGCCGTACGGCGTGTCATTGGCCAGGCGCACTGCCTCTTCCACCGTGTCGAACGGCATGGCCACCAGCACCGGGCCGAAGATTTCCTCGCGCACCACGGTGTGGCGATGGTCGACATCGGTGAGCACGGTGGGCTGCACGAAGTAGCCCGGCAGGTCGGCAGCGCCGCCGCCGGCCACCACGCGGGCACCCTCGCTGCGGGCGATATCGATGTAGCGGCACACCGCCTGCTGCTGCCGAGCCGACACCAGCGGGTTGATCTGCGCGTTCATGTCCATGCCGGCGCCGATGCTCATGCTGCCGGCGGCTGCGGCCAACCCTTCCACCACCTGCTCGAAGCGGCTGCGGTGGATGTAGATGCGCGAAGCGGCGGCGCAGACCTGGCCCTGGTTGAAGAAGCCACCCAGCATGGCGCCCTGCACCGCCTTGTCCACGTCCACGTCGCCGAACACCAGCATCGGGTTCTTGCCGCCCAGCTCCAGCGAGAAGCGGGTCATGTTGTCCAGCGCGGCATGGCCCACGGTCTTGCCCACTTCGGTGGAGCCGGTGAAGGTGACCTTGCTCACCAGCGGGTGGCTGGCCAGCGCCTGGCCGGCGCGGCTGCCGCGGCCGGTAAGCACATTCACCACCCCCGGCGGGATGCCGGCTTCCAGCACCAGCTCGCCCAGGCGCAGCGCGGTAAGCGGGGTTTCGGTGGAAGGCTTGAGCACGATGGTGCAGCCGGCGGCCAGCGCCGGTATCAGCTTCCAGATGGCAATCATCAGCGGGAAATTCCACGGCACGATGCCGGCCACCACGCCCACCGGCTCGCGGCGGGTGTAGGCGGTGTAGCGGGTGCCCGCCGGCACCGGAATCGACACGTCCATGGTCTCGCCGGTGATCTTGGTGGCCCAGCCGGCCATGTAGCGCACATACTCGATGGCGGCGCCCACTTCGATGGCGCGCGAAATATGGATGGACTTGCCCTGGTTCAGGGTTTCCAGCTGCGCCAGCTCCTCGGCGTGCGCTTCCAGCACGTCGGCCAGCTTCAGCAGAATGCGTTCGCGCTCCGCCGGGCGCAGGCCAGACCAGGCGCCGGAAGTGAAGGCGCGATGCGCGCTCTCCACCACCGCGTTCACGTCGGCCTCGTCGGCATCGGCCACGCTGGCAATCACCTGGCCGCTGGCCGGGTTACGCACCTCGATACGGCCACCGGCGCGCGCTGCCACCGCCGCGCCATCGATCAACAGGCCATGCTCCTTGTGCAGGAAGGCATTCACCTCGTCCAGCACCGGCACCAGGTTCTGATCCATCCTCATTCTCCTCATCTGTATTGACGCGATCCCGCGTTGCGGGGTTGGCCGCCTGCCCTGCCGCCGACTGGCGGCGCGTGACGACGGCCTTGATGCATATCAATGTACTCGCAGCCTCCGGACAGCCTTATCCCAAATCGGCAAACCCTGCACCGCGGCACAAAGCCATGCCAGACGGGGCTGCCAGCCGCCTGTGGCCGGCAATCTGTCGCGCGGCGGTAACACTGCTGACATCGGCATGAAGCCTTGCTGCAACTGGCTTGCACACTGTCCGACAAGCAGATAGATAATATGTTAACTATTTTTTTCGATATGCCCGCCCCGCAGCGGTGACGGCGCCTGGCCGCTACGGGATACTGCACTCAGCAGCGCACATAACAACGACAGACTCCCGCCAGCGGCAACAACACCAACAAGCCACGGCGACAAGAGGATGCGGCCAACCCTGGCCGCCGCAAGGGCACCTCGAAAAACCCGGGTTTCTAAGCGAGACAAGGCGAGAACGAAAAACTCCGACGCGGCATATGCTTGATATGTAAGGAGGCGTTTTTTGTGAGCAACGCAGTATCGCGACGAAAGCTGGCGTTTTTCGAGGTGCCCGCAAGAGACACACGCATCACGGAGCCCCACCATGCAGGCCCAGCAGCAGCAATTCACCGATGCCCAGCAGCACGCCTCGTCGCTGGCGCACTGGAACCAGGTCTACGACCAGATCACCGCCGGCCGCTTTCACAGCTCGCTGCAGCGGCTGAACACCGACCAGCTGGACATCTTTCGCGAAACCATCAACCAGCGCGTGGTGCAGCACGGCCAGGCACCGGCCGACATGGTGCACTTCGCCGTGCCGCTGCAGCTGTCGGTGCCGCTGTCGCTGCAGGGCTGCCAGGTGGGCGACAACGCGGTGATGGCGCTGCGCAGCAACGAGGAATTCGTATTCCACGTGCCGCCGCAGGTGGATTCGCTGCAGATCTCCATCCGCAACAGCGACCTGGAAGCGCTGGCGCCGCAGCTGTGGCAGCGCCTGAGCCAGAGCCGGCAGCGCATGCCGGTGCTGCAGGTGAGCCCGCAGCAATTGCAGGCCACGCGCGAGCTGCTGCTCACCGCCTTCGAACAGGCGCTGCTGAACGCCGACCTGCTGAACTACGCCGGCAGCCAGAAGCTGATCCAGCACCAGTTCATCAGCCTGCTGCTGGATCTGCTGAACGACGTGGCGCCGGACGAGCGCCCCAGCCTCACCCATGCCACCCACAGCGACATCGTGCGCCGCAGCCAGGCCATCGTGCAGCACAGCCCGGACGAGCCGGTAACCGTGCTGGACCTGTGCCAGCAGCTGCGCGTGAGCCGCCGCACGCTGCAGAACAGCTTCCAGCTGATCACCGGCACCACGCCGGTGGACTACCTGCGCTCCATCCGCCTCAACAGCGTGCGCCGCATGCTGCAGGCCGCACCGCAGCGCAACAGCGTGCGCGAAGCCGCCGGACAATGGGGCTTCTACCACCTGGGCCACTTCTCGCGCGACTACCGCCGGCTGTTCGACGAGTTGCCGTCGGAAACCCGCAGCCGCGCGCTGGCCTAGCACCCACCCACCGGGCACCCGCCCGGTTTTTTGTTGCGGCCAACCGCTGGCAAAAAAACGGGTGCCCGCAGGCACCCGAGGAGAGATAGCCGCCACAGTCCCCCCGTGGCGGCATGGAGAAATCCGTTCAGACGCCGGCTGCACCCTGCCAGCGCCGTTCGATGGCGGCACGCGGCGGGGTGGGCAGGAACTCGGCCAGGAACTGGTTGATGGCGACCAGCAGGCTGGCGTTTTCCGGCTGTGCCGCCACCGCCGCGCAGTACTGCCACGGCGCGGCATCCAAGCTGGCAGGCAGGATGTCCAGCCGGCCACGCCACGGGCTGGCGGCATCGCTGGCCGCCCAGTGAAAGATGGTGCGCTCCACCGCGAAGGCATCCACCGTGCCCTCCGCCACCGCGGCGTGGATGCGACCCTGGTCGGAGAACAGCAACAGATTGCCCAGCTGCACCCGCCCGCCCGGCAGCTCGCGATTGGCCTGCCAGCGCACACCGGCGGCCTGCAGCGCCGCCAGCGCGCTGGGGTCGTTGCCCACGCCCAGCACCTTGCCGGCCAGATCGTCCAGGCCGCGGATGCGCGTATCGCCGGCGCGGCGCACCAGCACGAAGGGCGTGCTGCAGTAGGGCTGCGACAACCACAAGCCCGGCAGGCCGATGCCGGCCGGCAGCGCGCTCCACATCAGGTCGGCCGGCGCCTCGCCCGGCTGGCGGCCGAAGTACAGCAAGTCCGGGCACTGGTCCCAGCTGTGCTCCACGAACTGCGGCTTTACCCCCAGCCAGCCGGCAAAGGCTGTGGCGTAATCGATGTCCAGCCCCTGCAGGCCCAGCCCGCCGCGCGGGCGGAACGACAGGCCGACAAAAGCCGGCTCCACCGCGATGCGCAGGCTGCCGCGCTGGCGTATCGCCGTCAGCCTTTCAAAGCCGGCTTCCAGCGGCAGCTGGTTGGCGCGCAGCAGGCTGCGGGCGGCATCGCCGCGCTGCTGCGCGGGCTGCGGCAGCGCCGTACCCAGTGCCTCGGCAATGTTGGCCGCACGCTCGGCCTGGCCGCGCAGCAGTTCGGCGCGGCTGGCCACCTGCGGCGCCGCCTCGGCAATCAGCTTGTTGGTGTCGTCCAGGCTGAGGATGTTGCCGCCCAGCGCGTCGAACAGCTTGCCCAGTTCGCCCAGCTGGGTACCGAGTTCCGCGGTGAGTGCCGCCAGCTTGGCGTCGCTCTCGCTGACGATGTGCGCCACCTGCTGCTGCACCTCGCCCAGATCCATGTGCTGCATCGCCAGTGCAGAGCTTTCCAGCGTGCGCTGCGCCAGCCGGCGCACTTCGTCCGCCACCACCGCGAAGCCGCGGCCCTGCTCGCCGGCACGCGCCGCCTCGATGGCGGCATTCAGCGCCAGCAGGTTCACCATCTTGGCGATGTCACCGGTTTCGGCGATCACCCCCAGCGCCTGCCCGGCCTTGGCGTCGATCAGCGCCACCGCCGACGCCAGCTCGCGGCGGATGTCGCCGGCCACCCGCTCCACCTCGGCGGCAAGCGCCTGGCGCAGGGTGTCGGCAATGTCGGCGCTCTGCCGCACCTGGCCGGCGGACTGCCCCAGCGCCCGCTGCATGCGCGCGCTGCGCTCCTCGATTTCCGCCACCACCTGCGCCTGGGTGGACAGCCCGCGCGCCACGCTGTGCTGCATGAAGGCCACGGTATGCAGCAGCCGCGCCAGCAAGGTGTCGTCACCCGCCTCGGCCGTGTCGGCGGCAAGATGTGCAGGCGCATGCAGCGGCGCCAGCGGCAGCAGGCTGGCAGGGTCGGGCTGACGGGGCTGGCGGCGGAATACTGACAACACGGCATTCTCCTCACGGGTGGCATGGCGCGGGCAGTATCGGCCGGGCGGCGGGCGGGGGTGTATCCGGATTCGGCAAATCGTTGCCGGGTGGGGAAACGTGGCCTGCGGCCAACGTGTGCTGCATTGCGGTTGTGGCTTGGTTGGGTTGGCTTGCTTGCATTGCTTGGAGTGGAATCCGCTGCGCGGATGCTGCTTGAAGTCGCCGGTTCCGCCCGGCGTACGGGCCAGGGGGCGTGCCGCCGCCCCCTCGCGACCCCGCTCGCCCCAGCGGTCCGCGAAACCCCGGCCAAAACGGCATTCGCCAGGCGCCGGCAATTCGCCGTTTGCTAACGTCAAACGGCTCAGCTGCCGCCTTAAAACCTGGCGAACGCCTTTTTGACCGGCGCGGCCCAATGGGGCAGTTGGGCGCTCCACGACGTTGGCCGCATGTTGTGGTCGTGGGTTGATGCGGCCAACGTTTTTGTTCCGTATCTACGGGTGGCGCCGCCAACGGTAGGGCGGGTTGAACCAACGGTTCATACCCGCGCACAGCCAGCCACCTCTCGCGGGTATGGCCTGCGGCCAACCCGCCCTACAGCAGCCCCACCCTATGACAGATCCCCACCCGACAATTAGGCCCACAAAACAAACAGCAGGACCGAACCGGCGTGCCCCAATCCCGTTGGCGCGAGCCGGGCAAAATGGTGCGCCCCAGGTTTTAAGACGCCGATCTGTCTGAGTCCCGAGCCGTTAGCGAGGGACGAGTTCGGCGGCGCCTGGGGCGTGCCTTTTTGCACTGGGTTTCGAGCAGCCGCCGGGGAGCCGGGGATTGTTAAGGGGGCCGCGGTGGCCCCCTTAACCTGTCCGCCGGGCGAAACCGGCATCAAAACCATCATCCGCGCAGCGGATTCCACACCCAACCAAACAAGCCAAGCCACAACAGCAACGCGGTAAACATTGGGCTTCGCTGCACTCAACCCAACCTACGTGCTTGCGGCCAACGTTGGCCGCCTCGCGTGGCGTGAGTCGAATCGTAAGGCGGGTTGAACCAACGGTTCATACCCGCGCACAACCAATCACCTCACGCGGGTATGGCCTGCGGCCAACCCGCCCTACCGCCTCGCCAAAGCGCAGCGGAACGCCCTACTCCCCCTGCCGGTTGGCCGCCCGGTAATCGCTGGGGCTGTGGCGGGTATCGCGCAGGAAGAAGCGCGAGAAGTAGGCCGGGTCCTTGAAGCCCAGGTGGTAGGCGATCTCGTTGATGGAGGACGCCGAGAAGATCAGCAGCCGCTTCGCCTCCTGCAGCAGGCGGTCATGCACCAGGCGCTTGGACGGCAGGTCGGCCAGCCGGCGGCAGATGTCGTTCAGCCGCGCCTCGGTCACGCCGATCTGCTCGGCGTAGCGCCACAGCGCCCAGTGCTCGCGGTAGTGCTGCTCGATCAGCGCGTTGAAGCGGTGGTAGATGTGCAGGTCTTCGCGGCGGAAGTGCTGGTTGCTGCCGGCTTCGCTCGACAAGCGCAGCAGGCTCACCAGCAGCAGCTGGGTGATGCCGTGCAGCGCGGCGTCGCGGCCCTCGCCTTCCGCCATGTATTCCTCGCCCAGCAGGGTGAACAGCTGCGGCAGACGCTCGGCCTCGCGTTGCAGCTGCGGCGGCACCTTGCCCAGCTCCACGCAGAACGGCGTCATCAGCCGCGCCTCGGTCTCGTGGCGCGGCAGGCCGGCCAGCAGCTGCCACACCAGCTCCTGGCGCACGGTGAGCACGTGGCCGTCGGCGTCCTCCTCGGTGATGAAGGCGTGCGGCACGGTGGGCGGGGTGAGGAAGAACAGCGGCGCGTCGGCGATGTACTGCTGCTCCTCCAGGTACAGGCGGATCTGGCCGCTGTCCAGGTAGTGCACCTGGAAGAAGCGGTCGTGGCGGTGCACCGGCATGTTGCGGCCGAAGAATTCCGCCAGCTTGCCGAAGCGCTCGTAGGACACCTCGGCCGCGGCGTAGCGGCTGTCGTACTCCTTGCCGATGTCGATATTGGGAATCGGCGTGCGCTCGCGGGCCATGCACTAGCCCTGCGGCAGGATGGCGGCGAGGCCGGCCTCGGCACAGGCGATGTCCTGCGCCTCGCTGGCGCCGGAGATGCCTATCGCCCCGATGCGCTGGCCGTGCAGCATGATGGGCAGCCCGCCGCCGAAGCCGGCAAAGCGCGGCCGGCCGTACAGCCCGGCGCGCACCGCCTCGCTGCGCTCCGCCAGCCGGGCGTCCCAGGCGGCGGTGGGCAGGCCGAAGCTCACCGCGGTGTAGGCCTTGTCGATGGCGATGTCCACCGAATGCAGCGGCGCGCCTTCGCAGCGCAGGAAGGCCATCAGCACGCCGCTGTGGTCCACCACCGCGGCATTGACCGTCACGCCGAGATGGCGGCCGTGCGCCACCGCGGCTTCCGCCGCGCGCATCGCAGCCTGGGTGGTGATGGACTGGCAACTGTGGGCTAGCGGGTTCATGTCTGTCTCCTAGATGCTGGGTTGTGGTTTTTTTGACCATGGCAGATGGCGCCCCGGTTTGCTGCGGAAAGTACCGTTTTCCCCGGTGAAAGTACACGCCGTCTGGCGGCATAGTGGCAGCCATGTGCCCGGTCATGCGGCGGGTGGTGTTGACAATGCCGTCCGCCGCGCCGTATAAATTTAACATGTTAACTAATTTGCAGCAGCAGGCGGCCGGGGTTGGCCGCAAGCCTGCGCATCACTGAGTAGAGGAGCAAGCATGGCGCGAGGACGCATTCTGCTGAACCGGCAGGCACGCGGCGTGACGCTGCAGGCGGATGGTTCGCTGCTGCTGGACAACGGCAACCCGCTGCTGGACGAACCGCAATGGCTGGCGCCGGTGACCGGCACGGTTTACGGCGCGGCGCTCAACCACCGCTCGCTGGCCGAGTCGCTGGCCGCCGCCTTCGAGGACGCGCCGTACAAGGCCGCCCCCAGGGCGCCGGTGCTGTTCATCAAGACCAGCAATACCCAGATCGGCCACGGGGCGGCGATTCCCTTCCCCGCCGGCGTGGCGCGCATCCAGGCCGGCGGCGCGCTGGGCGTGGTAATCGGCCAGCGTGCCCGCAAGGTAGCCGCCGCCGAGGCGCTGCAATACGTGGAAGGCTACACCGTGGTGAACGAGGTGAGCCTGCCGGAAGACAGCTTCTACCGCCCGGCGGTGAAGGCCAAATGCCGCGACGGCTTCTGCCCGATCGGCCCGTGGCTGGTGCCGGCCGCCGGCATCAACCCGGCCGCGCTGGAAGTGGAAACTTATGTCAACGGCGCGCTGCGCGAGACCAACCGCTGTGCCGACCTGCTGCGCAGCGTGCCGCAGCTGATCGCCGACGTATCCGCCTTCATGACGCTGGAGCCGGGCGACCTGCTGATCGCCGGCACCCCGCTGCGCAGCGTGGAGCTGCAGCCCGGTGATGTGGTGACCGTCGCCATTGCCGGCATCGGCCGCCTGGAAAACCCCGTCATCGCCGAGGAGGCCGCACGATGAAACACGCCCGCATCCGCTACCAAGGCAACATCCACCACGTGCTGGTGAACGACGACCACAGCGTGACCGTAGCCGGCCAAAGGTTGGCCGCAGACGCGGTGGAATGGCTGCCGCCGGCGCAGGGCACCGTGTTCGCGCTGGGGCTGAACTACGCCGACCACGCCGCCGAGCTGGCGTTCAAGGCGCCCACCGAGCCGCTGGTCTTTCTCAAGTCGCCCTCCACCCTCACCGGCCACAACGCGGTGTCGGTGCGCCCGGACAACGTGGCCTACATGCACTACGAGTGCGAGCTGGTGGTGATCATCGGCAAGACAGCGCGCAATGTCAGCCGCGAGCAGGCCATGGACTACGTGGCCGGCTACAGCGTGTGCAACGACTACGCGGTGCGCGACTTCCTGGAGAACTACTACCGCCCCAACCTGCGGGTGAAGAACCGCGACACGCTGACCCCGATCGGCCCGTGGTGGGTGGACAAGGCCGACGTGGCCGACCCGGCCAACCTCACCCTGCGCACCTGGGTGAACGGCAAGCTCACGCAAGCGGGCAACACCCGCGACATGGTGTTCGACATCCCCTTCCTCATTGAATACCTGAGCAGCTTCATGACGCTGTCGCCGGGCGACATGATCGCCACCGGCACGCCGGAAGGCCTGGCCGACGTGGTGCCGGGCGACGAGGTGGTGGTGGAGGTGGAAGGCGTGGGCCGGCTGGTGAACAGGATCGTCAGCGAAGCGGAATACCAGGCCGCCCTCGGCTGACCCATACACACAAAACCCGCAGCCTGCCATGCCGCCGACAAGGCGCACCGACAGGCAAGCAACAGATTCATCGCTGCGGCAGCGCCGCACAGCAAAGGACCAAACCATGATCAAGCACTGGATCAACGGCCGTGAAGTCGAAAGCCGCGACACCTTCACCAACTACAACCCGGCCACCGGCGAAGCCATCGGCGAAGTGGCCAGCGGCGGCGCCGACGAGATCAACGCCGCGGTGGCTGCCGCCAAGGCCGCGTTTCCGAAATGGGCCAACACCCCGGCCAGGGAACGCGCGCGGCTGATGCGCAAGCTGGGCGAACTGATCGACAAGAACGTGCCGCAGCTGGCCGAGCTGGAAACCCAGGACACCGGCCTGCCCATCCACCAGACCAGGAACGTGCTGATTCCGCGCGCCTCGCACAACTTCGACTTCTTCGCCGAGGTATGCACCCGCATGGACGGCCACACCTACCCGGTGGACGACAGCATGCTCAACTACACGCTGTACCAGCCGGTAGGCGTGTGCGGCCTGGTGTCGCCGTGGAACGTGCCGTTCATGACCGCTACCTGGAAGACCGCGCCGTGCCTGGCGCTGGGCAACACCGCGGTGCTGAAGATGTCCGAGCTGTCACCGCTCACCGCCAACGAGCTGGGCCGCCTGGCGATGGAAGCCGGCATTCCGGAAGGCGTGTTCAACGTGGTGCAGGGCTACGGCGCCACCGCCGGCGACGCGCTGGTGCGCCACCCGGACGTGCGCGCGGTGTCCTTCACCGGCGGCACCGCCACCGGTCGCCGCATCATGCAGAGCGCCGGCATCAAGAAATACTCGATGGAGCTGGGCGGCAAGAGCCCGGTGCTGATCTTCGACGACGCCGATCTGGACCGCGCGCTGGACGCCGCGCTGTTCACCATCTTCTCGCTCAACGGCGAGCGTTGCACCGCCGGCAGCCGCATCTTCATCCAGGAAGGCGTCTACGACCAGTTCGTGGCCGAGTTCGCCCGCCGCGCGAAGAACCTGATCGTCGGCGACCCGCAAGACCCGAACACCCAGGTCGGCTCCATGATCACCAAGGCGCACTACGACAAGGTCACCGGCTACATCCGCATCGGCATGGAAGAAGGCGCCAATCTGCTGGCCGGCGGCCTGGAGCGCCCGGCGAACCTGCCGGCGCAGCTGCAAAACGGCAACTTCATCCAGCCCACGGTGTTCGCCGACGTGGACAACCGCATGCGCATCGCGCAGGAGGAAATCTTCGGCCCGGTGGTGTGCCTGCTGAAATTCAAGGACGAAGCCGAGGCGCTGCGCCTGGCCAATGATGTGGAATACGGCCTGGCGTCCTATATCTGGACCCAGGACATCGGCAAGGCACACCGTCTGGCGCGCGGCATCGAAGCCGGCATGGTGTTCATCAACAGCCAGAACGTGCGCGACCTGCGCCAGCCGTTCGGCGGGGTGAAGGCCTCCGGCACCGGCCGCGAAGGCGGCGCCTACAGCTTCGAGGTGTTCACCGAGATCAAGAACGTATGCATCTCGATGGGCAGTCACCACATCCCGCGCTGGGGCGTGTAAGCCGGTAACGAGCTTGCGGCCAACCTTCAAGGCTTGGCCGCAAGACACCGCAGGAAAAACCACCCCACCGCCACTGTAAAACAGAATCGAGGAGACAACTATGGGCAAACTTGCGCTTGCCGCCAAGATCACCCACGTACCGTCGATGTACCTGTCCGAGCTGGACGGGCCGCACAAGGGCTGCCGCCAGGCCGCCATCGACGGCCACAAGGAGATTGGCCGCCGCTGCCGCGAGCTGGGCGTGGACACCATCGTGGTGTTCGATACCCACTGGCTGGTGAATTCCGGCTACCACATCAATTCCGCGCCGCACTTCGAAGGGGTGTACACCAGCAACGAGCTGCCGCACTTCATCAAGAACATGCCGTACGAGTACCACGGCAACCCGCAGCTTGGCCGCCTGCTGGCCGAGGCCGCCACCGCCGCCGGCGTGCACACCCGCGCCCACGACGCCACCACCCTGGCGCTGGAGTACGGCACGCTGGTGCCGATGCGCTATATGAACGCCGACCAGCATTTCAAGGTGGTGTCGGTATCGGCGCTGTGCACCGTGCACAACCTGCAGGACAGCGCCACGCTGGGCGCCGCCTTCCGCCGCGCCATCGAGGAACAGTACGACGGCACCGTGGCCATCTTCGCCAGCGGCTCGCTGTCGCACCGCTTCGCGCAGAACGGCGTGGCCGAGCAGTACCTGCACAAGGTGTGGAGCCCGTTCCTGGAAACCATGGACCACGAGGTAGTGGACATGTGGCAGCGCGGCGACTGGAAGACCTTCTGCGCGCTGCTGCCGGAGTACGCCGACAAGTGCCATGGCGAAGGCTTCATGCACGACACCGCCATGCTGCTGGGCGCGCTGGGCTGGGATGAATACCGCGGCAAGGCCGAGGTGGTGACGCCGTATTTCGGCAGCTCCGGCACCGGCCAGATCAACGTCATCCTCCCCGTTTAGGAACGATCTGCTGCGCGTCGGCGATACGGCGTTAACACCCGCTTCGCCCTGGCTCGCAAGATCGTCACCGGATGCCAACAACGTTGGCCGCATCCCACCTGCGGCCAACTTATGGAGCCCGCCATGCCGCACTTCATCCTGGAATGTACCGATAACATCCGCGAACAGGCCGACCTGCCCGGCCTGTTCGAAAAGGCGCACGCCTTCCTGATCGGCACCGGCCTGTACCCGGTGGCCGGCATCCGCAGCCGCGTGCACTGGCTGGACACCTGGCGCATGGCCGACGGCGAGGCCGATTACGCCTTCGTGCACATGTCGCTGAAGATAGGCCACGGCCGCAGCTTCGAGGAGCGCGAGCGCACCGCGCAGGGGCTGTTCGACATCATCAAGGCGCACTTCCAGCCGCTGTTCGATGCCCGCTACCTGGCGCTGACTTTCGAGCTGAGCGAGCTGCCGCAGCAGCTGAGTTACAAGCACAACAACGTGCATCAGCGTTTTAAATGAACCAGCCCATGGTCCTGCTGCGCACCCCTGATCGGAGTTCATGCGCTGCTCGGAATCCTCATGGACTACATGTCCATTCCGGTTCCTGCGCTGCTCTTCACTCCGCTGAGGGGTGCTCGCGACGGACCCTGAACTGGTTCAACCCTGGAATGAATCGAACTGCCATGAACCCGCACCACACCGCCCTGCCCCACGGCCGCCTGATCTGGCTGCTGGGGGCGCTGGTGGCCTTCGGCCCGCTGTCGATCGACCTGTACCTGCCGGCGCTGCCCGCCATCGCCGCCAGCCTGGCCGCGCCGGTGGGGCTGGTGCAGTTCACCATCGGCGGTTTCCTGGCCGGCTTCTGCCTGGGCATGCTGCTGTACGGCCCGCTGTCCGACCGCTACGGCCGCCGCCCGGTGCTGCTGGCCGGCATCGCGCTGTACCTGCTGGCCAGCCTGGCCTGCGTGCTGGCGCAGTCGGCCGAGCAACTGATCGCGTTGCGCGTGCTGCAGGCGGTGGGCGGCGGCGCCGGCAGCGTGCTGGGCCGGGCGATGGTGCGCGACCTGTTCGCGCTGGATCGCGCCGCACAGCTGCTGTCGCTGTTGCACCTGGTCACCATGATCGCGCCGCTCTTGGCGCCGCTGCTGGGCGGCTGGCTGCTGCTGGTGGCCGGCTGGCGCGCGCTGTTCCTGGCGCTGGCGCTGTTCGGCGCCGTCATCCTGGCGCTGGTCGCCTCGCGACTGCCGGAAACCCACCCGCCCGAGCGCCGCAGCGGCATCAGCCTGGGCGCGGCATTCCGCAGCTACGGCACGGTGCTGGCCGATGTGGCGTCGCTGGGCTACCTGCTGGCGCTGGGGCTGACCTTTGGCGCCATGTTCGCCTACATCACCGGCTCCCCCTTTATCTACATCGGCTACTTCGGCGTGGCGCCGCAGCATTACGGCTGGCTGTTCGGCCTCAACATCGCCGCGGTGATCGTGCTGACGCTGCTGAACAAACGCCTGGCGCAGCGCCACCGCCCGGACAGCCTGCTGCAGTGGCAGACCGCCGCGGTGGCGCTGGCCGGCATCGCGCTGTGGCTGGCCGGCGCCGGCTCGCTGCCGGCGGTGGTGCTGCCGCTGCTGGTCAGCGTCGGCCTTACCGGCTCCATCGGCCCCAACTGCATGGCGCGGCTGCTGCAGCTGCATCCAGACCGCGCCGGCGCCGCCATGGCGCTGGCCGCCAGCGGCCAGTTCGCGCTGGGCATGCTGGCCAGCGCGCTGGTGGCCTGGCTGCACGATGGCAGCCCGCGCGCCATGTGCCTGGTGATCGCGCTGTTCGGCGCCGGCGCCTGGCTGGGCCTGCAACTGACCCGCGTTCCCGCCGCCCGGCTGCGGGCCACGTCCACCCCCTCTTGAGCACCCCATCATGACTATCACGACCCTGCTGAACGACCCCGCCCTGCTGCAGACCCGCGCCTATATCGATGGCGAGTGGGTGGCGGGCGAGGCTGCGGCCAACTTTGCAGTGCGCAACCCGGCCAGCGGCGACAGCATCGCCGAGGTGGCATCCTGCAACGCCGCCGACACCCGCCGCGCCATCGAGGCCGCCGAGGCGGCGCTGCCGGCGTGGCGCGCGCTGCCGGCCAAACAGCGCGCGCAGATCCTGCGCCGCTGGTTCGAGCTGCTGCTGCAGCACCAGGAAGACCTGGCGCAGATCCTGAGCCTGGAACAGGGCAAGCCGCTGCCGGAAAGCCGCGGCGAGATCGCCTACGGCGCCAGCTTCATCGAATGGTTCGCCGAGGAGGCCAAGCGCGCCTATGGCGACGTGATTCCCAGCCCCTTCGGCGACCGCCGGCTGGTAACCATCAAGCAGCCCATCGGCGTGGTGGCCGCCATCACGCCGTGGAACTTCCCCAATGCCATGATCACCCGCAAGGTGGGTCCGGCGTTGGCCGCAGGCTGCACCGTGGTGGTGAAGCCGGCCGCCGAAACGCCGCTGTCGGCGCTGGCGCTGGCGGTGCTGGCCGAGCGCGCCGGGGTGCCCGCCGGCGTGCTCAACATCGTCACCGGCGAGCGCGCCAGCGAGATCGGCGGCGAGCTGACCCGCCACCCGGCGGTGCGCAAGCTGTCGTTCACCGGCTCCACCCGCATCGGCAAGCTGCTGATGGAACAGTGCGCCGGCACGGTGAAGAAGCTGGGGCTGGAGCTGGGCGGCAACGCGCCCTTCATCGTGTTCGACGATGCCGACCTGGACGCCGCGGTGCAGGGCACGCTGGCCAGCAAGTTCCGCAACACCGGCCAGACCTGCGTCTGCGCCAACCGCCTCTTGGTGCAGGACGGCGTGTACGACGCCTTTGCCGACAAGCTGGCCGCCGCGGTACGCAAGATGCAGGTGGGCGCCGCGCACAGCGGCGAGGTACAGCAGGGCCCGCTGATCAACGAGAAAGCCGTGGCCAAGGTGGCCGAGCACGTGGCCGACGCGGTAAGCCAGGGCGCGAAAGTGCTCACCGGCGGCGCGCCGCACCCGCTGGGCGGCAACTTCTACCAGCCCACGGTACTGACCGAAGTCAGCGAGCACATGCTGGTGGCGCACGAGGAAACCTTCGGCCCGCTGGCACCGCTGTTCCGCTTCCAGGACGAAGCCGACGCCATCCGCCTGGCCAACGCCACCGAGTTCGGCCTGGCCGCCTATTTCTACAGCCGCGACGTTGGCCGCATCTGGCGCGTGGCCGAGGCCATCGAGGCCGGCATGGTGGGTATCAACGAGGGGCTGATCTCCACCGAGGTGGCGCCGTTCGGCGGCATCAAGCAGTCCGGCCTCGGCCGCGAAGGCTCCAGGTACGGCCTGGAGGATTTCATGGAGATCAAATACCTGTGCTTTGGCGGCCTGAACAGCTGAAGAAATGGGCCGGCGCAAGCGTGATCTCGGCTTGGGCAGAGCTCGGAATCTTCATGGACGACAAGTCCATTCCGGCTCCTGCGCGCTGTCCGCCCCGCGCTGACGGCTGCTCGAGCACATTTCTTGATTACACAATATGAGGAGAGACACCATGCTCAGTCACGACATCATCGAACAAACCGCCCGCCGCCTGCACCAGGCCGAGCAGGAACGCCAGCAGATCCGCCAGATCTCGCTGGAGTACCCGGAAATCACCATCGAGGACGCCTACGCCATCCAGCGCCGCTGGGTGGCGATGAAGCTGGCCGAAGGCCGGGTGGTGAAGGGCCACAAGATCGGCCTCACCTCGCGCGCCATGCAGATGTCGTCGCAGATCGACGAGCCGGACTACGGCACGCTGCTGGACGATATGTTCTTCAACGACGGCGCCGACATCCCCTGCAGCCGCTTCATCGTACCGCGGGTGGAGGTGGAGCTGGCCTTCATCCTCGGCAAGGAGCTGAAGGGGCCGAACATCACCCTGTTCGACGTCTACAACGCCACCGAGTATGTGATTCCGGCGCTGGAGATCATCGACGCGCGCAGCCAGTCCATCGACCCGGAAAGCGGCCGCCCGCGCAAGGTGTTCGACACCATTTCCGACAATGCGGCCAACGCCGGCGTGGTGATGGGCGGCCGCCCGGTGAAGCCGTCGGAGCTGGACCTGCGCTGGGTGTCGGCGCTGATGTACCGCAACGGCGTGATCGAGGAATCCGGCGTGGCCGCCGCGGTGCTGAACCACCCGGCCAACGGCGTGGCCTGGCTGGCCAACAAGCTGGCGCCGTTCGACGTGAGCCTGCAGCCGGGCCAGGTGATCCTGGGCGGCTCGTTCACCCGCCCGGTGGCGGCACGCCCCGGCGATACCTTCCATGTCGATTACGGCCCGCTGGGCGCCATCAGCTGCCGTTTTGTGTAAGGAGTTGACCATGCAAAACCCTAGCAACCCCTTCAAGGCCGCGCTCAAGGCCGGCCAGGTGCAGATCGGCCTGTGGCTGGGCCTGGCCGATGCCTACTGCGCCGAACTGCTGGCCGGCGCCGGCTTCGACTGGCTGCTGATCGACGGCGAGCACGCACCCAACGAGCTGCAGAGCATGCTGGCGCAGCTGCAGGCCATCGCCCCCTACCCGTCGCACCCCATCGTGCGGCCGGTGTGGAACGACCCGGTACGCATCAAGCAGATTCTGGACATCGGCGCGCAGACCCTGCTGCTGCCGATGGTACAAAGCGGTGAGGAAGCGGCGCAGGCGGTAGCCGCCACCCGCTACCCGCCGCACGGCATCCGCGGCGTAGGCAGCGCGCTGGCGCGCGCCTCGCGCTGGAACCGCATCCCCGACTATCTGCACGCCAGCGAGCAGGATATCTGCGTGCTGGTACAGATCGAGACCCGTGCCGGCCTGGCCGCGCTGGACGCCATCGCCGCCACCGACGGCGTGGATGGCGTGTTCATCGGCCCGGCCGACCTGTCCGCCGACATGGGCTATATCGGCCAGCCGACGCACCCCGAGGTACAGGCGGCGATCGAGGATGCCATCCGCCGCATCCGTGCCCAGGGCAAGGCACCGGGCATCCTGATGGCCGACGAGAAACTGGCGCGGCACTACATCGCGCTGGGCGCGCAGTTCGTGGCGGTGGGGGTGGATACCACCCTGCTGGCGCGCAGCGCCGAAACGTTGGCCGCAAAATATCGCGATGCCGCGGCGTCAGTCGCCACCGGCAACAGCGTGTACTGAAGCCGCAGCGCTAAACCAGACAACGGATGGCCGTTGTACGCAGGTGTTTTCCCAGCTGGGTACCGGCCCTGGTGCCGGTACCGTTTTTTCGGCGCCGCCCCCGCGCCGACAGCCGCCTGCGGCAACATGCCGCCAATACTTAACATATTCACATTAACCCTGCGGCACGGAGGCCGCAGCACCCGGCAGTATCCAGGCAACAGGTGCCACAGAGCGCCACTACCATCACAGAGAGAGATCGCATGCGCCGGCCACGCCGCGCCCATGCAGGAGAAAAAGCATGCAAATGGAGAAAACCGCGGCCGCCCCGGCCGCCCACGCCCCGAGCACCGAGCAGGATCAGCAGCTGATCGGCAAGGTATCCGGCCGCCTGATCTGGTTCTTGTTCATCCTGTTCGTATTTTCCTTCCTCGACCGCATCAATATCGGCTTTGCCGGCCTGACCATGGCGCAGGACCTGGGGCTTACCGCCACCATGTTCGGCCTGGCCACCACCATCTTCTACATCGCCTACGTGGCCTGTGGCATTCCCAGCAATATGGTGCTCAGCCGTATCGGCGCGCGGCGCTGGATCGCCATCATCATGGTGGCCTGGGGCCTGGCCTCCACCGCCACCATGTTCGCCCACGACGCCGGCAGCCTGTACCTGCTGCGCGCGCTGGTGGGGGTGACCGAGGCCGGCTTCCTGCCCGGCATGCTGCTCTACCTCACCTTCTGGTTTCCGCGCGCCTACCGCGCCCGCGCCAACGCGCTGTTCATGATCGCCATGCCGGTCACCGCCGCCGCCGGCTCGGTGGTATCCGGCTACCTGCTGGAACTGAACGGCCTGTGGGGCCTGGCCGGCTGGCAGTGGCTGTTCATGGTGGAAGGTCTGCCGGCGGCACTGCTGGGCATCGCGGTGTGGTACTACCTGGACGACAGCCCGGCGCAGGCCGGCTGGCTGAGCAGCGCGGAAAAGCAGCGTCTGCAGCAGCTGCTGCAGGAAGAGCAGCACAGCACGCCGCAGCCTGCGGCCAACGTTGGCCGCGAGGGCGGCATCTGGCGCGAGCTGTTGTCGCCCAGCGTGCTCAAGTTCGCACTGGCCTACTTCTGCCTGGTGAACACCCTGAGCATGGTCAACATCTGGGTGCCGCAGATCGTGAAGAGCTTCAACAGCGGCAGCAGCAACGCCACCATCGGCATGCTGGCCGCCATTCCGCAGCTGGCCACCATCGCCGCCATGCTGTGGTGGGGCGCGCGCTCCGACCGCAAGCAGGAGCGCCGCTGGCACACCGTGCTGCCGATGCTGGCCGCCGCCGCCGGCTGGCTGCTGTGCGCCTATGCCGATGGCGCCGTGCTGCGGCTGGCCGGCATCGTCATTGCCTCCGCCGGCGCCTTCACCGCCATGACCATCTTCTGGACCACGCCGGACGCGGTGCTGTCCACCCGCGCCAAGGCCGTCGGCATCGCGCTGATCAACGCCACCGGCAACGTCGGCTCGGCACTGAGCTCGGTGGTGGTGGGCTGGCTGAAGGACCACAGCCACAGCTTCATCAGCGGCATGCTGTTCGCGGTGGCGGTGCTGGTGATCGGTGCGCTGGTGATGCTGGCAATACCGGCAGCAAAGCCGGCCAAGCCCTGAGCGCCGCGGATCGGTAGGGCGGAAGCCCGGTAAAACCGGGTGTTCCGCCATCTGGGCAGGCCCCGGAGTAGGTTGTGGTTGAGCGAAGCGAAGCCCAACGTTTACTGCGTCGGGTTTTGTATCCGCTGCGCGGATGCTGTTTGAAGTCGCCGGTTCCGCCCGGCGGACGGGCCAGGGGGCGTGCCGCCGCCCCCTCGCGACCCCGCTCGCCCTAATGGTCCGCGAAACCCCGGCCAAAAAGGCATTCGCCAGGCGCCGGCAATTCGCCGTTTGCTAACGTCAAACGGCTCAGCTGCCGTCTTAAAACCTGGCGAACACCATTTTGACCGGCGCTCCCCGTAGGGCAATTGGGCGCCTCAGCACGTTGGCCGCATGCTTTTCCTGACTTGACCTGCAGTGGTAGGGCGGAAGCCCGGTAAACCGGGCGTTCCGCCACTTGCTGCACATCACGACAATACGGCGGAACGTCCCGCTGGGGCTTCCGCCCTACCCTGCCAAGGCCCCTGCTACGCCCCGCGCGTAGCGGGGGTTTTGCCTTTTCAGCGCCAGGCTACAAAATCGGCAAAACCACCATGGAAAGTACCAACTTCCACCTGAAAGTTACATTTCAACTACCACTTGTGCTCCGCATAATGGCCTGACAGCTGCCGCCGTGCAGCCTGCACCGCGGCCTGACCGGATATCGATAAAGCAAGGCCGGCAGCCTGATCAAGACACATCACGGAGACATAGAGCGATGAACAAGCACAACCCCCTGCTGGACAAGCTGCGCACCGTCCTGCCCGCCATTGCGGCCAACGCCCAGCGTGCCGAGGAAGAACGTAAAGTACCAGACGAAAACATCGCCCTGCTCAAGGGCATCGGCATGCATCGTGCTTTCCAGCCGAAGAAATACGGCGGCCTGGAAATCTCGCTGCCAGAGTTCGCCGACTGCGTGGCGGCCCTGGCCGGCGCCTGCAGCGGCACCGCCTGGGCGTTCAGCCTGCTGTGTACCCACAGCCACCAGCTGGCGATGTTCTCGCCGCGGCTGCAGGACGAGATCTGGGCCGGCAACCCGGATGCCACCGCCAGCAGCAGCATCGCGCCGTTCAGCCAGATCGAGGAAACCGAGGGTGGCGTGTACCTGAGCGGCGAAATGGGCTGGAGCAGCGGCTGCGACCACGCCGAATGGGCGATTGTCGGCATGCGCCGCAAGAGTGCCGACGGCGAGCCGGTGTACAGCTTTGGCGTGCTGCCGCGCTGCGACTACGAGATTCGCGACAACTGGTACGCCATGGGCATGAAGGGCAGCGGCTCCAAGACCCTGGTGATCAACAACGCCTTCATCCCCAACCACCGCATCGAGGCGGCCAGGGACATGATGGAAGGCCGCTCCAGCGGCTTCGACCTGTACCCGGACAGCGACATTTTCTACACCCCCTACCGCCCCTACTTCGCCAGCGGCTTCGCCTCCATCAGCCTGGGCGTGGCCGAGCGCATGCTGCAGGCGTTCAAGGAGAAGACCCAGAACCGCGTGCGCGCCTACACCGGCGCCAGCGTGGGTACCGCCACCCCGGCGCTGATGCGGCTGGCGGAATCCACCCACCAGGTAGCGGCGGCGCGCGCCTTTCTGGAAAAGACCTGGCACGACCACGCCGAACACGGCCGCCGCCACCAGTACCCCAGCCGCGAGACGCTGACCTACTGGCGCACCAACCAGGCCTACGCGGTGAAGATGTGCATCGAGGCGGTGGATAGGCTGTTCAGCGCTTCCGGCGCCACCAGCTGGATGGAAGGCAACGAGCTGCAGCGCCTGTTCCGCGACTCGCACATGACCGGCGCCCATGCCTACACCGACTACGATGTCTGCGCCCAGATCCTCGGCCGCGAGCTGATGGGGCTGGAGCCGGACCCGAGCATGGTCTGAGCGGCGGTTCACGATCTGCTGCGCTTCGGCGAGACGGCGTTTGATTCGATCCATGGCTGCGCATTTACTACGTGTGAATTCCGCTTCCCCAGCCGTTTTTGCCTTGTCTCGCCCTAGCTCGCCAGATCGTGAGCTCACTCAAAACGCTGGCAAATCAATCTGCCCGCTGCTAACGGCTAACAGGCGTACCCACCAGGAGCACCCCATGACCACCCCCACCACCCCCGACTTCGACCCGCGCGTATTCCGCCGCGCGCTGGGCAACTTCGCCACCGGCGTCACCATCGTTACCGCCGCCACCCCGGACGGCCAGCGCGCCGGTGTCACCGCCAACAGCTTCAACTCGGTGTCGCTGGACCCGCCGCTGGTGCTGTGGAGCATAGACAAGCGCTCCGGCAGCCTTGCGGTGTTCGACGCCGCCAGCCACTTTGCCGTCAACATCCTGGCGGCGGACCAGATCGAGCTGTCCAACCAGTTCGCCCGGCCGAAGGACGACAAGTTCGCCGGCATTGCAGTGGAAACCGGCGCCGGCGGCGCACCGCTGTTCGCCGACTGCGCCGCGCGCTTCCAATGCGAGAAATACCAGCAGCTGGACGGCGGCGACCACTGGATCATGATCGGCAAGGTGGTCGCCTTCGACGACCTGGGCCGCTCGCCGCTGGTCTACCACCAGGGCACCTATTCCATGGTGTTGCCGCATGCCCGCATGCTGAAGCGCGAGGAAGGCGCCGCGCCGTCCAGCGCCTTCCATGGCCGGCTGAGCAACAATATCTACTACCTGCTGACCCAGGCGGTGCGCAGCTACCAGGCCAACTATCAGCCCAAACAGCTGTCCACCGGCCTGCGCACCAGCGAGGCGCGCATGCTGATGGTGCTTGAAAGCGATGCCGACATGGACATGGCCGGCCTGCTGCGCGAAGTGGCGATGCCGGTGCGCGAGATCGAGCAGGCGGAGGAGATCCTGCGCCGCAAGGAGCTGGTGAGCAACGGCGACGGCGGCTACCGGCTGACCGCGGCCGGCGTGGCCCAGGCCGAGATGCTGTGGGACATCGCCGCGCAGCAGCAGGAACAGGTGCTGGCAGGCTACAGCGCGGAAGAAGTCGAGGCGTTCAAGAAGGTGCTGCGCGGTATCATCGCGCTGCGCTGAGCCACGCCTGGCGCCAGCCTGCGTGTCATCAGGCTACAGCAAGCGTTAAGGCAAGCCGGCCATTGCTTACTCCGCCAAGCAATGGCCGGCGTAACCCTGCTCCTGTCTGCGCGCCAGTTTCGCTCGCCATCGACGACTCACGGCAAGGCCCGCGCTGCGGCCTGGTGCAAATGGCCACTTCCTGACATGCATCGCGTTCGTCGGCAAAGCTGCGCACTCAACGCCGAGCGCCTGGGTTCGGCGGGCATCGACGGGAACAACCCTGTACCGACCTATTAAAGTCGTAAACAGGCCCTCTTGTTCCGCCTAGCTCTCCGCATCATGGAGACAACCGGCACTCGGGCTAAAGTCGTACACAAACCGGCATCGCAAGACGCGTCCGACCACATTCAGCCAATTAAAGTCGAAAACAAAAAACGCGGTCCCAATACAAGCTGCCGGCAACAGCAGGCTTGCCACGATGCAAAAGTTGCAGGAACCACACCTCCCCCTGCCGACTGCTGCCCGGCCTGAGCGGCCACTGGGCTGTACCATGCGCAACGTCAGCAATCGGCTAGCGAGTTGCCCGTGGCGATACACGCTGCATTCCTCTGCAACAGAGATTCGCACTTGATCCCAAGAGGTAATTACCAGCTCAAAGGAGCAGCAGAACGCCGAGCTTACAACTTGGGGACTCGCCTTGGCGGCCCCCCCCCCCC
>NZ_JBHRXN010000032.1:111995-130753 GCF_042648525.1 Vogesella facilis
CAATTTTAAAGACTTGCTGATCAATTCCTACGATTGGCTCAAGGCGCAGGCTGGCGATCCTCAATATGCTCCTGCTTTTGGGGGCTAGCGCTTGAAAATATGGCACTCTATAGCGCGTGGCGTGTTTAGAAGGACTTTAAAATATGTTACGTGCAAGGCTGCGCGCGTTTCGCCACTTTTCTGAATGGCTGTTGTTGGCGGGCATTCTCATCGCGGTGGGCGGTGCATTGTGGTGGGGGCGGTACCACGAGCACGAGGCCGTCAAAGGGCGAGAGCAACAGCGGCTGGTCGCCCAGGTCAAGTTGCTGGATGCCAATCTGTATCGGCAATTGGATGCCCTGCGCCGGGCGCTGGGGAGTATTCGCAGTTCGATTCCACAGTGGCAGGAAGAGGGCAAGCTCAGGGAGCGTGCTGCTTCACGTCTTACCGCATTTGCCCAGACCATGGTTGGGGTACGCGGGTTAGCGATCATCGACAAACAGGGCATTATCGTCGCGAGTAGCAACCCCAGTGTGGTGGGGAGAGATGTCTCGGCACGGCCGTACTTTACCCGGGGTGCCCGCGATGATCGTGGAGAGCTGCTGTACGTCAATTCGCCCGTTAAGAACTCACAAAACCTGTGGTTGCTGACGCTGTCACGCAAAGTGGTCGATACACAGGGCCAATTTGCCGGCCTGGTGATCGCCTCACTGGATCGTGAGGAGTTTCAGATTCTGCTGGCGTCCTCGCGTTATTCCGCCGATATGACGGTGACTCTGGCACATGGTGATCGCGTCAACTTCATGACGCTGCCCGAAAGTCCGCACGCGGCGCCCGGCAGCCAAATCTCGGTTGGGGCGATTACTCGTTTGACGGCATCACAGCCGTTTGCATTGGCAGAGGAGGAGCGCGAAGACACGACGCGCTTGGTGGCCGCATACCGTGTACAGCCAGCCGGTCTCAACATGGATAAGCCGTTGCTGCTGGAGTTGAGTCGGTCGATGGCTGGGATGTATGCCGAATGGAAAGCAACAACGGCCGCATGGGTAGCCGGCTATCTGGTATTGGTGCTGTTTTCTGTGCTGGGTCTACTGGTCGTGCATGGTCGACGGCGTGAGTTGAAGGCCATCGCACTGCGCAACGAGCGTACGTTGCGTGAAAAGAACCGGGCGTTGGAAGCCGCCAATCAGTTGCTCGAGGCGCAGCGCACACAACTGCAGTCCATGGCTTTTATGGATGGCCTGACCGGCATTGCCAATCGTCGGCACTTTGATGAGGCGTTGTCGCGCGAGTGGCAGCACTGCCGTCGCAAGCAGCTGCCGCTTTCGTTATTGGTACTCGACCTGGACCACTTTAAGCAGCTAAATGATCACTATGGCCATCAAGCTGGCGATACCTGTTTACAGCAGGTGGCGCAGGTATTGCAGCTTGAGTTGTTCCGTGCCCATGACCTGGCGGCACGCTATGGTGGCGAAGAATTCGTCTGTCTGTTGCCGGAGTGTGAACTGGAGGAAGCTCGCCTCAAGGCGGAGCAGATTCGCATGGCAATCGAAGCGTGTGCCATTCCGAACGCAACCGCAAACGCAGCGGGGATTCTGACCGCCAGCATTGGGGTGGCTTGCCGCATTCCCCAGCCGACCGATAACGCCGAAGCCTTGATCTCCCACGCCGATACCGCGCTGTATCGCGCTAAAGCCGCCGGACGGAATTGTGTTGCTACGGCGGCACCTTTTGTTGGCAAGTTAACGCCGTGATGGCGTGCCTGCTCCTGTTTTACTGACACTTATCCATAGTTACTCTTCAACAAGGCCCGACCAGGTTTATCCCGTCGGGCCTTATGCCGTTCTGAAGCTGTGTGATGCGGGAACGTTACGGCCAGGTGCTGCGCCTAGTAGCTGGAATCATTTATTGCGTCATCGTGCTGTTACCCCCCTTGGCCACGGAGAACGGCGTCTGATGTTCGGCCAAAGTGGCCAGTCATGCCATTGCGTTCCCATGACCGCTATCAACCAGCGGCTACCGCACTACACCTCCTGAAAGCGGCCATCTGAGTAGGCAGTGCCCGGACAAATCTCCAGCCGCCACCGCAGCCCCACACTGCCTAACAAGTTTTTAGCTGCCCACAAAATATCTTGTTTGGTGGATTTTTATTCCTGTATATTGGAACAATGAATCTGGACACTCTTCTCGCCAAACGCATCCGCTCGCTACGCAAGAGCCGCGGTTATGCGCTGGAAACCCTCGCCGAACTCAGCGGCGTCAGCCGCTCGATGATTTCCCTGATCGAGCGCGCCGAAACCAGTGCCACGGCCACCGTGCTGGGCAAGCTGGCCGACGCGCTGGGCGTCAGCCTGGCCTCGCTGTTCTCCGAGGAGACCGCCGAAAAGGCCGTCTCACCGCTGGCACGCAGTGAAGCACAGCCGGTGTGGCAGGACCCGGCATCCGGCTATCTGCGCCGCCAGTTGTCGCCACCGGGCTATGGCACACCGATTGAGCTGGCCGAGGTGATCTTCATGCCCGGCCAGAGCGTGACCTTCGATAACGCCATGCGCAGCATCGTTACCCACCAGCAGATCTGGATGCTGGCCGGCGAAATGCACATCACGGTCGAGGGACAGACCTGGCAGCTGCAACCCGGCGACTGCCTGGCGATGACGCTGGGTCAGCAGATCGTGTTCCACAACCCCACTTCCAGTTCGGCACGCTATCTCGTCGCGCTGAGCGCACAACCATCCGCTACAGGGAGACCATAATGAGTGAGCACAAGCTGGTTAACTGCAGTTTTGAGCGTCATGCCGCCGCCATCTTGGATATCTTCAATGAAGCCATCCTCAACTCGACCGCACTGTACGACTACAAGCCACGTGCGCCCGAGAGCATGGTGAGCTGGTTCGATACCAAGCACAAAGGCGGCTTCCCGGTTATCGGCGTAGAAGACAGCCATGGCACGCTGCTGGCCTTCGGCAGCTATGGCACCTTCCGCGCCTGGCCGGCGTTCAAGTACTCGGTGGAGCACTCCATCTACGTGCACAAGGATCACCGCGGCAAAGGGCTGGGCAACACCGTGATGCAGGCGCTGATCGCCGCCGCGCGGCAAAACGATGTGCATGCCATGATCGGTGGAATCGACGCCAGCAACGCTGGCAGCATTGCGCTGCATGAACGGCTGAGCTTCAAGCATGTCGCCACCCTGCCCGAAGTGGGGTTCAAGTTCGGCCGCTGGCTGGACCTTTCCTTCTACCAGCTGCTGCTAGACACCCCGCATACCCCAGTTGATGGCTAGCCAAGTACTAGCTGATAGCCGGCACCGATGCATGCTCATGGTGCCGGTTCTGGGCAAAGCGGCAGAGCGAGTTATTCATGAACGGTTATCTGATTTTCCCTTTGCTGGCCACCGCAGGGGTCGCGCTGGTGGTACAGAACCTGCTGATGGTGCGTATTACAGAGTCGGTCTCAACCGTAGTGATTACCCTGGTCATCAACTCTGCAATGGGGCTGGTACTGCTGTTGTGCTTCCTGCTCGTGCGCAACGGCCTGGCAGGCATCAGTGAAACCATCCAGGCAATCCGCCCCTGGGTGATACTGCCCGGCCTGCTAGGTTCGTTTTTTGTGTTTACCGGTATAGTCGGTTACCAGTCAGTGGGGGCCGCCGTGACAATTGCTGTACTGGTCAGCAGCCAGCTCACCACCGGCATGCTGGTGGATGCTTATAAAACACAGGCGGCACCCAGTCCCCTCTCCGTCTTGGGGGCACTTCTTCTTATCGCTGGAGTGATGCTTATTCTGCGGGGGCGTGGCTGATGAATTGCTCGAAGCTTTGTAGCTGCATGATGGTGGCTTTCCGGTTGTAAAGCAGCCTCATGGGGGAAACTGGCTGGCTGCTCTGGCCGGACTCCAGCCATCCCGATCTCTGCGTCGTACGCGGCAGCCATCAGCAGAGCACCGCACGCGACTTCCAAACGACACAAAAGAACGAACACCCTCAAAGCCTTGTCTGGCAAGGCGTTGAGCTTGTTTTCGACTTTAACAACCTGTTTACGACTTTAATTGGCAGGAACAATCTGTTCAGATTTACACCCGAAAAACCACTAGACCGACCGGTCTAATTGTTATACATTGCAAACATGACTCGAGACCGACAGCAACCCGACACCCGCGAACACATCCTGGCCACCGGCGAGGAGCTGATTCATGGCCGCAGCTTTACCGCGCTGGGGCTGACCGAGCTGTTGTCGGAAGCCGGCGTGCCCAAGGGCTCGTTCTATCACTACTTCAAGTCCAAGGAGGACTTCGGGGTGGCGATGCTGATGCGCTACTTCAGCGAGTATCGCGAACGGGTGGGCGGGCTGCTCACCGATGCGAGCGTGGGCAATGGCCGCGAGCGGCTGCTGTGCTACTTCCAGCAATGGCTGGACAACCACGCGCGCTGCGAGGCGCAGAGCTGCCTGGCGGTGAAGCTGGCGGCGGAGGTGTCCGATCTGTCGGAACCGATGCGCGTGGCACTGGACGACGGCATGCTGGCCATCGTGCAAAGGTTGGCCGCATGCATCCGCGCCGGCCAGGCCGATGGCTCCATCAAGCCGCAGCTGCCGCCGGACGATACCGCCTATGCGCTGTACAGCCTGTGGCTGGGCGCGGCGTTGATGTTCAAGACCCAGCACAGCCTGCAACCGTTGCAGGCGGCGATGATTCACACCCAGGGCTTGCTGCAGCCGTGTAATGCAGCGTAGGACAGGCGCCGTTTGCCGCTGGCAGACGGTTTTTTTGGCAACCAAACTAGACGACCGGTCTAATTACCAACCCAGCCAGAGGAATTCTCATGCAAGCCGACAAACTGCTTACCCCGCTGCACCTTGGCGCCATTACCCTGAACAACCGCGTGCTGATGGCCCCGTTGACCCGCCTGCGCAACACCGAGCCGGGCGATGAGCCCACCGCGCTGGCCACCAAGTACTACCGCCAGCGCGCCGGTGCCGGCCTGATCATCAACGAAGGCACCCACATCTCCCCCACCGCCAAGGGCTATGCCGGCGCCCCCGGCATCTACAGCGAGGAGCAGGTGCGCGCCTGGCGCGAGGTAACCGACGCGGTGCATGCCGAAGGCGGCAAGATCGCCATCCAGCTGTGGCACACCGGCCGCATTTCGCACACCAGCCTGCAGCCGAACGGCGACGCGCCGGTAGCGCCGTCCGCCATCAAGGCCGACAGCAACACCAATATCCGCGACGAAAACGGCCAGCTGGTGCGCGCCCCCACCTCCACCCCGCGTGCGCTGGAAACCGCCGAGATCGCAGACCTGATCGAAGACTACCGCCGCGCCACCGACAACGCGCGCCGCGCCGGCTTCGACCTGGTGGAAATCCACGGCGCCCACGGCTACCTGCTGGACCAGTTCCTGTCGCCTGCGGCCAACGTTCGCACTGACCAGTACGGCGGCAGCGTGGCAAACCGCGCCCGCATCGTGCTGGAAGTGCTGGATGCGGTGATCGCCGAATGGGATGCCGCCCACGTGGGCATCCGCCTGTCGCCGCTGGGGGTGTTCAACGGCCTGTCCGAGACCGACCAGCAGGAGATGGCGCTGTACCTGATCGGCGAAATCGCCAAGCGCAACATCGCCTTCCTGCACCTGTCCGAGCCGGACTGGGCCGGCGGCCCGAAATGGCCGGACGAGTTCCGCCGCGCCGTACGCGCCGCCTACCCGCACCCCATCGTGGCCGCCGGCGGCTACAGCGTGGACAAGGCGGAGCAGCTGATCGGCGCCGGGCTGATCGACGCAGTGGCCTTCGGCCGCCCGTTCATCGCCAACCCGGACCTGCCTGCCCGCTTCGCCCGCGGCGCCGAGCTGAACCCGCCGCAGCCGGAAACCTTCTACGGCGGCGCCGCCGCCGGCTACACCGACTACCCGGCGCTGGCCGACTGAGTCCGGGGCAGCAAGGTTGGCCGCATGCGGCCAAGCTGCCGCTGCAGCGCTGTGCACAAATGCCGCTCACGACACGTGGGCGGCATTTGTGCCGCGCACCCCGGATGCGTAGCGCTTGTCCCGGCTACGAGCCCAAAGAAAACGCCCTGCACGCCGGGCGGCAGCCGTACCCGAATCATCCTCCGCGCAGCGGCTTCCAGACCTGCCCAAGCACACTAACAACAGCGCGGTAAACGTTGGGCTTCGCGGTGTGGGGCCCGGCCTACCCGTGCTGAGCATCAAAGCTTGGCTGCCTGCGAGCAAGCGGCCCGTCCGCCGGACGGAGGCGGTAGGCTCCCACATCCTCCGCGCAGCGGATTCAGCCTGCACTATGCTGCTGTTACAGGCCAGCCGGCGTTGACCGCCAGCGGCCACGCCAGAACACGGGGGAGACACCATGAAGCATGTGCTGTTTGTACTCACCAGCCACGACACGCTGGGCAACACCGGCCACAAGACCGGTTTCTGGGTGGAGGAATTCGCCGCCCCCTACTACCTGCTGGCCGATGCTGGCGTACAGATCACCCTGGCCTCGCCCAAGGGCGGGCATCCGCCGATCGACCCCAAGAGCGCCGACCCGGATTTCGCCACCCCGGCCACCCGGCGCTTCGATGCCGATGCCGCGCTGCAGGCCAAGCTGACGCAGACGCTGCCGCTGGCCGGCATTACCGCCAGTGATTTTGACGCGGTGTTCTACCCCGGCGGCCACGGCCCGCTGTGGGATCTGGCCAACGATGCCTACTCGCTGGCGCTGATCGCCGCCACCATTGCCGCCGGCAAGCCGCTGGCGGCGGTGTGCCATGCACCGGCGGTGCTGATCCGCTCGCTGACCGCAGACGGCACGCCGCTGGTGGCCGGCAAGCGGGTCACCGGCTTCAGCAATAGCGAGGAGGCGGCGGTGGGGCTGAGCGAGGTGGTACCGCTGCTGCTGGAAGACGGCCTGCAGGCCAAGGGCGCCGTGTACCTGAAGGGCCCGGACTGGGCG
This sequence comes from Vogesella facilis, assembly GCF_042648525.1. Taxonomy (NCBI): domain Bacteria; kingdom Pseudomonadati; phylum Pseudomonadota; class Betaproteobacteria; order Neisseriales; family Chromobacteriaceae; genus Vogesella; species Vogesella facilis. The sequence continues at coordinate 118,919 of NZ_JBHRXN010000032.1, forward strand.
GAGCACGTAGTGGAAGACGGCCTGCTAATCACCGGCCAGAACCCGGCGTCGTCGGAAGGGGTGGCGCGGGCGCTGCTGGCGCGGCTGCGAGCGTAGCCATGTAGCTTGGTGTCGCGCGTAGCGAGGCGCAACGTTTACCGCGCCTGGTTTGCTAGCCGCTACGCGGGGTTGCGCGCAGTCGCCGCTTCCGCCCGGCGGACGGGCCAGCGGGCCTGTCGCCGCCCCTTCCTCCGCCGCTCGCCGGATGACTCAAGAAATCAATGCGGCTCCGCGACACTCCGGCCCAAAGACATTTTCCAGGCGCCGGCAATTCGCCGTTTGCCCACCTCAAACGGCGCAAGTGCCGCCTTAACACCTGGAGAATAGCAGTTTGACCGGCGCTCCCGGTGGGGCAGCAGGGCGCTTCACAACGTTGGCCGCATATGTTTACCGGCTAGTCTGCCAAGACGGTATCTACAGCGGCGGCGGCTTGCGCCCCCTAGCGGCCGCTGCTGCCGTGCACCGCCTGCTGCAGGCCGCTCACCGCCGCACTGAGCTGATCCTGGTAGCCGGCCTCGGCCTGCTGGCTGCCGTACACGTCCTCCAGCCCTTCGCGCACCAGCGCCAGCAGCGCCTCCTCCTGGCGCTCGGTCAGCGCCAGCCCCACCATGGATTGCTCCAGCCGCATCAGCACGCCGTTGAGCACGGTCAGCGCATCGGCCCGCCCCTGCCGCTGCTTGTGGTCGATGTCGGACAGCACCTTGGTGAGGGTTTCGATGGTGCCGCTGATGGCATCGCCGCGGCGGCTGGCCAGGCTGGCATTGTTGATCGCCGCCAGCCGCGCCTCGGCGGCTTCCAGCAGCATGGCCAGGTGGTCGCGCAGGCGGCCGCAGCGGTCCGGGTCGTCCAGCGGCATATTGGTCACCACCAGCCGGGCGTGCGGGTAGCTGATGGACATGCGGCTCTTGAACTGGGTGATGCGATCCATGGTGGCCATGTGGCGCAGCACCGAGATTTCCAGCTCGCTGGCCGGGCCGCGGCCGTTGAGCGCGATGCTGTCGCCGTTTGGCAGCAGCAGCTCCACCACGCCCTCCACCGCAAACAGCGCCAGCGACTCCTGCAGCGCCAGCGCCAGCGCGCGCGCCTCGCCACACTGGTTGAAACGCTTCATCACCTCCAGCAGCAGCCCGGTTTCGCTCATGCTGGTCATCGCCGTCATCGCGGTGCTGGTGGCGTACTGCGCCTGCGATTTGAGCTGGTGGCGCTCCTGCTGCAGCGCCAGCACCTTGGCCACCTTGGCCTGCAGGATGCGCGGGTTCACCGGCTTGGTGACAAAGTCTTCGCCGCCCACCTCGAAGCCGCGCAGGCGGTCGTCGATGCTGTCCAGCGCCGACAGGAACAGCACCGGCGTGTCGCCGATGTCGAAGTCGTCCTTCACTTCGCGGCACAGCGTGTAGCCGTCCATGTCCGGCATCAGCACGTCCACCAGCATCAGCGCCGGCGCCTGCGAGCGCGCCTGTGCCAGCCCGGCGGCCGCGCTGTCGGCGCATTGCACCAGATAGTGCTCGCCCAGACTGTCGGCGATGAAATCCAGCATGAAGCGGTCGTCGTCCACCACCAGCACTACTGCCCTGTCGTCATCGGTCACCATGTTCGCCCCCTGTTTGCCAATCGCCGCCAGCCTGTGCCGCACCGGCGCGCCTGTCGCTATCGTCCGTTGCCGGCCACCGCCTCATGCTGTTGCTGCCACTGCCGCAACCAGTGCACAAACTCCCCCGCCGCCATCGGGCGGGCAATGAAATAGCCCTGCACATGCTGGCAGCCGGCGGCCACCACCAGGTCCAGATCGTCCTGGGTTTCCACCCCTTCGGCCACCAGCTTCAGCGCGAAGCGCCGCCCCAGACTGACGCTTTCTTCCAGGATGGTGCGCGCCCACGGGTCGCGGCTGGCGCCGGTCACGAAGGCGCGGTCGATTTTCAGCTCGGTAAACGGCGTGCGCATCAGGTGTTCCATGGTGGAAAAACCGGTGCCGAAGTCGTCGATCGACAGGCCGAAACCCTTGATGCGCAGCCGGGTGAGGATGTCGAGGCACATCACGTGATCGCGCCCCAGCCGGGTCTCGGTGATCTCCAGCATGATGTCGCCCGGCGCCACGCCATGCTGCCGCGCCAGGCCGGCGAACTGCTCCGGCAGGTCCAGCCGCGACAGGTTGTCCATCGACACGTTCACCGCCAGCTGCAGATCGATGCCCTGCTGCTGCCAGCTGTGCTGCTGCTGCAGCGCCTGGCTCAGCACCGCGAACGTCATCTCGTCGATCAGCCCCAGCGATTCGATCATCGGCACGAACAGCCCCGGCCCCAGCAGCCCCAGCTGCGGATGGTGCCAGCGCGCCAGGCATTCGGCGCCGCTGACGCGCCAACTGACGGTGTCCACCTTGGGCTGGAAGTACAGCTCGATGGCTCCCTGCTGCAGGCCGCGGCGCAGTTCGGCCTCGTCCAGCTGCGGCTCGCTCATGCTGCGCACCGGCCGCACCGGCTGCGCCGCCCCCGGCTGGCGCAACAGCGCCAGCAGCGCCTCGCGGCTCGCCGGCTTGCCCAGCGCGCCCTGGAAGTTGAGGCCGAAGGAACGCGCCAGCCGCTCGGTGGCTTTCAGCACGTGGCTGTCCATGCCGGACAGGATCACCACCCGCCCCGGGTAGTGCAGCTCGCCCAGCAGGCGCAGGAAGGCGATGCCGTCCATGTCCGGCATCTGCAGGTCGCAGATCAGCCAGTCCGGTGTCGGCTGCTGATCCAGCTGCGCCAGCGCGGCGCGCGCGCTGGCGCAGGCGATGACATGCCCGGCCTGCAGCTCTTGCAGCTGCTGCTGCAACAGCTCCAGCGTGAAGGCGTCGTCGTCCACCAGCATCAGCCGCGGGGCGTCTGGCGCCGCGGCCAGCACCGCCACGCTGGGCACCGCCGCCGCCGGCGGCAGACTGGACAGCAGCTGCTGGCGATGCAGCTCGTCGCAGGTGGCGGCAAAGCATTGCTGCACCGCGTGCAGGCCGCGGCCAACGTCGCCGAGGCCGCGCTGCTGCGGCCACTTTTCCAGCTCGGCCAGCGCCTCGCCCAGCGCCATCGCCCCGACGGTGCGCGCCACCGATTTCAGCCGGTGGCTCTCTCGCGCCACTGCGTCGCCGTCCTGCTGCCGCACCACCTTGTCCAGCGCGGCCAAGCCTTCGGTCAGCCAGTCGGCGAACTTGTCGCAGTAGCGGCGCAGCTTGTCCTGCTCGTCACCCAGCATGGTGTGCAGCACGCTGCTGTCCAGCAGCTGCGGCGCCGCCGCGTCGCTGCCGGCTGCGGCCAACGTGTCGGCAGCACTGCCGGCCGGCGCCGGGCTGTGGCTGCCATCCAGCCAGTAGCTCAGCGTGTGGTACAGCGTGGCCGGCTGCACCGGCTTGCCGACAAAATCGTTCATGCCGGCATGCAGGCAGCGCTGACGGTCCTCGGTGGCCACGTTGGCGGTCATGGCGATGATGGGCAGCTGGTCGAACGCCGGCTCGCGCCGCAACTGGCGGCTGGCCTCCACGCCGTCCAGGTTCGGCATCTGCATGTCCATCAGCACCGCGTCGAAGGTCTGGCGATGCGCCAGCGCCAGCGCCTCGTTGCCGTCGGCGGCGATGCTGACCTTGATGCCCACCGCCTGCAGCAGCTCGGCCGCCACCTGCTGGTTGAACGGGTGGTCGTCCGCCAGCAGCACGCGCTTGCCGGCCAGCTGGCGGCGGTAGTCCTGCGCCGGACGCGGAGCCGCCGGCGGTGGCGGCGCCTGCGGCACCGCCGGCAGGGCCAGGCTGAAGCCGAATTCGCTGCCCTGCTCCGGCTGGCTGCTGACCTGCAGGCAGCCGCCCATCAGCTGCACCAGCTGGTAGCTGATCGCCAGCCCGAGGCCAGTGCCGCCGTACTTGCGCGAGGTGGAGCTGTCGGCCTGCTGGAACGACTGGAACAGCCGCGCCTGCACCTGCGGTGTCATGCCGATGCCGCTGTCGCGCACGCTGAAACCGATGCGTTCATCCGGCTGCACCGTCACCTGCAGCTGCACCTGGCCCTGCTCGGTGAATTTGATGGCATTGCTCAGCAGGTTCAGCAGCACCTGGCGCAGGCGCAGCGCGTCGCCGCGCAGGTAGCGCGGCACCTGCGGCGCCAGCGCGATCTCCAGCCGCAGCCGTTTTTCCTGCGCCCGCTGCGCCACCAGGCTGCGCAACTCTTCCAGCAGCGCCTTGAGGTCGAAGTCACCGCTGTCCAGCTCCAGCTTGCCGGCCTCGATCTTGGAAAAATCCAGGATGTCGTTGATCAGCGCCAGCAGGTGCTGGCCGGAGACACTGATCTTGTCCAGGTAGTCGCGCTGGCGTGCGTCCAGCCGCGTTTGCAGCGCCAGGTGCGCCATGCCCAGCACGCTGTTGAGCGGGGTGCGGATCTCGTGGCTCATATTGGCGAGGAAGCTGCTCTTGGCGCGGTTGGCGCTTTCGGCCTGCTCGCGCGCCACCTCCAGCTCGCGGGTGCGTTCCTGCACCCGGTATTCCAGCGAGGTGGCCAGCTGCAGTAGCTCCTCTTCCACCGCCTTGCGCTCGGTGATGTCGCGCACCACCGCGGTGTAGATAGGTTGGCCGCCGTTGTCGGCGTAGGAGATAGACACCTCCACCGGAAACGGCACGCCGTCGGCACGCCGCCCCAGCAGAGGACGCGGGCTGCGCGTGGCCATGCCGCCGGCGCGGGCGGCCTCGTCGGCAAAGCTCAGCATCAGCTGGTGGTGGCGCTCGGCGCGGCCATCCGGCAGCAGCTGGTCCAGCGGCCGGCCTATCATCTGCGCCGCCTGGTAGCCGAACATGCGCTCGGCCGCCGGGTTGAACACCACGATGTTGAGCGCCGCGTCGGTGGTGATGATGCCGTCCATGGCGGTTTCGATCATGCTGGACAGCCGCAGCTCGTTGGCCTTCAGCGCCAGCTCGGTGGCCTTGCTGTGGCTGATGTCGGTGTTGGTGCCTATCATGCGCAGCGGCTGGCCGTCGGCATCGCGGCCGATCACCATGCCGCGCCCCAGCACCCACAGGTAGTGGCCGTCCTTGTGCCGCAGCCGGTGTTCGCCGACGTAGATATCGTCGCTGCCGCTCAGGTGCCGGTGCAGCAGCTGCTCCACCCCCGCCAGATCGTCCGGGTGCACCCGCGCCCGCCATTCTTCCTCCGAGTCGCTCAGCTCCTCCGGCGCATAGCCCAGCATGCAGCCCCACAGCGCGGAGTACTGCACCCGCTTGGCGGCGATGTCCCAGTCCCACACGCCGTGGCCGGCGCCTTCGATGGCGAACTTCCAGCGTTCCTCGGCCTGGTGCAGCGCCTCGCTGGCCTTGCGGAATTCGTTACGACTGCGGGTGGCGCTGATCACCTGGCCGTAGGTCAGCAGCAGCGGTTGCAGCAGCGCCAGCAACTGCTCGTCGTAGCCGCCCGCCCGGTTGGCCACGCCCACCAGCCCCACCATGTCCTCGCCGTGCATCACCGGCACCGCCATGAAGCTCTGCAGCTGCGGATGACCGGCCGGCTGCCCGCCGGCACGCGGGTCCTGCGCCGGGTGGTTGGCGATCAGCGGCTGCCGGGTCTTGAGCGCGTTGCCCAGCAGGGTGTCCTGGCGGTGGAACTCCAGCCCGCCACGCTGCAGGCCGGCATAGGCGGCACGCGAGGCCTCATCCCAGCTGAGGTCGGTCAGCGCGTGCAGGCGCAGGAAGGCCTGGCCGGCCTCGTCGTGCAGCACCTCGCCCACCAGCCCGTATTCGCTGGCGGTGAGCTGCAGCAGCTGCGCCAGGATGGTCTCGTAGGTCTGCTGCTCGTTGTGGTGTTCGATGTAGTCGCCCTGGATGCGCGCCACCGCCATCAGCTCGGCGGTGGACAGCGCCAGTTGCTGCTGCGCCTGGCGGCTGGCGGTGATGTCCTGCTGCGACACCAGCCATAGTTGGCCGTAACGCGGGTGGCCAAACAGCGAGATGCCGGTTTGCGTCCAGAAGCTGGCGCCATCCAGCCGCCGCGCCGGCCACTCGCCCTGCCAGTGGGCCTGCTGCTGCAGCGCCAGTGCCACCTCGGGCGGCAGCGCCGGCCCATCGCCCGGCAGCAGGCACAGCAGCGGCAGGCCGTTCATGCCGCCCGCCGGGTAGCCATACATCGCCAGCAGCCGCGGGTTGGCGTACAGGATGCGCTGCTCGGCGGTATCCACCAGGCACACGCCCTCCAGCATATTGTCGAGGATCTGCGCATGCAGCCGCAGGTCGGCCTCCATGCTGGACAGCCGCTGCTGCAACGCCAGCTGGCTGTGCCACTGTGCGCGGGCGCGGAGGATGCGCCCCTCGGCATCGCGCACCGCGCTGATGTCCAGCTCCACCGGCAACAGGCTGCCGTCACTGGCCAGCACCTGCAGCGCCACGGCCCGCACCTCCTGCCCGGCCAGCAGCGCCGGCAGCAGCTGCTGCTGCAACAGCTGGCGGCTGGCCGGCGGGTGGAAGTCGAATATCACGCGGCCGACAAAGGCATCGCGCCGGTAGCCCAGCGTCGCCAGCAGGGTGTGGTTGCAGTTGAGCACCAGCCCGCTGTACGGGTCCAGCGACAGCAGCAGCGCCGGGGCATGGTCGTAGGCATCCTGCAGCTGTTGCTGGTTGTCCAGCAGCTGTTGCCGCCGCTGCTGGTGATGGCTGATGTCGGACAGGAAGCCCTGCACGTACAGCAGCTGGCCGGCGGCGTCGTACACGCCGTGGCAGGCGTCGGCCACCCAGCGCACGCTGCCGTCGGCCGCCACCAGCCGGTATTCCAGGGTGCACGGCTGCTGCGCCTGCAGCTGCTGCCAGTATTGCGCCTGCACCGCGGCGTCATCGGCATGCCGCAAGGCGCCCAGGCCGTACTCCGGCCGCCCCAGCAGCGCCGCCGCCGGCAGCCCGGTCAGCGCCAGGCAGCCGCCGCTGCAGTATTCCAGCGTGCGTGCACTATCGTTACGGCAGCGATACACCATATAAGGCAGAGTGCCGGCCGCCGGTTCGGCCGGCGGCACCGCCGGCACCACACCGGCCAGCAGGTAGCCGTAGCCATCGGCAACGCGGAGCAGCACATCCTGCGGCCCGCTCGGCAGTTGCAGGCGGCAGGCATAGTCGAACGGTGCCTGCGCCGCCAGCGCCTGCTGCCAGGCCGCCAGCAGCAACGGCCGCTCAGCCGCCGCCAGCCGGCACAGCCAGCCTTCGCCCAGCGCCTCGGCCGCCGTCAGCGCCAGCAGCCGGCAGCAGGCGGCATTGACGTGCAGCAGCCGGCCCGCCTCGGCCGCCCGGAATACCGGCAGCGGCAAGGCATCCAGCGATGCAGCGTCATGGGGTGGGCGTGGCCGGGTAGCGCTCATGCGGGCAGCGGTCCTGTACATGGAAACGGCAGCCAGCGACGGCCGGCTGCCTTGCCTGCCGCGGCTGGTTTGGCATCAGCATACGCGACTGGCATGAAGCTTCACTCTAGGAAAAATCTCGCCGATAGGCCAGCGAAACGCGCACCGATGTTGCATTGCAATGTAACGGCAGCCACTTTGTCACCACACAGTCATGTAGCAGCGCAACTACACCACAGTTGCCATGCCCGCTTTGCCGTTTTTATGCCTTACGTCAGCTGGCGGATTGACAGCCGGTAACGGAGGCTTAGAATCACATCGAAAATAAAAACAACAAATTAAGTACAAAAATAAACACAAAACAAACATAACCAACAGCAAGGCTTTCAAGCCCAAGGAGACTTTCAATGCAAGACCAGTACATCCTGGCGTTCGACCAGGGCACTACCAGTTCGCGCGCCATCCTGTTCGATCGTGGCGGCAATATCGTGTCGTCGGCGCAGAAGGAATTCCGCCAGATCTACCCGCAGCCGGGCTGGGTGGAGCACGACGCGCAGGAGATCTGGGCCGGCCAGGTAGGTGTGGCCGCCGAGGCGCTGGCGCGCGCCGGCATCCCCGGCAGCCAGGTGGCCGCCATCGGCATCACCAACCAGCGCGAAACCACCGTGGTGTGGGACCGCGACACCGGCCAGCCGGTATACAACGCCATCGTGTGGCAGGACCGCCGCACCGCGCCGTTCTGCGACGAGATCCGCGCCCGTGGCCTGGCCGACAGCATCCGCGACAAGACCGGCCTGCTGGTGGACGCCTACTTCTCCGCCACCAAGGTGCGCTGGATTCTCGACAACGTGCCGGGCGCCCGCGCCCGCGCCGAGGCCGGCAAGCTGGCGTTTGGCACCATCGACAGCTGGCTGATCTGGCAGCTCACCCACGGCCAGGTGCATGTCACCGACGTGTCCAACGCCTCGCGCACCATGCTGTACAACATCCACAGCCTGCAGTGGGATGACGCGCTGCTGGACATCTTCGGCATCCCCGCCAGCATGCTGCCGGCGGTGAAAAGCTCCAGCCAGGTGTACGGCCACACCCACGCCGCGCACCTGGGGGTAGCGGTGCCGATCGCCGGCGTGGCCGGCGACCAGCAGGCGGCGCTGTTCGGCCAGCAGTGCACCACGCCGGGCATGGTGAAGAACACCTACGGCACCGGCTGCTTCATGATGATGAACACCGGCGACACGCCGATCACCTCGCACAACCAGCTGCTGACCACCATCGCCTGGCAGGTGGGCGACAAGGTGCAGTACGCGCTGGAAGGCAGCATCTTCATCGGCGGCTCGGTGGTGAAATGGCTGCGCGACGGCCTCGGCATCATCAAGCAGTCCAGCGATGTCGGCCCGCTGGCGGCGCAGGTGGCGGACAGCGACGGCGTCTACCTGGTACCGGCCTTCGCCGGCCTGGGCGCACCGCACTGGAACGCCAATGCCCGCGGCACGCTGGTAGGCATGACCCAGGGCACCGGCGCCGCGCACATCGCCCGCGCCGCGCTGGACAGCATCGCCTTCCAGACCATGGACGTGCTGGGCGCGATGCAGGCCGATTCCGGCATCACCATCGCCGAGCTGCGCGTGGACGGCGGCGCCTGCGTCAACAATGTACTGATGCAGTTCCAGAGCGACATCCTGCGCACCCAGGTGGCGCGGCCCAAGGTCACCGAGACCACCGCGCTGGGCGCGGCGTATCTGGCCGGCCTGGCGGTGGGCTACTGGCAGAGCACCGACGACATCCAGGGCCAATGGCAGCTGGACACCCGCTTTGCGCCGGCGCTGCCGCAGGAAGTGGTGGACCGCTACGTGGCCGGCTGGCAGCGCGCCACCCGCGCCGCCATCGGCTGGGCCAACGACCAGGCCTGATCCGGCCCCGACATCCCTCAATCAACGCGCCCGCCGCCGTGTCCGCACGGCCGGCGCTGGGCGGGCTTTTGCCTGCGGCCAACGTTGGCCGCACACCCGCGTGGGCGTCAGGAGACAGATATGCATGCATTGTTTGGAGAATTCATCGGTACCGCGCTGCTGGTGCTGCTGGGTAACGGCGTGGTGGCCAATGTGCTGCTCAAAGGCACCAAGGGCCACAACAGCGGCCTGATCGTGGTGGCTTTCGGCTGGGCGATGGCGGTGTTCGTCGGCGTGTTCAGCGTGGCCGCCATCAGCGGCGCCCACCTCAACCCGGCGGTGAGCGTGGCGCTGGCGGTGGCCGGCAAGTTCGCCTGGAGCGACGTGCCCGGCTACGTCGGAGCGCAGATGGCCGGCGGCATGGCCGGCGCGCTGCTGGTGTGGCTGATCTACCGCGACCATTTCGACAGCACCGACTGCGCCGACAGCAAGCTGGCCACCTTCTGCACCGGCCCGGCGATCCGCAGCCTGCCGGCCAACCTGCTGTCCGAGGTGCTGGCCACCTTCGTGCTGGTGTACGCCATCCTCAGCATGGTGGCGCCCAAGGTCTCGCTGGGGGCGATGGACGCGCTGCCGGTCGCACTGCTGGTACTGGGCATCGGAGTGTCGCTGGGCGGCACCACCGGCTACGCGATGAGCCCGGCGCGCGACCTGGCGCCGCGCATCATGCACGCGCTGCTGCCGATCCGCGGCAAGCGCGACAGCGACTGGCGCTATGCCTGGGTGCCGGTGCTGGGCTCGCTGCTGGGCGCCAGCCTGGCGGCGGTGGCGCACGGCGTGGCCTGAACAACGTTTTTTCTCCCTTGCGGGCGCCCGGTGCGCCCGTTTTTTTTGTCGTCAATACAACATATTTCGAACATTAATTTTCGTTTAATGTTGTTTTGTCGTTTGAATTTGCTTATCTTCTATCATCAGATTATCGATGGCGGCATCCGCCGGCCTGAAGCAAAGGACACCCCGTGGAAAGTTTTGACCTGCTCGTGATCGGTGGCGGCATCAACGGCGCCGGCATCGCCCGTGACGCCGCCGGCCGCGGCCTGAAAGTGCTGCTGTGCGAAAAGGACGACCTGGCCGCGCACACCTCCTCCGCCAGCACCAAGCTGATCCACGGCGGCCTGCGCTACCTGGAGTACCACGAGTTCGGCCTGGTGCGTAAGGCGCTGCAAGAGCGCGAAGTACTGCTGGATGCCGCGCCGCACATCATGTGGCCGCTGCGCTTCGTGATGCCGCACGACGCCGAACAGCGCCCGGCGTGGCTGATCCGCTGCGGGCTGTTCCTGTACGACCACCTGGCGCGGCGCCGCCGCCTGGCCGGCAGCCAGCGCATCCGCTTCGACCGCCACCCGGCCGGCGCGCCGCTGCAGGGCCGCTACCACCAGGGCTTCGTCTACTCCGACGGCTGGGTCAACGATGCGCGGCTGGTGGTGCTGAACGCCATGGACGCCGCCGAGCGCGGTGCCAGCATCCACACCCGCACCGCCTGCGTGGCGGCGCGGCGCAGCGGCGATGGCTGGCTCTGCACGCTGCAGGACGCGCGCGGCCAACGTGAAGTAAGCGCCCGCGCGGTGGTGAACGCCGCCGGGCCATGGGTGCAGCAGCTGCTGGGCGGGGTGATCCACGCCCCGGCCAGCAAGGCCATCCGCCTGGTGAAGGGCAGCCACATCATCGTGAACAAGCTGTTCGAGCACCCGTTTGCCTACATCTTCCAGAACCCGGACAAGCGCATCATCTTCGCCATCCCCTACGAGCAGGAGTTCACCCTGATCGGCACCACCGACGTGGACTACCACGGCGACGCCAACCAGGTGGCGATCGACGGCGACGAGATCGCCTACCTGTGCGCAATGAGCAACCGCTACTTCGAACGCCAGATCGGCCCGGCCGACGTGGTGGCCACCTACTCCGGCGTGCGCCCGCTGCTGGACGACGAGCACAGCAACGCCAGCGGCGTCACCCGCGACTACGCGCTGGAGCTGGACAGCGACGGCGCGCCGCTGCTGTCGGTGTTCGGCGGCAAGATCACCACCTACCGCAAGCTGGCGGAACAGGTGGTGGACCAGCTGGCGCCGCTGCTGGGCAACAGCCGGCCAAGCTGGACCGCCGGCAGCCATCTGCCCGGCGGCGACCTGCCGGGTGGCGATTTCGATGTCTTCCTCGCCGCGCTGCAACGCGACAAGCCGTGGCTACCGGCCACGTTGGCCGCACGCCTGGCGCGCGCCTACGGCAGCCGCGTGCATGCGCTGCTGGGCGATGCGGCCAACCTGGCGGCGCTGGGGCGCGAGATCCAGCCCGGCCTGTACGAGGCCGAGCTGCGCTACCTGGTGGAAAAGGAATGGGCAGTGGGGGCGGACGACATCCTGTGGCGGCGCAGCAAGCTGCGCCTGCACCTGCCGGCCGGCGCCGAGGCGGCGGTGACGGCCTGGCTGGCGGAATACCGCAGCCGCCGCGCCGACAACGGCAACCTGCTGCTGCACACCGGTTAAGCCGCAAGGCGCTGCCCAGCCAGCGCGCGACAAGACAAAAACGGTGGGGG
>NZ_JBHRXN010000032.1:130872-138120 GCF_042648525.1 Vogesella facilis
AAACCTCCTCTTACGCCGACAACAACGCCGCCACCCGCGCCCGCAACGCCGGCAGCACCTCGGCGGCAAACCATGGATGCTGGCTGAGCCAGCGCTGGTTGCGCGGGCTGGGATGCGGCAGCGCCAGCACGCCCCGCGGCAGCGTGGCCTGCCAGTCGGCCACCGCCGCGCTTACCGTGGCGTACTGCGGCAGATGCCAGCCCAGCGCGTACTGCCCCAACACCAGCGTCAGCTGCAGCGTAGGCAGTTGCGCCAGCAGCGCCTCGCGCCAGGCCGGCGCGCATTCCGGCCGCGGCGGCAGGTCGCCGGACGGGCCGCTGCCGGGGTAGCACAGCCCCATCGGCAGGATGGCGATGCGTGTCGGGTCGTAAAAAGTAGCGCGCTCCACCCCCAGCCACTGCCGCAGGCGCTCGCCGCTGGCGTCGTCGAACGGCACGCCGCTGTCGTGCGCCTTGCGTCCCGGCGCCTGGCCGGCGAGCAGGATGCGCGCCGCCGGCGCCAGTTGCAGCAAAGGCCGCGGCCCCAGCGGAAGGTTGGCCGCACACAGCCGGCAGGCGCGCACCGCGCTCAGCAGCCGTTGGCAATCATCCATGATGAGCCCCCCGCGTGGCCGGCACGGCCTCAGGCCGCCACCACCAGCTGGGTATTGCCCTTGTCGAGAATGTCCTGCAGCTCGGCGCTGACCGGCTGGTCGGTGAACAGCGCGTCCACCTGCGACAGGTGGCCCAGCTCCACCATCGCCGGGCGCTCGAACTTGGAATGGTCGGCCACCAGCCACACCTGGCGCGACTGCTGCAGGATGGCCTGGCTGGTCAGCACCTCGCGGTAGTCGAAATCGCGCAGCGTGCCATCGGCCTCGATGCTGGAAATGCCGATGATGCCGTAGTCCACCTTGAACTGGCGGATGAACTGCACCGTGGCCTCGCCGGTCAGGCCGCGGTCGCGCTTGCGCAGGCTGCCGCCGGCCACCAGCACCTCGCAGTCCGGAAAATCGCACATCAGGTTGGCGATGTGGAAGTTGTTGGTGATCACCCGCAGGCCGCGGTGCTGCGACAGCGCGCGCGCCACCTCCTCAGTGGTGGTGCCCAGGTTGATGAACAGCGAGGCGTTGTCGGGAATCTGCGCCGCCACCGCGCGCGCGATGCGGCGTTTTTCTTCCGCCATCAGCACCTGGCGCGCGTCGTAGGCCACGTTCTCCACACTGGACAGCACGCTGGCGCCGCCGTGGTAGCGCTGCAGCAGCTGGTTTTCCGCCAGCAGGGTGATGTCGCGGCGGATGGTCTGGGTGGTGACCTGGAACTGCGCCGCCAGCCGGTCCACCGACACGTAGCCCTCGCGGTTTACCCAGGTAAGCAGGTCTTTCTGGCGTTGATTGAGGATCAGCATGCGGCAGGCGCGGCAGGAATGATGACGGGGCATTGTAACCGAGCCGCCGAGGTTGGCCGCAAGCACCCGTCTTGCGGCCAGTATTGCCGCCTGGCGTATCCTACCGATAATGAATAATTCCCCTGCTCCCGCCCCCGACATGACACCGCTGCCCCGTATCGTCTTCATCGTGCATGGCCGCCACAACCCGCGTGGCCTGGCCGAACAACATCTGGCGCCGCTGCGCGACAGCTTCGACATCGACGTGCTGCTGACCAGCTCCGCCGACAGCGCCACCCGCTTCGCCCGCGAGGCAGCGCTGTCCGGCGCGCGCTGGGTGATCGCCGTCGGCGGCGACGGCACCGTGCACGAGGTGGTGAACGGCCTGATGAGCGCGCCACCGGAACTGCGCCGCAACACGGTGCTGGGCGTGCTGCCCACCGGCACCGGCAACGACTTCGCCCGCAGCCTGCAAAGCGGCGACAGCCTGCCGCGGCTGCTGGCCATGATCGCCGCCGGGCGGGTGCGCGCGCTGGACCTGATCCGCGTCAGCCATGCCGACGGCAGCATCAGCTGGTGCAACAACATTGGCTCCATCGGCATCAGCAGCGACATCGTGCGCCGGGTGAAACGCAGCAGCCCGCGGCTGCCGGCCAGCGTGGCGTTCTACAGCGCGGTATGCGCCGCGCTGTTGCACTGGCAGCCGCAGCCGATGCGGCTGATGCTGGATGGCGAGCAGATCGACGGCAAGTTCACCTGCGTCAGTGCCGCCAACGGCCGCTACTTCGGCAGCGGCCTCGGCATCGCGTCGGAAGCGCGCTGCGACGACGGCCTGCTGGACGTGGTGCTGATCCGTGATGCCGGCAGCCTGGACTTCCTGCGCCTGCTGCCGCAGCTGCGCCACGCACGGCGGCTGGACGACGCGCGCATCCACTACCTGCGCGGCCGCACGCTGACAGTGGAAGGCGTGGCGACAGAATGCGCGCTGGAGCTGGACGGCGAGCTGTACGGCAGCACGCCGGTACGCTTCGACATCGAGCCGGCGGCGCTGAACTGCCTGGCGGGCTGGTAGCCGGGCCGGCCCCACAAAAAACCCCGTCAACTCAAGGCCATAGTGCGGTAAAATGCCCGGTTCGCCGCGCCGGGTGAGACCGATCCCGTGCGCCAAGCCTTTCCACTCGACTGTATTTCGACGGAACCATGTCAAACACTACCCGTAAAGCCCTGGTCGTCCTCTCCGGCGGCCAGGACTCCACTACCTGCCTGTACTGGGCGCTGCGCGAATTCGGTGCCGCCAACGTTGAGGCTGTTACCTTCGACTACGGCCAGCGCCACCGCGTGGAGCTGGACGCCGCGCGCAAGGTGGCCGCCATGGCCGGCGTGCGCCAGACCGTGCTGCCGATCGACACCTTCGCCGCCATCGGCGGCAATGCGCTCACCGACGACAGCATCGCGCCGGAAGCCGGCGCCCGCGCCGACGACGACAGCGCGCTGCCCAACACCTTCGTGCCGGGCCGCAACCTGGTATTCCTCAGCTTTGCCGCCGCCTTTGCCTACACCCGCGGTATCGAACACGTGGTCACCGGCGTGGCGCAGACCGACTACTCCGGCTACCCCGACTGCCGCGAAAACACGCTGAAGGCGCTGGAACTGGCGCTGCGCCTGGGTATGGACAGCCGCGTCACCCTGCACACCCCGCTGATGTTCATGAGCAAGGCGGAAACCGTACGCCTGGCGCAGCAGGTCGGCGCCATGGAAGCGCTGGCCTGGAGCCACACCTGCTACAACGGCGAAGTGCCGCCGTGCGGCCACTGCGCCGCCTGCGAGCTGCGCGCCAAGGGCTTCGACGAAGCCGGCGTGGTCGACCCGCTGCTGCTGCGCAGCCAGGGAGCCTGAGCATGAACAGCCACAACCAGCTGGCCGCGGCCGGCTTCGAGGCCGCGCGCACCCTGCCCGGCATCGGCGAGCACGGCCACAGCTTCCGCGTGCTGGCGCGCGCCAATGCCGTACCCGGCCAGCTCACCCTGGCCGCCGAGCTGCAACGCGCCGCCGCCGCGCTCGACTACTGCCAGCTGAACCACAAGCTGGCACACTGCGACGACCTGGCGCTGGCGCAGCATCTGGCGGCGCAATGCAGCCTGCCGGTGGACCTGCACCTGGCCAGCGCGCCGGACCGCGGCGTGCTGCTGGGCGAAAACGGCGACGCCTACGTCTATCTCGACACCCGCTTCGAGGCCGCGCACCAGCTGCCGCACGTACCGCCCGGCCACAAGTGCGGCCGCCTGCACGGCCACGGCTTTGGCGTGCGCATCGTTGCCGCCGCGGCCAAGGCCAGCGTCAACGACATCCTGCTCAAGGCCTGGCCGCCGCTGTTCGCGCGGCTAAACCACCGCTACCTGAACGACATTCCCGGGCTGGAAAACCCCACCAGCGAGGTAATGGCCGCCTGGCTGTACCAGCAGCTGCAGCCGGCGCTGGCCGGCCTGGCCTGGGTGGAAGTGCGCGAGACGCACACCGCCGGCAGCCAGTTCGATGGCAGCACCTTCCGCATCTGGAAGGAGCAGCACTTCGAAAGCGCGGTGCCGTTCAACGACGAAGGCATGTACAGCGGCCACAGCTATTTGATCCGCCTGATGCTGCAGGGCAAACTCGACCAGGTGATGGGCTGGGTGCTGGACTTCGGCGATGTGAAGGAGCGCTTCAAGCCGATCTACCGCCAGCTGGACCACAACCCGCTGGACAAGCTGCCGGGCATCCAGGGCCACGACGCCGCCAGCGTCGCCGAGTGGGTACACGGCCAGCTCAAAGGCCGCGTGCCGGAGCTGGCGCGCATCGACCTGATGAGCACGCCGCAGCACGGCGCCTCGCTGAGCTGGCACTGCGACATGCGCTGGCCGCTGCTGTTCGGCCAGTAAGGAGCGCTAGCCATGTATACCGTGAAGGAAATCTTCTACACCCTGCAGGGCGAAGGCCGCCAGGCCGGCCGCGCCGCGGTGTTCTGCCGCTTCAGCGGCTGCAACCTGTGGTCCGGCCGCGAGGAAGACCGCAGCAAGGCGATCTGCCAGTTCTGCGATACCGACTTCGTCGGCACCGGCGAGGATGGCGGCAAGTTCCCCACCGCAGCAGAGTTGGCCGCACGCATCGCCGCCGCATGGCAGGGCGCCGGCGGCCAGCCCTACGTGGTGTTCACCGGCGGCGAGCCGCTGCTGCAGCTGGATAGCGCGCTGGTGGATGCCATGCACGCCGTCGGCTTCGAAGTGGCGGTGGAAACCAACGGCAGCCTGCCGGCCCCGGCCGGTATCGACTGGATCTGCGTCAGCCCCAAGGCCGGCGCCGACTGGGTGCAGCGCAGCGGCCACGAGCTGAAGCTGGTATTCCCGCAGCCCACGCTGCTGCCGTCGGAACTGCCGGCCGATCTGGCGTTCGAGCACCGCTACCTGCAGCCGATGGACAGCCCGCTGCAGCGCCAGAACACCCGCGAGGCGATTGCCTGGTGCATGGCGCACCCGGAATGGCGGCTGTCGGTGCAGACGCACAAGGTGGTGAACATCCGCTGAGGCGCTTGCCTCGTCAGGCACAAGGCCGCCCGCAGGGCGGTCTTGTTGTTTGTCGGCGAGGTGGCAGGCTTGCGGCCAACCTTGCGTGGCTTGCCAGGAGCGCAGCAAAGCTCAACGTTTATCGCGTCAGGTTTTGTATCCGCTACGCGGATGATGATTTAGGCGCCGGTTCCGCCCGGCGCACGGGAAAGGGGGCGACCGCCGCCCCCTTTTCAATCCCCGCTCTCCCGGCGGCTGCTCGAAACCCCGGCCAAAACGGCACGCCCCAGGCGCCGCCAAACTCGCCGCGCGCTAACGTCGCGCGGCTCAGACAAGCGGCGGCTTAACACCTGGGGCGCACCCTTTTGCCCGGCTCGCGCCAACGGGAGGGGCGAGTCGGTGCGGTGTAGCTGCGAGGAAGTAGGATCAGATGTCCCGGGTAGTGCCGAGGCTCGAAAACGTTGGCCGCAACGGTGTAGCTTGCATTACACCTAGCCAGACCCTGCGTTTACCGGACACGACCAAACGTTCCACGCCTCAACCCATCTCAAAGCATGCGGCCAACCTTGTGCCGCACCCGACTGCCCCCTTGGGCCGCGCCGGCAAAAACGGTAGTCGCAAGGTGTTAAGCGGCCGCATGTTTGAGTCCTGAGCCGTTAGCGAAGGACGAGTTCGGCCGCGCCTTGCGGCTGCCGGTTTTGCCGGGGTTTCGCGGACCGTGGGGGCGAGCTGGGTCGATAGGGGGCGGCGGCACGCCCCCTATCCCGTATGCCGGGCGGAACCGGCAACTTCAAACAGCATCCGCGCAGCGGATTCCACACCTAACCAAGAGGCCACGCCAAGCCACAACAGCAAGCCGGTAAACGTTGGGCTTCGCTGCGCTCAACCCAACCTACCCTGCTGGGCGTAGTGAAACTCTGCGTTTACTACTTCTAGCTCGCAAGCAGATACGCTGCAAACGTTGGCCGCACCACCCCGCGCCAGCCGCCCCGCAAAAAAATTTCAGCACTTGCTGTAATCTCCCGCCCTGGCCGGCGACTAAAGCCCGTAACGCGATATTTGCCGCGTTTACCAACCCCGCACCCACAGGAGATTCACCATGTCCGCTACTACCCAGACCCTGATCGCCTCTGCCCTCACCGCCATGGTGGCCATGAGCGTGGCCGCGCCGGCCGTCGCCGCCGACGCCAAGGACAAATGCTATGGCGTGGCCATGGCCGGCAAGAACGACTGCGCCGCCGCCGGCCACAGCTGCGCCGGCCAGTCCAAGGTCGACAAAGACCCGATGGACTGGAAGTACGTGGCCAAGGGCAGCTGCACCCAGATGGGCGGCATGCTGGAACCGATGAAGCAATAACCGTCCCCGCCCGCCCCCGACCGCCGCGCCTCGCCGGCCATACTGGCTGCATGACCAGCAAGGCGCCCCGGCCACGGGGGCACTCCACTCCGCGCCCGGCACCGCGCTGCCAGGCAAGCACCCGAGTTCATCATGTCCACCACCCTGCCCGTCTGCGCCGGCATCGGCCTGCGCCACCCGCACTACCGCCAGGTGCTGGAACACCGCCCCGCGCTGGGCTGGCTGGAGCTGCACAGTGAAAACTTCCTGTCCGGCGGCCAGCCGCTGGCGATGCTGCAGACGCTGGCCGAACACTACCCGCTGTCGCTGCACGGCGTCGGCCTGGGGCTGGGTTCGGCGGCGCCGCCCGACCGCGCCCAGCTGGCCGCGTTGCGCCGGCTGCTGGCGGCAGTGCCGGCAGCGGCGGTGTCCGAGCACCTGGCCTGTAACCACGACGCCGCCGGCCGCTACGTCAACGACCTGCTGCCGCTGGCCTACACTGCCGACATGCTGGACGTGGTGGCGGCCAACGTGCAGCAGGCGCAGGACGCCATCGGCCGCCCGCTGCTGCTGGAAAACCTGTCCGCCTACCTGCAATACCCGGGCAACGAGATGAGCGAGGCCGAGTTCCTGGCCGAGCTGGTACGCCGCACCGGCTGCGGCCTGCTGCTCGACGTCAACAATCTGTACGTCAACCAGCAGAACCTGGGAACCGACGTGGCCGCCTTCCTGGCTGCGCTGCCGGCCGAGGCCATCGCCGAAATCCACCTCGCCGGCCACAGCACGCGCCGCTTCGACGACGGCAGCACGCTGCTGGTGGATACCCACAGCCAGCCGGTGCCAGCGCCGGTGTGGGCGCTGTACCGCCAGGTGATCACCCGTTTCGGCCCTCGCCCGACGCTGATCGAATGGGACATCGATATCCCGCCGCTGGACACGCTGCAGGCCGAGGCCGCCGCGGCGCAGCGCATCCTGCAGGAGTACGCCGCATGAGCGCCGCCACCCACTGGC
>NZ_JBHRXN010000032.1:138246-288205 GCF_042648525.1 Vogesella facilis
GCGTCGGGCTGATGGAGATGCTGGCGCTGGCCTATCCCATCTGCCGCCGGCTGCTGGGCGAGGAGTTTTTTGAAGCACTGGCGCGCGAATACGTGCGCGCCACACCGTCCTGCAGCGGCAACCTGCATCACTACGGCGCCGCGCTGGCCGACTTCATCGCCGGCTTCGCCCCCTGCGCCGAACTGCCCTACCTGCCGGACGTGGCGCGGCTGGAATGGGCGCTGCACCACGGCTACTACGCACCGGATGCGCCCTGCTTCGAACTGGCGGCGCTGGCGGCCATGCCGCAGCCGCAGTGGGGTGCGCTGCGCTTTGCCCCGCACCCGGCCTGCCGCGTGCTGGATACGCGCTGGCCGCTGGCCGCCATCCACCGCTGGCACCAGCCGGGCGGCGAGCACACCGTGGTGGACATGCAGCAGCCACAACCGCTGCTGCTGTACCGCGACCAGATTGGCCGCATGCAGCTGCTCGTGCTGGACGCCGCCGGCTGCCGCTTCGCCGGCCTGCTGCTGGCCGGGGAAACCCTGGCGGCGGCCACCGACGCGGCGCTGACGCTGGATGCCGGCTTCGACCTGCAGGCGGCACTGCTGCGCCTGCTGCAACACGGCTGCCTGTCGGCCCTGAAGGAGTAATCATGCTGCAAACCATCGTGCACTGCGGCCAACGTGCCGCCACCGTGCTGGAGCGCTGGCTGCTGCCGCTGGCGCTGCTGGCCCTGCGCCTGTACCTGGCGCAGGTGTTCATCGCCTCCGGGCTGACCAAGCTGGCGGACTGGGACACCACCGTGCTGCTGTTCAGCGAGGAATACCACGTGCCGCTGCTGCCGCCGGCGCTGGCGGCGCTGCTGGGCACCGCCGGCGAGCTGCTGCTGCCGCCGCTGTTGCTGCTCGGCCTGTGCGGCCGCTTCGCCGCGCTGGGGCTGACGGTGCTCAACCTGATGGCGGTGATCAGCTACTGGCACGGGCTGGATGCGCGCGCGCTGGAATTCCACCTGGTATGGGGGCTGATGCTGGCGCTGCTGCTGGCCGCCGGCCCGGGGCGGCTGGCGCTGGATCCACTAGTCAAACGGCGGTTTGGATGAGGCGGTACCGGCAAGCGCGGCGCGTGGCATAATCGACGGCAATCCTTATCCAACCGTACTGATTGTCCATGAGCGCCAGCCACACTCTCGTCCTGCAAGCCCCCCATCTCGACCCCACCCGCGTTACCGAGCTGTCCATCCTGGCCGGTGCGGCCAACGTGCCCGCCATCCACGCCGGCGTTGCCCGCGTGACCGGCTGCAACCCGGCGCGGCGCGAGGTGGTGCTGGCGCGCGCCGAGGCGCTGGGGGTGGATGCCAACTTCGTCGACGACGAGCGCCGCTTCGCCGACTTCGGCCTGCTGGTGTCGGACATGGATTCCACGCTGATCACCATCGAGTGCATCGACGAGATCGCCGACATGCAGGGCCTCAAGCCGCAGGTGGCGGCCATCACCGAGCGCTCGATGCGCGGCGAGCTGGACTTCACCCAGTCGCTGTGCGAACGCGTGGCGCTGCTGGCCGGGCTGCCGGAGGCGGCGCTGGCGCAGGTGTACGAACAGCGCCTGCAGCTGATGCCGGGCGCGCAGGCACTGCTGGCCGCCTGCCGCGAGCACGGCGTGAAGTTCATGCTGGTGTCCGGCGGCTTCACCTACTTTACCGAGCGGCTGCAAGCCGAGCTGAATCTCGACTATACCTACGCCAACCAGCTGGAAATCGTGGACGGCAAGCTCACCGGCCGCGTACTGGGCGACATCGTGGACGGCGAAGCCAAGCGCCGGCTGCTGATCGCCAAGCGCGAGCAACTGGGTCTGCGAGCCGACCAGGTCATCGCCGTGGGCGACGGCGCCAACGATCTCGCCATGCTGGCCGAAGCCGGTGTCGGCGTGGCCGCCCACGCCAAGCCGGTGGTGCGTGCCCAGGCCGGCTACCGCCTCAACGTCAGCGGCCTGGACGCCATTCGCAACCTGTTCCTGTAAGCGGCCACCCCGTGATCCTGCCCCAGCTCGATACCGCCAGCTTCGATGCCCAGCTGCCGCTGCTCATCCGCCAGGCCGATGCGCAGGAAAGCGCGCGCGCGCTGCTGGAAACCCGGCTGGCGCTGGCCATCCTGGCAGCGCCGGGCGATGCCGGCGACGGCTCGGCGCAACTGCAGCGGCTGGAAGCCAAGCTCGACCTGTCGCTGGAGCTGGCGCTGCGCGCCCGCACGCAGCCGGGCGGCCAGCTGTGCCCCTGCCGCATCGGGCTGGACAGCATGGCCTGGCAGCAGGCACAGCCGCTGCCGCTGGGCAGCCAGTGGCTGCTGAGCCTGCAGACCGGGCTGGATTCCGCGCTGACGCTGCACCTGCCGATCTGCATCCGCCAGTGCGAGCAGCACGCCGACGGCTGGTTGCTGCGCGCCGACTGGAGCGGCGCACTCCCCGAGGCAGTACAGCAGAACTGGGAGCGCTGGGTGTTCCGCGGCCACCGGCAACAGGTGGGCAAGCGTCGATGAGCCAAGCCCCCGCCGCACCGCTGGATCGCCGCGAATCGCGCCTGCGCTGGATGGACAGCCTGCTCACCGCGCTGTTTTTGCTGCTGCTGTGGTGGCTGGTGGCGGAAATCCTCTACGAGCGCGCCGGCAGCCTGAGCCAGCGCGTGGAGCTGCGCCAGCAGAGCTGGCTGCAGCAGGCCAGCCGCGCGGTGGATGCGCGGCTGGAGACGCTGCAACGGGAAATGCAGCTGTTCGGCCAGGTGGATGCCGGCCTGGCGCAGCAGGCGGTGAGCCTGCATCCGCTGGAAAACGGCCAGCTGTGGCTGCTGCAGCACGAACAACTGAGCCAGCCGCTGGGGCCGCGGCAACCGCTGCCGGCCAGCGCCCGCGACAATATGCTGCAGCTGCTGGCGCAGCGCCCGGCCAACGGCAAGATGCTGTTGCTGCCGGCCGCCTCGGCGGCCAACCCGGACCGCCTGCAGGTGAGCATGGTGGTATGCGACGAGCACGCCGCCGACTGCGACCGCGCCATCAGCGGCTTCATCACCCTGACCGCGCTGCTGGACCCGGAACTGCTGCTGTCGCGGCCGCACTTTGCACTGCGCGATACGCAGGGCAACCAGCTGGCCTCGTACCACGGCGATGAGAACGGCAGCAACCTGCTGCACACTCACAGTACCAGCAGCCAGCTGACCACCGTGCCGCTGCAGCTGTCGGTGCAGTTCAACCCGCGCGAAGAACTGCGCCCGTTCATGCTGTTTTCGCTGTTCCTGGTCGGCGGCGGCGCGCTGCTCAGCCTGCTGCTGATGCTGCTGATCGTGCGCGTCAACCGCAAGCTCGGTTACGCGGTGCGCCACAGCCGCGAAGTGACCCAGGCCACCCACCTGCTGACGCTGACCAACAACAGCCTGCGCGAGCGGCTGCAGGTGCTGGTGGACGAACAGCGCGACCAGCAGACGCTGATCGACACCGTGCAGGTGGGCGTGCTGATGCTGGACGCCGAGCAGCAGACCCTGCTCACTGCCAACGAGGCGGCGCTGCGCATGCTGGGCTTCAACCGCCAGGCGCTGTTCCGCCAGCTGCCGGAGCAGCTGTTCGCCGACGCCGCGCAGTACACCCAGCTGCAGGCACAGCTGAAAGAGCAGCAACTGGTGAGCGAGCGCGAGGTGGAGCTGGTGACGCGCAGCGGCGAGCGGCTGTGGGCGGTGCTGTCGATGCGGCCGCTGCTGTTCCGCGAGCGGCGCGCCATCGTGCTGAGCTTCGTCGACATCACCGAACGGCTGCTGCACGCGCAGCGGCTGGAGCAGGAAAAGCAGACCACCGAGCGCACGCTGGCGCAGCTGCAGTCCACCCAGCACGAGCTGTACCAGCGCGCCACCCGCGACGACCTGACCGGCATCGCCAACCGCCGCCACTTCCTCAGCAACGCCGGCAAGGCGCTGGAGCAGGCGCGGCGCGAACAGCAGCCGTTCGCGGTGGCGGTGCTGGACGTGGACCGCTTCAAGTCCATCAACGACCACTACGGCCACGCGGTGGGCGACAGCGTGCTGCGCCAGAGCGCCACCACCATCGCCGCGCTGCTGCCGGACGTGGCGCTGTTCGGCCGCCTGGGCGGCGAGGAGTTTGCCATCGCCCTGCCCGGCTTCAGCCTGCTGGAGGCGCACGCGCTGCTGGACCAGCTGCGCGACAGCCTGGCGGCGCAGCCGCAGCAGGTGGACGAGCACCTGCTGCTGGTGACCTTCTCCGCCGGCGTGGCCGAGCGCCAGCTGTGCGGCGACCTGCTGTCCAACCTGCTGAAGGAAGCCGACCACGCCATGTACCGCGCCAAGCGCAGCGGCCGCAACCGGGTGGAGAGCGCGCGCGGCGCCAATATCTAGCCGCCCGACGCGCAAAAGCACAAGGCCCGGCGTTGCCGGGCCTTGCTGTTGGCGATGCCTGCCGGCGGCTTACTGCGCCAGCGCGCTCAGCAGCTTGCCGTGGATGCCGCCGAAGCCGCCGTTGCTCATCACCAGCACCTGGTCGCCGTCGCGCGCCTCGGCCACGATGGCGGCCACCAGCGCGTCGATATCGTCGAAGCACTGCGCCTTGGCGCCCAGCGGCGCCAGCGCCTCGGCCACGCTCCAGCCCAGGTTGGCCGCACCATAACAGAACACCACGTCGCCGTCGGCCAGCGAGGCCGGCAGCGCCGCCTTCATGGTGCCCAGCTTCATGGTGTTGGAGCGCGGCTCCAGCACCGCCAGGATGCGCTGCTTGCGGCCAACCTTGTGGCGCAGGCCGGCGATGGTGGTGGTGATGGCGGTGGGATGGTGGGCGAAGTCGTCGTACACGGTGACGCCGCGCACGCTGCCCTTCACTTCCATGCGCCGCTTCACGCTCTTGAAGCGCGACAGCGCCTCGATGGCCAGCTGCGGCGTCACGCCGACATGGCGCGCGGCGGCAATCGCCGCCACCGCGTTCAGCCGGTTGTGCTCGCCCGGCACCTCCCACTGCACGCGGCCCAGCGTCTCGCCGTGCAGCAGCACGTCGAAACTGCCGTCGGCATCCGCCGCGCCAGCCTGCCAGCCCTCGGCAGTGCCGAAGCGCTCCAGCGGGCTCCAGCAGCCGCGCTCCAGCACGCGGTCCAGGCTGGGCTCGCGGCCGTTGCTGACGATCAGGCCGTTACCCGGCACGGTGCGCACCAGGTGGTGGAACTGGGTCTCGATCGCCGCCAGATCGGCAAAGATGTCGGCGTGGTCGAATTCCAGGTTGTTCAGCACCGCGGTGCGCGGGTGGTAGTGCACGAACTTGCTGCGCTTGTCGAAGAAGGCGGTGTCGTACTCGTCGGCCTCGATCACGAAGAACGGGCTCACGCTCGCCGCATCCTGGCGCGGCGCGCCCGGCAGCCGTGCGGAGATGCCGAAGTTCTCGGGGATGCCGCCGATCAGGAAGCCCGGCTCCAGGCCGGCATCCTGCAGGATCCACGCCAGCATCGAGCTGGTGGTGGTCTTGCCGTGGGTACCGGCCACCGCCAGCACCCATTTGTCGTGCAGCACGTTCTCGGCCAGCCACTGCGGGCCGGAAATATACGCCAGGCCGCGGTTCATGATCTCTTCCATCAGCGGCTTGCCGCGGGTCACCACGTTGCCGATCACGAACACGTCGGCGCCGATGTCCGCCTGTTCGGCGCCGAAGCCCTGCAGCAGCTCGATGCCCATGGCTTCCAGCTGGGTGCTCATCGGCGGGTAGACGTTGGCGTCGCAGCCGGTCACCTTGTGACCCGCCGCCTTGGCGATGGCGGCGATGCCGCCCATGAAGGTGCCGCAGATGCCGAGAATGTGGATATGCATGATGGTGGAGCGCAAAAATCGGGAAAGCGGCAAGCATACCGCAAAGCAGCAAGGTTGGCCGCATGCGGCCAACCTTGCCTCAGAAGAACAGCCAGCCCAGCAGCAGGAACAGCGGCAGCAGGATAAGCGCCGACCACAGCAGGTAGCCGAAGAAGCCGGGCATGGCGATGCCGCGCTGTTCGGCAATCGCCTTCACCATGAAGTTGGGGGCGTTGCCGATATAGCTCAGCGCGCCCATGAACACCGCGCCCATGGAAATGGCCAGCAGCGTCTGTGCCTGCGGCCCCATCAGCTGCGCCGCGTCGCCGGAGGCCAGGTTGAAGAACACCAGGTAGGTGGGCGCGTTGTCGAGGAAGGCCGACAGGATGCCGGTCAGCCAGAAGTAGCTGCCGTTGACCGGCGCGCCGTCGCTGCCGGTCACCAGTTGCACCAGCGGCGCCAGCTGCCCGGCCGTGCCGACCTGCAGGATGGCGATCACCGGCGCGATGGTGATGAAGATGCCGGCGAACAGCTTGGCCACTTCCAGCATCGGCGCCCAGTTGAAATCGTTGCCGGCGCGCACCTGGCGCGGGGTGATCTTCAGCGACACGGCGGCGATCAGCAGCAGCAGCGCGTCGCGCAGCAGGTTCTGCAGCGCCAGCGGCGTGCCCAGGATGTCGAAACTGATGCCCGGCTGCCAGAAGCCGGACAGCAGCACCGCGACTATCACCGCCAGCAGCAGCGGCACATTGCGCAGCCCGTACAGCTTGATGCCGGCATCGGCGCGCGCCGGCGGCGGCACGCCCTCCTGGCGGAAGTAGTAGCGGTCCAGCGCGTAGAACAGCGCCAGCAGCACGCTCACCAGCAGCAGCACCGGCAGCGCCATCGCCTTGAGCGTCCAGAAAAAATCCACGCCCTTCAGGAAGCCGAGGAACAGCGGCGGGTCGCCCAGCGGCGTCAGCCCGCCTCCGATATTGGCCACCAGGAAGATGAAGAACACCACCACGTGCACCTTGTGGCGGCGCTGCTCGTTGGCCTTCAGCAGCGGGCGGATCAGCAGCATGGCGGCACCGGTGGTGCCCATGATGGACGCCAGCAGCGTGCCCAGCGCCAGCAGGCCGGTGTTCAGCGCCGGCGAGGCGCGCAGATGGCCCCACACCAGGATGCCGCCGGACACGGTGTACAGCGCCAGCAGCAGCACCACGAAGGGAATGAACTCGGCCAGCAGCGCATGCACTAGCAGCGCGGCGGAGGCTCCGGCACCGAAGCTGAAGCTGAACGGCAGCAGGAACAGCGCGGTCCACAGCGCGGTGATCTTGCCGAAATGGTGGTGCCAGAAGCCCGGTGCAAACATCGGGAACAGCGCGATGGACAGCAGGATGCCGGCAAACGGCAGCCCCCAGCCGAGGCTGAGGCTGGCGCCGTCCAGCGTGGCGGCCTGCGCCAGTGCCGGCATGGCCAGCAGCGCCAGGCAGCTTAGCAGTCGGTGCATGGATTCTCCTTGTGGTCACGGCAGCCGGCCGCGCCGGTCATGCCATGTTGATGATGGCATGCCGTGCCGGCCGGCGGGCAAAACTTATCCGAGGCTGGCGCGCGCCGAAAATTCCCCTCCCACCGGCAAAATATTTTTCACCAAAACAAAACCCCGGCGTTGCCGGGGTGTGCGGGCTTGCGGCCAACCTTGGCCGCAGCACGGCAGCGCTTAGCGGCTGCCCTTCTGGATGAACTCGATCTTGTAGCCGTCCGGGTCCTCGACAAAGGCGATCACCGTGCTGCCGTGCTTCATCGGCCCGGCCTCGCGCACCACCTTGCCGCCCTTGGCGCGCACCGCGTCACAGGCGGCGTAGGCGTCGTCCACTTCCACCGCCAGGTGGCCGAAGGCGTTGCCCAGCTCGTAGCTGGCGGTGTCCCAGTTGTGGGTCAGCTCGATCACGCTGTTGCTGGCTTCGTCGCCGTAGCCGACAAAGGCCAGCGTGAAGCGGCCGTCCGGGTAGTCGTGCTGGCGCAGCAGCTGCATGCCCAGCACTTCGGTGTAAAACGCCAGCGAACGCTCGAGGTTGCCGACACGGATCATGGTATGCAGCAGGCGCATGGGGTTCTCCGCGAAAAGGTTGGCCGCAGGTGGCGGCGGTGCAGTCAGAGCAGGCAGATGGGGCCGGATCGGCGACAGGCAAGTCGCCGCGGCGGAACAGTTTGTTCAGCCGTGGCGGAACAGCAGCTCGCCGTGCTGCTTCAGCCACTGCCGCGCCCCCTGCCAGCCGGGGTACAGCCGCTCCACCTCGGCCCAGAACACCTTGGAATGGTTCATGTGCAAGAGGTGCGCCAGCTCGTGCGCGATCACGTAGTCGAGTATCGCAGGCGGCGCCTGCACCAGCCGCCAGTTGAGGCGGATCACCCCGCGGCCGGAGCAGCTGCCCCAGCGGCTGCGTGCGCTGGACAGCGCCCAGCCGGACAAGGGCCGCGCCGCGCGTGGCAGCCACAGCTGCAACCGCTCGGCAAAACGTTTTTTGGCTTCGCGCTGCAGCCAGGCCAGCAACGCCGCCTGGCGCCGCGCCGGCAATTCCAGCTGCGGGCCGGCCAGGTGCAGCGCACCGCCCTCCACCCGCGCGCTGATGCGCTGCGCGGCGTGGCAATGCAGTTGCAGGTTTTCGCCGGCATACAGCACCAGGTCCGGGCTGGCCGCCTGCTGCTGCGAGGCTTCACGGTGGCGCGCAAGATGGCCGGCGATCCAGTCGCGCTTTTGCGCCAGCACTTCCTGCAGATAGGCCAGCGACACGCCAGGCGGCGCGATCACCTCCACCTCGCCGTGCTGCACGCGGATGCCGACGCTCTGGCGCTGGCGCCGCGTCAGGCGTACCGCCACCGCGCCGTCAGGCAGCGTGAGTGTGAGCGCGCCGGGCCTTGCGTTCATCGGGATGGGCAAACGGGCCGACGCCGCCGATCTCGCGCTGCTGCGCTTCGATCCAGTCCTCGGCGGCGCGGGTCATGGCTTCGGGGCCGGCGTAGTCCTGCGGCCGGATGGCCGGGCCGATCACCACGGTGATCTCGCCCGGATGCTTGAGGAAGGCGTTGCGCGGCCAGAATTCGCCGGCATTGTGCGCCACCGGCACCAGCGGCATGTCCAGCTGCCGCGACATGCGCGCCGCCCCCAGCTTGTACTTGCCGCGCAAGCCCGGGCGCACGCGGGTGCCTTCTGGGAACACGCTGATCCAGAAGCCGTGCTGCTTGCGGTTCAAGCCCTGCGCCAGCATGCGGTTGTTGGCGCGGCTGCGGTCGGAGCGGTTGATGGTGATCGGATTCATCAGCCCCAGGCCCCAGCCGAAGAACGGAATCCACAGCAGCTCCTGCTTGGCGACGAAGATCTGCGACGGGAAGATCTTCTGCAGCGCCAGCGTCTCCCAGCCGGACTGGTGCTTGGCGCAGATGATGGCCGGCTCGGCGATGATGTTTTCCGCGCCGATCACGCGGTAGCGCAGGCCGACGATATGCCACAGCGCCCAGGTGAGCAGCTGCGCCCAGCTTTCGCCGAACACGTGGCGCTTGCGGCGCGGCAGCGGCGCCGCAAGCAGCAGCAGGATGAAAAAGATCGGCGTGGACACGGCGACCAGCAGCCAGTACAGCAGGTTACGGACGAGCAGCATGCGTATCAGTCTTCGAGATTGATCAGGTAGTCGGCGGCATCGAACAGGTCGTCGAACACCAGCGTGCCGTCCGGCAGGCCGCCTTTTTCCAGCGTGCGCAGACCCTTGCCGCTGCGCACCAGGATGGGTTGCCCGCCGACCGCGGCCACCGCCTGCAGGTCGCGCAGGCTGTCGCCGATCAGCGGCAGGCCTTCGCCGCGCACGTTGAAGCGCTGCATGATCTCTTCCACCATGCCCGGCTCCGGCTTGCGGCAACGGCAGTTGTCGTCGGCCAGGTGCGGGCAGAACACCACCGCATCGATGCGGCCGCCGGCCATGTTCACCAGCCGGTGCATCTTCTCGTGCATGCTGTTGAGCGCGTGCATGTCGAACAGGCCGCGGCCGATGCCGGACTGGTTGGTGGCCACCACCACATGCCAGCCGGCCTGGGTGAGGTTGGCGATGGCGTCGCAGCTGCGCGGCAGCGGCTGCCATTCCATGGTGTTCTTGACGAAGTCGTCGCGATCTTCGTTGATCACGCCGTCACGGTCGAGGATGACGAGTTTCATGCTTCCCTTTGGCCTGCACGGCAGGCGATAAGCGGGTCATTCAGCCGGCCTGCGCCGGGCGGCGCACGGCCGCGACAGCCTGCGCTGCCTGGCCGCGCCCGCTGCGGCAGCTTACTCCGCCAGCAGCGAAATATCCGCCACGCGGTTGAACAGTGCAGCCAGGCTCGCCAGCAGCGCGATGCGGTTGCCGCGCACTGCCAGGTCGTCGGCCATCACCATCACGCCGTCGAAGAAGGCATCCACCGGCGCACGCAGCGAAGCCAGCTGGGTCAGTGCGCCGGCGAAGTCGTGGGCGGCGAACTTGGCGTCTACTGCCGGTGCCAGTGCCTGCACCGCGTCGAACAGCGCGCGCTCGGCATCCTCGGCGAACAGCGCCGGGTTGACGGCGGCGATGTCGCCGTCGGCCTTCTTCAGGATGTTTTTCACCCGCTTGTTGGCCGCGGCCAACGTTGCCGCCTCCGGCAGCGCCTTGAACTGCGCCACCGCGGCCAGCACCGCCGGCACCTCGTTCAGCACGCTCGGCGCCTGTGCCAGCACGGCGTCGATCTCGTCGGACTTGTAGTCGGCGGCCAGGTAGTTCTTCAGCCGCTCCAGGCAGAAGGCATGCACCTCGTCCACCACCGTGGCGGACAGCAGGCCGGCCGGGAAGGCGGCGGCGGTGGCGCTCAGCAGTGCTTTCAGGTCCAGCGGCGCTTCCAGCACCATGCGCAGCACGCCCAGTGCGGCGCGGCGCAGCGCGAACGGATCCTTGTCGCCGGTCGGAATCAGGCCGATGCCCCAGATACCGACGATGGTTTCCAGCTTGTCGGCCAGCGCCACGGCGGTGGCGATGGCGCCCTGCGGCAGGCTGTCACCGGCAAAGCGCGGGTGGTAGTGGCCTTCGATGGCGTCGGCCACCACCTCGTCCTCGCCATCCAGGCGCGCGTAGTAGCGGCCCATGATGCCCTGCAGTTCCGGGAACTCGCCCACCATGTCGGTGACCAGATCGGCCTTGGCGAGATAGGCGGCGCGGCCGGCCAGCGAGCTGTCGGCGCCCAGTTTGCCGGCGATGGCGGCGGCAATGCTGGACAGGCGGGTGATGCGTTCCAGCTGGTTGCCGATCTTGTTGTGGTACACCACGTGCTCGAGGCGCGGCAGGCGGCTGTCCAGGCGCTGCTTCTGATCCTGCTCGTAGAAGAACTTGGCATCGGACAGCCGTGCGCGCAGCACGCGCTCGTTGCCGCCGATGATGTAGCGCGGGTCGGCGGTTTCCAGGTTGGACACCAGCAGGAAGCGGTTGATCAGCTTGCCCTCGGCGTCCAGCAGCGGGAAGTATTTCTGGTTCTGCTGCATGGTCAGGATCAGGCATTCCTGCGGCACGTCGAGGAATTCGGCCTCGAAGCCGGCCTCCAGCACCACCGGCCATTCCACCAGCGCGGTCACTTCATCGAACAGCGCCTCCGGCGCGGCGATGGTGGCGCCCAGGCGGGCGGCGGCCTCGGCCAGCTTGTGGCCGATCAGCTCGCGGCGGGCGCTGAAGCTGGCAATCACCTTGCCCTGTTCCGCCAGGGTGCGGGCGTAGCCATCGGCGTTGGCGATAACCACGTCATCGCTGGACAGGAAGCGGTGGCCGCGGGTGAGGTTGCGGCTGTTGAGACCCAGCACCTCGCCGTCGATCAGCGCGTCGCCATGCAGCATTACCAGGCCGTGCACCGGACGCACGAACTGCACGTCCAGATCGCCCCAACGCATCAGCTTGGGCGCCGGCAGCTTTTTCAGCGCGGTGGCGACGATGCCGGACAGCACCGCGGCCAGGCTCTCGCCGGCCTTGGTGGATTCGTAGGCAAATACCTCCTGCTTGCCATCGTGGGCGGTGGTGAGCTGGCTCACCTCCACGCCGCAGGAACGGGCGAAGCCGGCCAGTGCCGGCGACGGCTGGCCGTCCTTCATGCCGGCGGCCACCGCCGGGCCGCGGCGCACGATGTGCTGGTCCGGCTGGATGCCGGCCACGGCCGGGATCTGCACCGCCAGGCGGCGCGGGCTGGCGTAAACGTTGGCCGCAACGTCGGCGGCCACGAACTGCAGTTTTTTCAGTTCGTCGCTAATGGTATCGGCAAAGCTGGCTGCCAGTTTTTCCAGTGCCTTGGGCGGCAGTTCTTCGGTCAGCAGTTCAATCAGCAGGGTCGCGGTTTGGGTCATGATCATTCAATTTTCAGGCGAGGAGCGTCGGGCGCCAGGCGGCAGACAATCTGCAGCATGGTGTCGGCGATGGAGCCGGTTTCCACCGGAACGAAGGTCCAGTTGAAACGCTGCAGCGGAAACATCTGGGTGTAGACATGCTTGCCCTTGGCCGTCCAGAAGGAGGTGTTCACAAAGGCATACTGCCGGTTCTGGCAGTCGGCGCGGCCTTCGAGGCGGCGCACCTGGTAGCTGATACCCAGCGCGGTTTCCTGTTTCTTGTCGGCAAAACGCTCCTGGTTGACGAAACGGACAAGCCCTTCGTTCACATTGGCAATGGCGTCCAGTTCCAGCGACAGCTCCAGCGCCTCGCTGGACTGGTAGACCTCGAACTTGCCTTGCTGCGCCGGTGGCTGCACCTGATGCTGTAGATACCAGGTCAGCGCCGCCAGCGTCAGCAGAATGACGAAGATGGTTGCCCACGTCTTCATGCAATCAGGCTTTCTTGCACATCGGGAAGCCCAGCGCTTCGCGGGCGTTGTAGTACGCCTGCGCCACGCCGCGCGCCAGGTTGCGGATGCGGCCGATGTAGGCGGCGCGCTCGGTGACCGAGATGGCGCCGTGGGCATCCAGCAGGTTGAAGGTGTGGCCGGCCTTGAGGATCAGCTCGTAGCACGGCAGCGGCAGGCCGGCTTCCAGCATGCGCTTGGCTTCGCCTTCGAACTGCTCGAACTGCTTGAACAGCAGCTCGACATTGCTTTCCTCGAACGCGTACTTGGACTGCTCGTACTCGTTCTGGAAGAACACGTCGCGGTAGGTCACCGCCGTGCCGTCCGGCAGGTAGGTCCACACCAGGTCGTACACGTTCTCGATGTCCTGCAGGTACATCGCCAGGCGTTCCAGACCGTAGGTGATCTCGCCCAGCACCGGCTTGCAATCCAGACCGCCCACCTGCTGGAAGTAGGTGAACTGCGTCACTTCCATGCCGTTGAGCCACACTTCCCAGCCCAGGCCCCAGGCACCCAGCGTCGGGTTTTCCCAGTCGTCTTCCACGAAGCGGATATCGTGCACGCGCGGGTCGATGCCCAGCTCCTGCAGCGAGCCCAGGTACAGTTCCTGGATGTTCGGCGGCGACGGCTTCAGCACCACCTGGAACTGGTGATGCTGGAACAGGCGGTTGGGGTTCTCGCCGTAGCGGCCGTCTTTCGGGCGGCGGCTGGGCTGCACATAGGCGGCGTGCCACGGCTCCGGGCCGAGCGCGCGCAGGAAGGTTGCGGTATGCGAGGTGCCTGCGCCCACTTCGGTATCGTACGGCTGGAGCAAGGCGCAGCCCTGACGGTTCCAGTAGTGCTGCAGGGTAAGGATGATTTCCTGAAAAGTGAGCATGGGGCAAACGGAATGGATTGAGAAACAAAGACCGATTCTAACCGTTTACGCCAGACCGGGAAAACCGTTTGCAGTTGGCCGCCTGCGCATGGCGGCGCCCCGCCGCTGTGCTGACATTTAAGACACAGCCGGCAGAACTTCTTGCCATGCCCAAGGCATGGCGTTACCACCGGCCGGCGCAGCGTGCTAAAGTGCTGCGCTTCTGGTAGAAGTTGGCCACCGATGAATCCGACCCAGACCATCCTTGTCGTCGATGACGCCGAGATCAATCTGCACCTGCTGCAAGGACTGCTGCAGCCGGATTATCGCGTGCTGACCGCCGACAACGGCGCCGACGCCTTGCAGCTGGCCCTGGAGCAGCAGCCCGACCTGGTGCTGCTGGACGTGATCCTGCCGGGCATGGACGGCTACGCCGTGCTGCAGCGGCTGCAGGCCGACCCGCGCACCAAGCATATCCCGGTGATCTTCGTCACCGCGCTCAGCAGCGCCGAAGACGAGGCGCGTGGCCTGGAGTTCGGCGCCGTCGACTACATCACCAAGCCGCTCAACCCCATCATCGTCAAGGCGCGGGTCGCCACCCACCTGAAGCTGGAACGCCAGCGCCGCATGCTGGAAGCGCTGGCCAATATCGACGGCCTGACCGAGCTGCCCAACCGCCGCCAGCTGGACAAAGTCTTCGTCACCGAGTGGGACCACGCCGTGCGCAGCGGCAGCGACCTGTCGGTTGCCGTCATCGATGTCGACTGCTTCAAACAGTACAACGACCTGTGCGGCCATGCCCGCGGCGACTGGGTACTGCGCCAGGTGGCGCGCACCATTTCCGCCAGCCTGCTGCGCAGCACCGACTTCGCCGCCCGCTACGGCGGCGAGGAGTTTGTGGTGCTGCTGCCGGCCACCCCGGCCGATGGCGCCTGGCTGCTGATGGACACTCTGCGCCGCAATATCGAGCGCCTGGCCATCCCGCATCCCGGTTCCGATGTCTCCGATTTCGTCACCCTCAGCGTCGGCGTGGCCGGCTCCCGCCCGCTGCCGCAGCAACAGTCGGCGCTGCTGCTGCAGAAAGCCGACCAGCGGCTGTATCACGCCAAGCGCAGCGGTCGCAACTGTGTGGTGGGCGATGGCCTGCACAGCAGCTTCAACAGCAGCGCGGTGTTCAGCCCGGACCTGCCGCTGGACTTCCCCGGCCTGTAAGCCGGCAGCAAACAGAAAAGCCCGCGTGTGCGGGCTTTTGTTATTTGCGGCCAACGTTGGCCGCAACAGCGCTTACTGCCAGTCGAGGATCACCTTGCCGCTCTGGCCGGACAGCATGGCGGCGAAGCCGGCCTCGAAATCGTCGACCTTGAAGTGGTGGGTGATGATCGGGTTGATATCCAGCCCGGACTGGATCAGCGCCACCATCTTGTACCAGGTCTCGAACATCTCGCGGCCGTAGATGCCCTTGATTTCCAGCCCCTTGAAGATCACCTGGTTCCAGTCGATGGCGGTGTTGGCCGGCGGGATGCCCAGCAGCGCCAGCTTGCCGCCGTGGTTCATCACTTCCAGCATCTGGCGGAAGGCCTGCGGGTTGCCGGACATTTCCAGCCCCACGTCGAAGCCCTCGGTCATGTGCAGCTCCTGCATCACCGCCTTCAGATCCTGCTTGGCCACGTTCACCGCGCGGGTGGCGCCCATTTTCTGCGCCAGCTCCAGCCGGTAGTCGTTGACGTCGGTGATCACCACGTGGCGCGCGCCGACATGCTTGGCAATCGCCACCGCCATGATGCCGATCGGGCCGGCGCCGGTGATCAGCACGTCCTCGCCCACCAGGTTGAACGACAGCGCGGTGTGCACCGCATTGCCGAACGGGTCGAAGATGGACGCCAGATCGTCGGAGATGTCGTCCGGAATCGGGAAGGCGTTGAAGGCCGGAATCACCAGGTATTCGGCGAACGAGCCTTCGCGGTTGACGCCCACGCCGGTGGTGTTGCGGCACAGGTGGCGGCGGCCGGCACGGCAGTTGCGGCAGTGGCCGCAGGTGATGTGGCCTTCGCCGGACACGCGCTGGCCGATCGTGAAGCCCTGCACTTCCGAGCCCATGCCGGCCACCACGCCGACGTACTCGTGGCCGACATGCATCGGCACCGGGATGGTCTTCTGCGCCCAGTCGTCCCAGTTCCAGATATGGATGTCGGTACCGCAGATGGCGGTCTTGCGGATCTTGATCAGCAGATCGTTGTGGCCGACTTCCGGCATCGCCACATCGGTCATGGACAGGCCGGGAGCGGCCTGCAGTTTGGCAAGTGCTTTCATGGTTTTCCCTTTGTTTACCACGGCAACCCACGGCGGAACGTGCTCCGGGCCGGCCCGCCATGCGGGCGCCCGGCCGGCGACCAAGCGCCGAGTATACGTCTGCCCGCCGGCGCCATCGCAGCCGGCGCCCACTTTCCGTGCACGCCGCTGTTGCCGCAGCAAGAAATCAGTGCGGTTAGATCACGCCCAGCTCGCGGCCAACCTTGATGAAGGCGGCCACGGTGCGTTCCACCTGCTCCAGCGTGTGGCCGGCGGACATCTGCGTGCGGATGCGCGCCTTGCCCTTGGGCACCACCGGGTAGGAGAAGCCGATCACGTACACGCCCTCGGCCAGCAGCGCCGCCGCCATTTCGCCGGCCAGGCGCGCATCGCCCAGCATCACCGGCACGATGGGGTGCTGGCCCGGCACCAGGGTGAAACCGGCGGCGCTCATGCCGTGGCGGAAAGCCTCGGCATTGCGCTTCAGGTTGGCACGCAGCGCGGCGCCCTCGGCGCTGCGCAGGATCTCCAGCACCTTCAGGCTGGCGGCGGCAATGGCCGGCGCCAGGGTATTGGAGAACAGATAGGGGCGCGAACGCTGGCGCAGCAGGTCGACAATCGGCTGGCGCGCGGCCACGTAGCCGCCGGAAGCGCCGCCCAGCGCCTTGCCCAGCGTGCCGGTGTAGATGTCGACGCGATCGCCGACACCGCACAACTCCGGCGTGCCGGCGCCGGTCTCGCCGATGAAGCCCACCGCATGCGAATCGTCCACCATCACCAGCGCGCTGTAGCGGTCGGCCAGGTCGCAGATGGCTTTCAGGTCGGCGATGATGCCGTCCATGGAAAACACGCCGTCGGTGACGATCAGCTTGAAGCGCGCACCGGCGGCCTCGGCCGCCTGCAGCTGCGCTTCCAGGTCGGCCATGTCGTTGTTCTGGTAACGGAAGCGCTTGGCCTTGCACAGCCGCACGCCGTCGATGATGGAGGCGTGGTTGAGCGCGTCGGAGATTACCGCATCCTCTTCGCCGAGCAGGGTTTCGAACACGCCACCGTTGGCGTCGAAACAGCTGGAGTACAGGATGGTGTCGTCGCTACCGAGGAAGGACGAAATCGCCGCCTCCAGGTCCTTGTGCACCTGCTGGGTGCCGCAGATGAAGCGCACCGACGCGCAGCCGTAGCCGTAGTCGTCCATGCCCTGTTTGGCGGCAGCGATCAGGCGCGCATCGTCGGCCAGGCCCAGGTAGTTGTTGGCACAGAAATTCAGCACATGCTGGCCGCCGGCCAGATCGATATCGGCCCGCTGCGGCGAGGCGATCACCCGCTCCGGCTTCTCGTAGCCTTCGGCGCGAATCTGCGCCAGCGTAGCCTGCAGGTGGGCAAGGTAGGTGTGGTTCATCCTGGTTTCCTTGAATGACGCCCCCCGCCGGATCGCAGCGGGCATGGCGATACTGTCACCATTGTAGACCCCGGCTTTTGCCACGTTCAGATACAGTTGCCGGCGATTTTGCGACCGCCGGTGTTACCGTGGTCTTACAGCATAGTTGCTGCATCGCAGTACCCAGACTCCAAATCTCTGCCCGCTCCCTACCTTATCGCACCAAATAAATATTGCCATTCAAGAAGCAGCTACGCCCCTAAAAAATACAATTTCCAGCAAAATTTTTATTTTTATGTCATTGATTTAACTAAGCAGTCAAAGTTTGCACCATGCACCAAGCAATACCAAAAAATTATATTTCTTGCCGTCGACATAACAATTGAATCAACATAATAAATACCACCCGAATAAATAAGATTTTATTTTAAATGCACCCAGTTATTATAAACCTCTGCAAGGGAGTAAATAAATGCGTAAGACCATGCTGGCAATGGCCATTAGCTGTGCCTATGTCCCGTTGGCCTTTGCCGATTTTTCCGGCAGCTATGCCCCCGGCAACTGGACCCTAACAAATAATTTGGGCGGGAATGGCAGTGTTAACACCATAAGCGCCCCCAGCTCTATCACCCTGACTGGTACGAGCAACAACCAATCGGGTGCCACAACCAACTACACGACCACCCTTGCTTGCAGCAAATGCAATATTTCATTCCATTGGGCATACAGCAGCACAGATCCGGCTACCGGATACGATGCCGGCAAGTACTTACTAAATGGCACAGCAACCATATTGTCCTCGCTCAACACTGGCGCATCTGGGACAGTCAGCCTTTCCAACATCAATGGGGGCAGTAGCTTTGGCTGGCAAATCTGGACACTTGACGGAGAGCTTGGCCCTGGGGTGCTGGTTATCACCAACTTCAGTATTAGCAACAGCCTGAGCGTCTACAGCTCTGCCAGTAGCAGTAATAACGCCCCGGCTTATGCGGCAGCTCAGGTTATTGATGGCAATAGCGAGCTGCAGGATCTGTTTGGCTCGCTGAGCAGCGACCAGCAAATCTCCGACGCCGCCAGCCAGACTCTGCCGCTGCTGACCGGTGGTAGCCTGCAGGCAGCCGGCAATGCGCTGTCCGGCATCAACGGCGTGATCCAGGGGCGCCAGCAGGGCATGTCCGCCGGCGATGGCTACTTCAGCGATAAATATGTATGGGTGAAACCATTCGGCTCCTGGGCCAAGCAACATGACCAGAACGGCGTTAGTGGCTTCAAGTCCCGCACCAGCGGCCTGGCCGTGGGTGCCGATGCCGCCGCCAGCAGCAAGCTGCGCCTGGGCGCCGCATTCGCCTACGCCAGGGCCGATGTGGACAGCAACTCCAGCAGCGCGCCACAGAATGCCAAGGTGGACGTATTCCAGCTGGTGGGCTATGGCAGCTATGCGCTGCCGCGCGACTTCGACCTGGACTTCCAGGCCGACGTTGGCCAGAACCGCAACCACGGCGAGCGCACCATCGCCTTCACCAATAGCGTGGCATCGTCCAAGTACAGCAGCGATACCACGCACGTCGGCGCCGGCCTCAGCCGCAGCTACCAACTGAACGAGAAGACCAGCCTCACCCCAGCCCTGCGCGCCGACTACACCTGGATCCGGGACAGTGCCTACCAGGAAAGCGGTGCCGGTCTGCTGAACCTGAACGTGGATAGCCGCGCCAGCGAACAGTTCGTGCTGGGGCTGGATGGCAGGCTCGATCGCAAGCTGAACGACAGCACCACGCTGAGCGCCAAGCTGGGCGTGGGCTACGACACCCTGGCCAAGCGCGACAGCATCACCGCCACGTTTGCCGGTGCCGCAGGCGCCGCGTTCACCACCTATGGCCTGGATCCGGATCCGTGGATCGCGCGCGCCAACCTGGGCGTAAGTCATCTCACCAAGAGCGGCACCGAAATCAGCCTGAGCTACGACTCCGAGCACCGCAAAGGTTTCAACAACCAGAGCGCATCGGTGAAAGCGCGCTGGGCGTTCTGAGCGCCGCTCGCAGCAAGACAAGCTCCGCCTGGCGGAGCTTTTTTCATGCCGGCACGGCAAGGCGGCATACTCCCCGGCGCCCTGCCGCCTCCCATAAGCAGCGCCCGGCAGGCATAATCAGCGCTTGCCAGCGCCCTGTTCCCACACCGTGAAACCCTCCCCCGCCACCAGCCTGCACTGCCGCTTCTGCCGCCATTACTACATCACTCACGATGTACGCTTTCCCTATGGCTGCCGCGCCATGGATTTCAAGAGCAAGCGCCTGCCGTTGCAGGAGGTGCGCGCAGCCACCGGCCGCGACTGCCAGACCTTTGCCCCGAAGACACCGCGCTGAGTCCAACGCTGGCCGCATGGCAGACCAGCGGCCCCGATAAAGCAAAACCCCCGCATGGCGGGGGTGGGCATTACAGCGCGGCCGGTATTGCCGGCGACGGCCTGGGCACCTTGTGCGCATGCACGATGTGCCTGTGCGGGTGCTTGTGATGCACAGGCCTGGCTGCCAGCGGGCGCGACAGCTTGGTCGCCACCACGATAGTGACCGGCGCCGGCTCGCTGGCAAAACCACCGGCGGCAGACAGCCCGCACAGGGCGGCCACCGCGGTGAGCATCAGCCTGTTCATCGACTAGCGCTTACTTGGCGGCGGAAGCCGCTTTTTTCATGCCGGCCTTGTGATGCTTGGCGACATGCTTCTTGTGCATGACTTTCTTGTGCATCATTTTCTTGGCCGGGGCCTTCTGCACCACCGCCGGCTTGGCGGCAGCGTCGGCCGGCTTGGCGGCATCGGCGGCAAAACCGGCCATGGAAGTCAGGCCCAGAACGGCAGCAACGGTCAGTGCGGTCAGTTTTTTCATGATGTTCACTCCAGTGATTGAGAACGCTTGCATTCCGGGTGTCACCCATGCGACTAGCCCTTGACGTCATGCTATGCCGCCAGCCGGCCAAGGTATGTAAGGCAGCTGTTACCGCATGTTGGCCGCCGTGCGCTACCGTTACCCGGCGTTACAGGCCGGGCCGCGGCGGCCGCCTTGCCGCCGCCACAGGTAACCGTGCGTAATCGGCGCCCCAAAAAAACATGCGGCCAACCCCGCTACAGGGTTGGCCGCATGTGTCACCGGATCGGCGCTCAGCGCTTGAGCAGGCGCGCCGCATCCATGGCGAAGTAGGTGAGGATGCCGTCGGCGCCGGCGCGCTTGAACGCCAGCAGGCTTTCCAGCATGCATTTCTCTTCGTCCAGCCAGCCGTTCTGGAACGCCGCCTTCAGCATCGCGTACTCGCCGGACACCTGGTAGGCATAGGTCGGCACCTTGAAGTGATCCTTCACGCGGCGGATCACGTCCAGGTAGGGCATGCCCGGCTTGATCATCACCATGTCGGCGCCTTCTTCCAGGTCCATCGCCACCTCGTACAGTGCTTCGTCCAGATTGGCCGGGTCCATCTGGTAGGTGTACTTGTCGGCCTTGCCGAGGTTGGCCGCCGAGCCGACCGCGTCGCGGAACGGGCCGTAGAAGGCGGACGCATACTTGGCGCTGTAGGCCAGGATCTTGGTGTGAATGAAGCCTTCGTCTTCCAGCGCGCTGCGGATGGCGCCGATGCGGCCGTCCATCATGTCGGACGGGCCGAGCACGTCGGCGCCGGCCGCGGCGTGGCACAGGCCCTGCTGCACCAGCACCTCGGTGGTTTCGTCGTTCAGCACGTAGCCGCTGGCATCGAGGATGCCGTCCTGGCCGTGCACGGTGTACGGGTCCAGCGCCAGGTCGGTCATGATGCCCAGCTCTGGGAAGCGGGTTTTCAGCGCGCGCACCACGGTCGGCACCAGGCCGTCCGGGTTGTAGGCTTCCTCGCCGGAATTGTCCTTGCCGGTTTCGATCACCGGGAAGATCGACAGCATCGGAATGCCCAGCTGCAGCGCCTGTTCCGCGGTGTACAGCAGCTTGTCCAGGCTCTGGCGCACCACGCCGGGCATCGATGTCACCTCCTGCTCGCGGCCCTGCCCTTCCAGCACGAACACCGGGTAGATCAGGTCATTACAGGTCAGCACGTTCTCGCGCATCAGGCGGCGGGAGAAATCATCGCGGCGCATGCGGCGCAGGCGGGTGGCGGGGAAGTAGCGGTTGGTGAACATGGACGGCTCTTTCGGCGGGAAGTGAAATTTCGGCAACACGATAGCAAAGCCAGACCACCGCGCCCAGCATTGGTTCATGCTTTCTTGTTGCGGCGCAAGGTTGGCCGCAAGCCGGCAGCGACTAGGGTTTTTGCGATGGCCAGTCGTCGTCTTCGTCGTCGTCCTGCTTGTCGGTGGCGTAGGTGCCGGGAATCACCCCCGGCGGCAGCTTGATCGGCCCCTGTTTTTTCGCCAGCCGCGCCAGCGTGCCGACCACGGTGACGATGGGGCCGATGATCATCAGCACCCAGAACCAGGTGGAATGCAGCAAATCCATGAAATCAGTCCGAAATGAAAAAACGCCGGGAAAGCCCGGCGTCAATGTGTTTACGCGGATCGCGGCAAGGCTATCACACCTTGTCGTATACCGGCTGGCCGCCGCGTTTGCGTTCCTCTTCCAGATTGTCTTCCGACTGGTGACCGCTCCAGTAGTCGGCATTCTTGATGCCGAGCTTTTCCGGATGGAATACCGGGTCCAGACCCTGTGCCTTCTGTGCCTCGTAGTCGCGCAGCGCAATGAAGGCCGGCTTCTGCAGCAGGATGATGGCGGTAATGTTCAGCCACGCCATCAGGCCCACACCGATATCGCCCAGGCCCCAGGCCAGATCGGCGGTTTTCACGGTGCCGTACACGGTGGACACCATCAGCGCCAGTTTCAGCACCAGCGTCAGCCATGGGCGATTGATCTTGCGATTGAGGTAGGCAATGTTGGTTTCGGCGATGTAGTAATAGGCCACGATGGTGGTGAAGGCGAAGAAGAACAGCGCCACCGCCACGAAGATGGAACCGAAGCCCGGCATGATGTTTTCCATCGCCGTCTGGGTGTAACCCGGACCGGCAGCCACACCGGCGATGCCGCTATACAGCGCCTTGCCATCCGGCCCCTGGACATTGTACTGGCCGGTGATCAGCAGCATGAAGGCCGTAGCCGAGCACACGAACAGAGTGTCGACATATACCGAGAATGCCTGCACCAGACCCTGCTTGGCCGGGTGCGACACGGCGGCAGCCGACGAGGCATGCGGGCCGGTACCCTGGCCAGCTTCGTTGGAGTACACACCACGCTTCACGCCCCACTGGATCGCCATGCCAAGGATGGCGCCGAAACCGGCGTCAAAACCGAACGCGCTGTTGAAGATCAGCGCCAGCACGTGCGGCAGCTCATGAATGTTCAGCGCCACCACCACGCAGGCGACCAGGATGTAACCCAGTGCCATGAACGGCACCACGATCTCGGCAAAGGAAGCGATACGCTTTACGCCGCCAAAGATGATGAAGCCCAGCACCAGTGCCAGCACGGCAGCAGTGACATTCGGGTCAATGCCCAGCGCGTTCTGCAGACCGGCAGCAATGGAGTTGGACTGGGTGCCCGGCAGCAACAGACCGCAGGCAAAGATGGTGGCAATGGCAAAGAACAGCGCATAGCGCTTCATGCCCAGCCCCTTCTCGATGTAGAAGGCCGGACCACCGCGATATTCGCCGTTGATCTTTTCCTTGTAGATCTGGCCCAAGGTGGATTCCACGTAGGCCGAACTGGCACCGAGGAAGGCAACCATCCACATCCAGAACACGGCACCGGGACCGCCAAAGGTGATGGCAGTGGCCACACCGGCGATGTTGCCGGTACCCACGCGACCGGCCAGCGTCATGGCCAGCGCCTGGAACGACGACACGCCGCTGTCGCTGGACTTGCCGTCGAACATCAGACGGATCATTTCGCCAAAATGGCGTACCTGCGCAAAACGGGTGCGCAGCGAGAAGAACAGGCCGACACCCAGACAAAGGAAAATCAGCCCTTTGCT
Organism: Vogesella facilis; assembly: GCF_042648525.1. Lineage (NCBI taxonomy): Bacteria > Pseudomonadati > Pseudomonadota > Betaproteobacteria > Neisseriales > Chromobacteriaceae > Vogesella > Vogesella facilis. The sequence goes on from NZ_JBHRXN010000032.1 coordinate 161,409, forward strand.
CCAGATCCAGCCATTCAGAAAATCAACCAGTTCCTGCATGTTTACTCCTTACGATCAGTGTTGTGCGGTCCCAAACGGGAGGCTCCCTGTCAAGGAGCCGGCTTCGCGCGAGTCTTGGCGCCCACGGCGAAGCCGCAACCATACTGAATGCCGATAAGCAGAGCTAGGTGGCCGGATACAATAGCCATAATCCGTCCGCATGTTCGGAATATGGCGCATTACATTGCGTTACAAATACAAATCGCGCCGTCTGCAATGCAGAACGGCGCGATGAAAATACAACAGTCAGAAACAGGGCTTAGCCGAAGAAGTCCTTCAGTTTGTCCATGAACGACTTGGTGCGCGGGCTGTGGGTGGCGACATCGCCCTGGCTGATGGCCTCGAACTCGCGCAGCAGCTCTTTCTGCCGCTCGGTCAGCGCCACCGGAGTTTCCACCACCACGTGGCACATCAGATCGCCGTAGTCGCTGCCACGCACCGACTTCACGCCCTTGCCGCGCACGCGGTAGACGCGGCCGGACTGGGTCTCCGCCGCGATCTTCACCTTCACCATGCCATCCAGCGTCGGGATTTCCACCTCGCCGCCCAGCGCCGCGGTGGCGAAGCTGATCGGCATTTCGCAATGCAGGTCGCGGCCATCACGCTCGAACACGCTGTGCTTCTTGATGTGGGTGACCACGAACAGGTCACCGGCCGGGCCGCCGTTCTGCCCCGGTTCGCCCTCGCCCGCCAGGCGGATGCGGTCGCCCTCGTCCACGCCGGCCGGAATCTTCACGTTCAGCGTCTTGTGGGTCTTCACCTGGCCGGCGCCGTGGCACTTGTGGCACGGGTCGGTGATTTCCTTGCCACTGCCGTGGCAGGTCGGGCAGCTCTGCTGGATGGAGAAGAAACCCTGGCTCATGCGTACCTGGCCGTGGCCGCCGCAGGTGCGGCAAGTCTTGGGCTGGGTGCCCGGCTTGGCGCCGCTGCCGTGGCACACGTCGCAGTTCTCGTGCGACGGGATGCGGATCTGCTTCTCGCAGCCGCGCGCCGCGTCTTCCAGCGAGATTTCCATGTTGTAGCGCAGGTCTGAGCCGCGATACACATTGGAGCGGCCGCCGCCGCCACGCTGGCCGCCGCCGAAGATGTCGCTGAAGATGTCGCCGAAATCGAAGCCGCCGAAGCCGGCGCCGCCACCGCCCATGCCGGCCTGCGGGTCTACCCCGGCGTGGCCGTACTGGTCATAGGCGGCGCGTTTCTGGTTGTCGGACAGGATCTCGTAGGCTTCCTTCACCTCCTTGAACTTGTCCTCGGCTTCCTTGCTGTCCGGGTTGCGGTCCGGGTGGTACTTCATCGCCAGCTTGCGATAAGCCTTCTTGATGTCGTCGTCCGAGGCATCGCGGTTGACGCCCAATGCCTCGTAGAAATCCTTCTTCGCCATGCTGTCTCACCATTGCGCCAACCGTAAGGGTTGGCCGAGCTTGTTTACAAAGCCCTGCCGCCAGGCGGCAGGGCTTTGCGATGCAAACAGGAAGGCTGCCGAAGCCAGGACTTGCCAGGAGCGGCGCGGTTTGGCCGGGCCCGGTAACCCCGGCTAGGAACTGTGTCAGCAGCCTGCGCCAACCATGCAAGGTTGGCCGCCTATCAAGGAAAAGGCACAGCGCCCCGTAGGGCCTGTGCCTTGACGCGCTCAAGGAAGCTTACTTCTTCACTTCTTCGAATTCGGCGTCGACGACGTTGCCGTCGTCTTTTTTGTCGTCGGCCGGCTGGGCTTCGGCACCGGCTTCGCCGCCCTTGTCGGCGTACATGTGCTCGGCCAGCTTGTGCGACGCGGTCATCAGCGCCTGTACCTTGGCGTCGATCACTTCCTTGTCGTCGCCCTTGATCACTTCCTCGGCTTCCTGCAGCGCGGTTTCGATCGCGGCTTTCTCGTCGGCGGAGATCTTGTCGCCGAACTCGGCCAGCGATTTCTTCACGCTGTGGATCATGCCTTCACCCTGGTTGCGGGCCTGCACCAGCTCGTGCAGCTTCTTGTCTTCTTCGGCGTTCAGCTCGGCGTCGCGCACCATCTGCTGGATTTCCGCTTCGGACAGACCGGAGGAGGCCTGGATGGTGATGTTGGCCTGCTTGCCGGAGGCCTTGTCCTTGGCGGACACGTGCAGGATGCCGTTGGCGTCGATGTTGAACTCAACCTCGATCTGCGGCACGCCGCGCGGTGCCGGCGGAATGTCGCCCAGGTTGAACTGGCCCAGCGACTTGTTGGCGGCAGCCTTTTCGCGCTCGCCCTGCAGCACGTGGATGGTTACCGCGGTCTGATTGTCGTCGGCGGTGGAGAAGGTCTGCGAGGCCTTGGTCGGGATGGTGGTGTTCTTCTGGATCAGCTTGGTCAGCACACCGCCCAGGGTTTCGATACCCAGCGACAGCGGGGTCACGTCCAGCAGCAGCACGTCCTTGCGATCGCCGGACAGCACCGAACCCTGGATCGCGGCACCCACGGCCACGGCTTCGTCCGGGTTCACGTCACGACGCGGTTCCTTGCCGAAGAAGGCCTTCACCGCTTCCTGTACTTTCGGCATGCGGGTCTGACCGCCGACCAGGATCACGTCGGTGATATCGGCCAGCGATACACCGGCGTCTTTCAGCGCTACCTTGCACGGCTCGATGGAGCGCTGTACCAGGTCGTCCACCAGGCTTTCGAACTTGGCGCGGGTAATCTTCATCGCCAGGTGTTTCGGGCCGGTGGCGTCCATGGTGATGTACGGCAGGTTCACTTCGGTCTGGGTAGCAGACGACAGCTCGATCTTGGCCTTTTCCGCGGCTTCCTTCAGACGCTGCAATGCCATCACGTCGTTCTTCAGATCGACGCCCTGGTCTTTCTTGAACTCGGTCACGATGTAGTCGATCACACGCTGGTCGAAGTCTTCGCCGCCGAGGAAGGTGTCACCGTTGGTGGACAGCACTTCGAACTGGTGCTCGCCGTCTACGTCGGCGATTTCGATGATGGACACGTCAAAGGTGCCGCCGCCCAGGTCGTATACCGCGATCTTGCGGTCACCTTCCTGCTTGGCCAGGCCGAAGGCCAGCGCGGCAGCGGTCGGTTCGTTGATGATGCGCTTCACGTCCAGACCGGCGATGCGGCCGGCGTCCTTGGTGGCCTGACGCTGGCTGTCGTTGAAGTAGGCCGGCACGGTGATTACCGCTTCGGTCACTTCTTCGCCCAGGTAGTCTTCGGCGGCCTTCTTCATCTTGCGCAGCACTTCGGCGGAAATCTGCGGCGGTGCCATTTCCTTGTCGCGCACCTGCACCCAGGCGTCGCCGTTAGAGGCTTTCTTGATCTGGAAAGGCATCAGGTCGATGTCTTTCTGCACTTCCTTGTCTTCGAAGCGGCGGCCGATCAGGCGCTTCACCGCGTACAGGGTGTTCTTCGGGTTGGTTACCGCCTGGCGCTTGGCCGGGGCGCCGACCAGGATCTCGCCGTCTTCCATGTAGGCGATGATGGACGGAGTGGTGCGTGCGCCTTCGGCGTTTTCGATTACTTTCGGGTTGCCGCCTTCTACGACTGCCACGCAGGAGTTGGTGGTGCCCAGGTCAATACCGATGATTTTGCCCATGTTCAATCTTCCTATGCTTGTAACTGGATTCAGGCGCCGCGAACGTTGGCCGCAGCCGCCGGTTGAGTTGTCAGATATTGGCTATCGCCACAATTTCAAGAGGGCCTTGAGTGGCTTTCAGGCTTTCGGCTTGGCCACTACCACCATCGCCGGGCGCAGGATGCGGTCGGTGATCAGGTAGCCCTTCTGCATCACGCGCAGCACGGTGCCGGCCTCGGCATCGGACTCTTCCTGGCTGATGGCCTGGTGTTTGTGCGGATCCAGCTTCTCCCCCACCGGGTTGATCTCGCTGATCTGGCCTTTCTCGAACGCGGCCACCAGCTGCTTCAGCGTCAGGTCGACGCCGAATTTGAGGTTTTCGAACTGGCCGGACTGGTCCAGAACCGCCATTTCCAGGCTGTCTTTCACTGCCAGCAGTTCGGAGGCGAACTTCTGGATAGCAAACTTCTGTGCGTTGACCACATCTTCCGCCGCACGGCGGCGCATGTTTTCGGTTTCGGCCTTGGCGCGCAGGCACTGGTCTTTCCATTCCGCCACTTCGGCTGCCAGCGCCGCAATGCGCTGTTCCGGCGTCAGCTCCACTGCTGCCGCCGCGTCTGCCGCCGCCGCATCAGTTTGTGTAAGCACTTCTTCTGCTTGGGGATTCTGGTTTTCCTGCATGGCGCTTCCATTTGAGTGAAGTCATAAACACCTTCGCCATATAAGGCCATCGCCGGACTTTTCAAGCCCTGCCGTTTACAAACTAAATGCTCGTTTAATTACATTTTTTTTCGCATTGCACAAAAAATGCCAGTCGAAAATATTCATTTCTGCACCTGCATGTTAGCTTTTGAAAACAAAGGATTTTTTTTGTGCTGCACTGCACACAAGGCGATTTTTCTGTGATTAAATGATTTCACAACAGCGCTACTGCACGGCCCGCCAGCCCCCTTATCCGGGGCGGTTTCCGGCAGTGAAACCAGCTACCAAAACAGGCTGGTGCTAACGCAAAAACGCCGGCAAGACCGGCAGGCAACAAGAGAACTGGGAGCGCCGGGCAACCGGCAAAACGCAACTATCAAGTGAAGGGTTCATCACCATGACGACTCGTGAACAACGCATCGCCGCCATCCAAAAAGACTGGGACGAAAATCCGCGCTGGAAAGGTATCAAGCGTGGCTATAGCGCCGCCGACGTGGAGCGCCTGCGCGGCTCCGTCCAGGTAGAGCACACCCTGGCCCGCAATGCAGCCAACAAGCTGTGGAACCTGGTGAACACCGAGCCCTACATCAACTGTCTGGGCGCCCTGACCGGCGGCCAGGCCATGCAGCAGGTAAAGGCCGGTATCAAGGCCATCTACCTGTCCGGCTGGCAAGTTGCCGCCGACAACAACGAATACGCCGCCATGTACCCGGACCAGTCGCTGTACCCGGTGGACTCGGTACCGAAAGTGGTTGAGCGCATCAACAACGCCTTCACCCGTGCTGACGAAATCCAGCACTCCAAGGGTGTTGAGCAGGGCGATGCCGGCTACATCGACTACTACGCACCGATCGTGGCCGACGCCGAAGCCGGTTTCGGCGGCGTGCTGAACGCCTACGAACTGATGAAGGCGATGATCCGCGCCGGCGCCGGTGGCGTGCACTTCGAAGACCAGCTGGCTTCGGTGAAGAAATGCGGCCACATGGGCGGCAAGGTACTGGTGCCGACCCAGGAAGCGGTACAGAAGCTGATCGCCGCCCGTATGGCTGCCGACGTATACGGCGTGCCGACCCTGGTGATCGCCCGTACCGACGCCGAAGCCGCCGACCTGCTGACCAGCGACTGCGACGAGCGTGACCGTCCGTTCCTGACCGGCGAGCGCACCGCCGAAGGCTTCTACAAGACCAAGAAAGGTCTGGAGCAGGCCATCAGCCGCGCCGTAGCCTACGCCGAGTACGCCGACCTCGTATGGTGCGAAACCGGTACCCCGGATCTGGAATTCGCCCGCAAGTTCGCCGAGGCGGTACATGCCAAGCACCCGGGCAAAATGCTGGCCTACAACTGCTCGCCGTCCTTCAACTGGAAGAAGAACCTGGACGATGCCACCATCGCCAAGTTCCAGCGCGAGCTGGGCGCCATGGGCTACAAGTACCAGTTCATCACCCTGGCTGGCATCCACAACATGTGGTACAACATGTTCGATCTGGCACAAGACTACGTGGCTCGCGGCATGTCCGCCTACGTGGAGAAGGTGCAGGAGCCGGAATTCGCCGCCCGCGATCGTGGCTACACCTTCGTGTCGCACCAGCAGGAAGTGGGCACCGGCTACTTCGACGACATCACCACCGTGATCCAGGGCGGCAAGTCCTCGGTTACCGCGCTGACCGGTTCCACCGAAGAGGAGCAGTTCCACTAAGCCTTTCGACATCAAACGGCGCCTCGACCCCGCCGTCTGCGTCAAAAGCAAAACCCCCGTCGCCAGACGGGGGTTTTGTCTTTACAGCTTGCGGCCAACGTTGGCCGCAAGCATCGCGCCTTCTGTAGTACGTGGGCAAGCCACAGCCAACGATCCGCCTAACTACACACCAGAAGTAGAACCGAACCGATGTGCCCCAATCCCGTTTTGCACGGGGTTTCGAGCAGCAGCCGGGGAGCCGGGGATCGCTAAGGGGGCCGCGGTGGCCCCCTTAGCCTGCTCGCCGGGCGGAACCGGCACCTAAAATCATCATCCGCGCAGCGGATTCGACACCAGCATCAACACCCACCAAAGAAAATGCCGCCCACCTTCATAAGGTGAGCGGCATTACGCCTCGCAAGCGGGAGATGCCTTTTGCGGCCAACCTTCAGTACAAAGGTTGGCCGCATCGCACATCACGCCTTGTGCAGATGCGAACGCTGGCGCGAGTAGCCGAAGTACACCACCAGGCCGATCACCAGCCACACCACGAAGCACAGCCAGGTCAGGCTGGACAGCTGCGCCATCAGGAACACGCAGAACAGCATCGCCAGTGCCGGCACGTAGGGCACACCCGGGCAGTGGAATTTGCGCGGCAGATCCGGCTCGCGCTTGCGCAGCACGATGATGGCGGCGGCGATCAGGGTGAAGGCGGCCAGGGTGCCGATGTTCACCAGCTCGGCCAGGGTGCCCAGCGGCACGAAGCCGGCGATCAGCGCGATGATGCTGCCGATCAGCCAGGTGGCCTTGTACGGCGTGCCGTACTTGGGATGCACCTCGGAGAACACCTTGGGCAGCAGGCCGTCGCGCGACATGGCGAACAGGATGCGGGTCTGGCCGTAGGTCATCACCAGGATCACGGTGAGCATGCCGAGGATGGCGCCCAGGTCGACGAAACCGGCAAACCAGTCCAGTTTGGCCACCTGCAGCGCCAGCGATACCGGGTGGTCGATGCCCTTGAACTGCATGAACGGCACGATGCCGGTCATGATGGCGGACACGATCACGTACAGCACCGAGCAGATCGCCAGCGACCAGATCACGCCGCGCGGAATATCCTTCTCCGGGTTCTTCACTTCTTCCGCCGCGCAGGTCACCGCGTCGAAGCCGAGGAAGCTGAAGAACACGATGGCGGCGCCCTGGAACACCCCGCTCATGCCGTAGGGCAGCGCCGGGTTCCAGTTGGCCGGCTTCACGTGCCACACCGCAATGGCGATGAACAGCAGCACCACCGCCACCTTGATCAGCACCACGAAGTTGTTCACCCGCTTCGATTCCTTGATGCCGAAGGCCAGCAGCGTGGTGACCAGCATGGCGATCACGAAGGCCGGCAGGTTGAAGAAGGTTTCCACCCCCGGACGGGCGCCGGCGGCGGCGGTCAGCGCATCCGGCAGGTGGAGGCCAAAGCCCGACAGCAGGCTCTGGAAGTAGCCGGACCAGCCCACCGACACCGCGGACGACGCCAGCAGGTATTCCAGCATCAGGTCCCAGCCGATCATCCAGGCGATGATCTCGCCCAGCGTGGCGTAGGCATAGGTATAGGTAGAGCCGGACACCGGCAGCATGGAAGCAAATTCGGCATAGCACAGCGCGGCAAAACCGCAGGCGATGGCGCCGATGATGAAGGACAGCACCAGGCCGGGGCCGGCCACGGTGGCGCCGGTGCCGGTCAGCACGAAAATGCCGGTGCCGATGATGGCGCCGATGCCCAGCATGGTGAGGTCAAAGGCGGATAATTCCTTGCGCAGCACACCCGCGCCCTGCGATGCGGCCAACATCTGGCGCACATCCTTCTTGCGTAACAAACTCATTGTCGTGTCCCGTTGCACCGGCGAACGTCGGCTCTGGTGGAGCCGGCTACCGGCATTTGTTGTGATGTATCGCGCTGCGCTGGTCAGACGCAACGCGCAGGGGCGCGACTATGCCGCATCGCAGCACCCGCTTCAAGCCGCCAACTGTAACCAGTATTTTGTATCCATACTGTAATGCCCGCGTTTGCAGGGGGGAAATGCCAGCGCACGGCGGCCGGGGCGATACATCGCGCCGCGATATGCCAATTTGCGGCAGATCACTGCAAATGTGCCGCCACGGCCGCCGGCTGCGGTTTTTCCGCGACTGGCGCACCGTCCTCGCCGGCATTGGCGCTAAAAAAGTAAAAGATGTTGTCGGTCTGCGCCTATTTTTCCGCCACCGCCATGCCGCTAAACTGCAGGGCAATAGGCACCGTGCCGGACAAATCAAAGGAGAGACAATGGCACTGCAACTGCCGCCGGGCGTGGAACTGCTCGCGCCGGTGAAAGCCGCGCACCAGGCACTGCTCAGCTACGAGGCGCTGGCCTTCATCGCCATGCTGCACCGCCGCTTCGAGCCGCGTCGCCGCGAGCTGCTGGCGCTGCGTCAGCAACGCCAGGCCGAGCTGGACGCCGGCAAGCTGCCGGACTTCCTCCCCGAGACCGCCGCCATCCACCACAGCGACTGGCAGATCGCCGCGCTGCCGGCCGAGCTGCGGGACCGCCGCGTGGAAATCACCGGCCCGGCCGAGCGCAAGATGATGATCAATGCGCTGAACTCCGGCGCCAGCTGCTTCATGGCCGATTTCGAGGATGCGCTGAGCCCCAACTGGCACAACATCATCCACGGTCACCAAAACATGTGCGATGCCTGGCGCGGCAGCATCAGCCACCACGGCGCGGACGGCCGCCACTACCGCCTGAACGACAGCCCGGCCACGCTGCTGCTGCGCCCGCGCGGCTGGCAGCTGCCGGAAAAACACCTGCGCATCGACGGCCAGCCGGTATCCGCCGCGCTGTTCGATTTCGCGCTGAGCTTCTTCCACAACGCCGCGCTGCTGCAGGCACAGGGCCGCGGCATCTACTACTACCTGCCCAAGCTGGAAAATCACCTGGAAGCACGGCTGTGGAACGATATCTTCCTGGCGGCGCAGCAGGCACTGGCGCTGCCGGTGGGCAGCATCCGCGCCACGGTGCTGATCGAGCACCTGTTGGCCGCATTCGAGATGGATGAAATCCTGTACGAATTGCGCGAGCACAGCGCCGGGCTCAATGCCGGGCGCTGGGACTACATCTTCAGTTGCATCAAGAGCTTCCGCCAGGCACGCCATTTCTGCCTCGCCGATCGCGAGCAGATCGGCATGACGGTGCCGTTCATGCGCTCCTACGCGCTGCTGCTGCTCAAGACCTGCCACCGCCGCGGTGCGCCGGCCATTGGCGGCATGTCGGCGCTGACGCCGATCAAGCACGATGTTGCAGCCAACGAGCGCGCGCTGGCGAGCATCCGCGCCGACAAGGAGCGCGAGGCGCGTGACGGCTACGATGGCAGCTGGGTGGCGCACCCGGCGCTGGTGCCGCTGGCACTGGAGGCGTTCCGCAGCGTGCTGGGCGATGCGCCCAACCAGCTGCAACGCCAGCGCGAACACGTGGTGGTGACCGCCGCCGACCTGCTGAATTTCCAGCCGGAAACACCGATTACCGAGGCCGGGCTGCGCAACAACATCAGCGTCGGCCTGCAGTACCTGGGCGCCTGGCTCGGCGGCAACGGCTGCGTGCCGATCCATAACCAGATGGAGGACGCCGCCACCGCCGAAATCGCCCGCGCCCAGCTGTGGCAGTGGCTGCACAGCGCCAAGGGGGTGCTGGACGATGGCCGCCGCATCAGTCTGACCTTGCTGCGCGACCTGGCCACCGACGAGATCAACCGGCTGCAGGCCGAGTACGGCAGCCGCTGGAGCCGGCACTTCGAGGATGGCGCGCAGCTGTTCGACCTGCTGATCACCAGCGAAGACTTCATCGAGTTCTTCACCCTACCCGGCTACGAATACCTGGACTGAACCACCGCACCGCAACATGTGGCAGCGCGCTGTACCGCCGCCACTACATAATTCGCCAGCATCCACCCGCCCGCGCCGCCTGCGCTGGCGGGTTTTTCTTTTCAGGCGCAAACATGGGGCAGATCGCACCAAATGGATACAATATGTGAAATATTATTGCTGCGCACAATCTGAAACGGCTGCTGCTTTGCAATATCATTGCCCGACACCGCATCGCAACATTCCAGAGGAATACCCCATGCACGCCATTTCGCGCCGCACCCTGCTGGCCCTGGCCATCGCTGCCAGCCTGTCCCCGTTCGCCCTGGCCGCCGAGCAGAAATCGGTGGCGGTTACCGCCATCGTCGACCATCCGGCGCTGGATGCCGCACGCAAGGGTATCGAGGATGAACTGAAAGCCGCCGGCTTCGAGCCGGGCAAGCAGCTCAAGTACCAGTTCCAGAGCGCCCAGGGCAACCCGGCCACCGCCGCGCAGATCGCCCGCAAATTCGTCGGCGATGCGCCGGACGTGATCGTGGCTATCGCCACCCCCAGCGCCCAGGCCGCCGTCGCCGCCACCCGCTCCATTCCGGTGGTGTTCACCGCCGTGACCGACCCGGTAGCCGCCAAGCTGGTGCCGGGCTGGAGCGCCAGCAAGACCAATGTCACCGGCGTGTCCGACAAGCTGGCACTGGCGCCGCAGATCGACCTGATCGGCAAGGTGAAGCCGGGCGCCAAGCGCGTGGGCATCGTGTACAGCCCGGGTGAAGTGAACTCGGTGGTAGTAGCCAAGGAGCTGAAAGCCGAGCTGACCAAGCGCGGCATGAGCCTGGTGGAAGCCCCGGCACCGCGCACCGTGGACGTGGCCCCCGCCGCCAAGAGCCTGATCGGCAAGGTGGACGCCATCTACACCAGCACCGACAACAACGTGGTGTCCACTTATGAATCGCTGGTCGCCGTGGCACAGCAGGCCAAGCTGCCGCTGGTGGCCGCCGACACCGACTCGGTGAAGCGTGGTGCCATCGCTGCGCTGGGGCAGAACTACTACGACATCGGCCGCCAGACCGGCAAGCTGGTGGTACGTATCCTGAAAGGTGAAAAGCCGGGCGCCATCGCGCCGCAACTGGGCGAAAAACTGTCGCTGTCGCTGAACCCGGCCGCCGCGCAGAAGCAGGGCGTGACCCTGAGCCCGGCGCTGCTGAAAGCGGCACAGGAAACCGTGAAGTAATGCCGCAAACGTTGGCCGCACACCCTGCGGCCAACCTCTTGTTTCATCGCGCAGCCACAAGCTGCGCGTTTGCATTCCCGTTGGAGAGAACCACAACATGACGCTGATCGCCCTGATGGGCGCGCTGGAAATCGGCCTGGTCTTTGCGCTGGTGGCGCTGGGCGTGCTGATTTCCTTCCGCATCCTCGATTTTCCCGACCTGACTGCCGACGGCAGCTTCCCGCTGGGCGGCGCGGTAGCCGCCACCCTGATCGCCGGCGGCCATGACCCGTGGCTGGCCTGCGGCGTGGCAGCTCTGGCCGGCGCCGCCGCCGGGCTCACCACCGCCTGGCTGAACGTGCGGCTGAACATCCTGCAGCTGCTGGCCTCCATCCTGGTGATGATCGCGCTGTATTCCATCAACCTGCGCATCATGGGCGCGCCGAACATGCCGCTGATCGGCAGCCCCACCGTGTTCAGCCCGCTGATCGGCGACAACTTCGACATCGCCTGGCAGGTACAACCGGCGCTGCTGGCAGCCATCATCGTAGCGGCCAAGCTGGCGCTGGACGTGTTCTTTGCCTCGCAGGCCGGCCTCGCCATGCGCGCCACCGGCGCCAATGCCCGCATGGCGCGCGCCCAGGGCATCGCCACCGAACGCATGGTGCTGGCCGGCATGGCGCTGTCCAACGCGCTGATCGCACTGGCCGGCGCGCTGTATGTGCAGACTCAGGGCGGCGCGGATGTCTCCATGGGCGTGGGCACCATCGTGGTGGGCCTGGCGGCGGTGATCATCGGCGAAACCCTGCTGCCCTCGCGCAAGCTGTGGGTAATTACCCTGGCCACCGTGCTGGGCGCCCTGCTGTATCGCCTGCTGATCGCCGTGGCGCTGAACGCCGACTTCATCGGCCTGCAGGCGCAGGATCTGAACCTGATCACCGCGCTGCTGGTGGGCTTTGCGCTGGTACTGCCGAAACTGAAAGCCAAATTTGCCCGCAAGGCGGGAGGGAAGCTCTGATGCTGCGCGCCGATAATCTGTTCAAGACCTTCAACCCCGGCATGCCGATCGAGAACCCGGTGCTGCGCGGCCTGTCGCTGCAGATCGCCAGCGGCCAGTTCGTCACCGTGATCGGCAGCAACGGCGCCGGCAAATCCACCTTCCTCAATGCGCTGGCCGGCGATGTGATCGTCGACAGCGGCAGCCTGGCTATCGACGGCCAGGATGTCACCCGCACCCCGGGCTGGCAGCGTGCCGGTCTGGTGGCGCGCGTGTTCCAGGATCCGATGGCCGGCACCTGCGAAAACCTCAGCATCGAGGAGAACATGGCACTGGCCTATGCCCGCGGCCGCAAGCGCGGCCTGGGGGCGGCGCTGAACCGCGAACTGCGCGAGCTGTTCCGCGAGCGGCTCGCCACCCTGAAACTGGGGCTGGAAAACCGCCTGCCGGATCGCATGGGGCTGCTGTCCGGCGGCCAGCGCCAGGCCGTGAGCCTGCTGATGGCCAGCCTGCAGCCGTCGCGCATCCTGCTACTGGACGAGCACACCGCCGCGCTGGACCCGAAAACCGCCGCCTTCGTGCTGGAGCTGACCGACCGCATCGTGCACGAGAACAAACTCACCGCGCTGATGGTGACCCACTCCATGCGCCAGGCGCTGGATCACGGCCATCGCACCGTGATGCTGCATCAGGGCCGCGTGGTACTGGATGTGGCCGGCGACGAGCGCAGCCGCATGCAGGTGGCCGACCTGCTGGCGATGTTCGAGAAAACCCGCGGCGAAGCCATCGACGACGACGCACTGCTGCTGGGCTGAGCAACGTCCGGCCCGGCAGGCCTGGCCTTGCCGGGCTGCTGCCCGCCTGCTGCGGCCAACCCGGCCGCTAGCACAACGCCATAGGCAGGCAGCAGACAAGCAGGTAGTCTGTATTTATCGAAATAGCCGGCAGTCCCCATGCAGCTGCTTGACCCCTTTACGCTTTACTTCCTGCTGATGGCCACGCTGCTGCTGCTTTCCCTGCTGCTGCTGCTGATGGGCCTGGTGCACCGGCAGGAACGCTCGCTGCGCTTCTGGGGCATCAGCGGCCTGCTGGGAGTGGGCGGTGTGCTGCTGTTGCTGGCGCGCGAGCTGCTCTCGCCGTGGCTGGGCGTGATAGCCGCCAACTCGCTGCTGTTCGCCAGCCTGGCCGGCTGCTGGCTGGGCATCGTGGAATTCCAGCAGCGGCCGCTGCCGTGGCGCCAGGCCTGGGCGCTGTGGGGCGGCTGCAGCCTGCTGTGGGTACTGCTGCTGTTCTACGGCGACACCGCGCTGCGCTCGCAGCTGTACGGCCTCATCTACCTGCTGTTCGCCGCGCTGGCGCTGTACCAGCTGCTGTGCGACCCGGCCCACCGCCGCCGCGGCAGCTACCGGCTGGTAGGCGGCATCATCCTGCTGCTGATGCTGAGCTACAGCTATCGTACCTACCACATGCTGCTGCACCCGGTACTCAACCCGCTGCGCAATACCGGCCTGCCACTGCAACAGCTGCTGGCCAGCCTGCTGGAATTCGCCAAGACGCTCGGCCTGCTGTACCTGGTGTTCGAACGCATGCAGCAAGGGCTGCAACAGCTGGCGATGCTGGATGCGTTGACCGGACTGCACAACCGGCGCGCCTTCGAGCAGCAGGCGACGGCCACCTTACTGCACGATGGCCACCACCGCCATGCGCTGCTGGTGATGGACCTGGACCTGTTCAAACGCATCAATGACGGCCACGGCCACCAGGCCGGTGATGCTGCATTGCAACACTTTGCCAGCCTGTTAGCCGCGCAGCTGCCCGCCGGCAGTATCAGCGGCCGCCTGGGCGGTGAGGAGTTCGTGGCGCTGCTGCGCGACACCAGCAGCAGCCAGGCCTGGCAGGTGGCGGAGGCGATCCGCAGCCAGCTGGCCGCCAACTGGATCGGCCTGCCGGACAAGCCGGCGTTTCAGGTCACCACCAGCATCGGGCTGGCCATGCGCCACCATCGGCAGCAGACGTTGGCCGCGCTCTACCATGACGCAGACATGGCGCTGTATGATGCCAAGCAGCGCGGTCGCAACCAGGTCTGCAGCAGCCGGCCGCTTGTTGCGGTGCCAGCAGCGGAGTGAACCTGTTAGCCCGCACCGCAGTCTGACAGCGCTCAACCATCCCTGGGAGCCCCCATGCGTACCATCGCCCTTGGCAGCCTGCTGCTTGCCCTGCTGCCGGCAGCCCCGGCTCTGGCCGACAACAGCACCCTGCTCAACCTCAGCGCCAGCGCGCAGCGCGAGCTGGCCAACGACGAAGTCACCGCCAGCCTGTATGTGCAGGAGCGCCAGGCCCAGCCCGCCGTGCTGGCCGACCGCCTCAACAAGGCACTGGCGCGCGCGCGCGGTGAAGCCGCCGCCTTCAAGCCGGTGGAATTCAGCAGCGGCAGCTACAACAGCTGGCCGGACTACGGCCGCGACGGCAAGATCCAGGGCTGGCAAGGCCGCGCGCAGATCCGCCTGAAGAGCCGTGACTTCACCGCCGCTGCCGAGCTGGTGGCGCGACTGCAGAAATTCATGCTGCTGGAAAACGTGCAGTTCAACGTGGCCGACAGCACCCGCCGCCAGGCGGAAGACAGCCTGATCCCAGAAGCCATCGCCGCGCTGCAGGCGCAGGCTGCCGCCACCGGCAAGGCGCTGGGCCGCCACAGCCAGCAGGTGCTGGAGCTGAATATCGGCCAGGTGCAGGCACCGCCGCCGATGCCGATGCTGCGCGCCAAAGCGATGATGGCCGACGCCGCCGCGCCGGAAGTGGCCACCCCGGACTGGCAGGCCGGCAACAGCGTGGTGCAGCTCAATGTCAGCGGCCGCATCGAGCTGCGCTGAGCAAACACCCGGAGATGAGCGCCGCTCTTTTGATCGGCCTGCGCTTACGCTAAATTAGATGCTGATACCCCCATCGCCCACTCGTGCCCACACCATGAAACTGATCGCATCGCTTACCAGCCCCTACGCCCGCAAGGTCCGCATCGTGCTGGCGGAAAAGAAGATCGACTGCCCGCTGCAGCTGGACATTCCCTGGGAGGCCGGCTCCACCGTTACCGACTCCAATCCGCTGGGCAAGGTGCCGGTGCTGCTGATGGACGATGGCAGCACGCTGTACGACTCGCGCGTGATCGTTGAATACCTGGAGAACAGCTCGCCGGTATCGCGCCTGCTGCCGCAGGACAGCAAGCGCCTGCTGATCGAGACCCGCCGCTGGGAGGCGCTGGCCGACGGCATCTGCGATGCGGCCAGCAGCATCGTGCTGGAGGGCCGGCGCCCGCCTGACAGGCAGAGCCCGGAGTGGATCGAACGCCAGCAAGGCAAGGTGGATCGCGGGCTGGCCGCCCTCTCCACCATGCTCGGCGAGCGCCACTGGTGCAATGGCGAGGCCTACAGCCTGGCCGACATCGCCACCGGCTGCGTGCTGGGCTATCTCGACCTCCGCTTTCCGCAGCTGGACTGGCGTAGCGCCTACCCCAATCTGGCGGCGCTGGAAGAAAAACTGGCCGCCCGGCCCAGTTTTGCCGAAACGCTGCCACCCGCCGCCTGAGCCGACAAAGCCCCAAAAAATGCCGTTTCACTGAAGCGGCATTTTTTACGTGCATTTTTTCTGCACCCGTCTATGCTGAATTCAGGTTAGCCACAAGCAACCATACGCGGGAGCACAAACATGAGACTCGAACACTTCAATCACGTCGCCAACCTGATCGGCCTGAAGAAAAAATCGCGCGAAGCCGTGTGGCTGATGGAAATCGACGGCATGACCGGCTATGCCGCGTCCAAGCAGCTGGATATCAGCCAGTCCACCGTGTCACGGGCGCACGCGCGCTTTCGCCGGGCACTCAACGAAATCAACGCGCTGTCACCTTTCCTGCCGCTGTAAGCCGGCCAAGCGGCTGCCCGCCCGCGGGTGGCCGCTTATTCAAACACCGCGCTGCGCACGCTGCCATCGAACTGCAGGCAATCCGTCACCCGCTGCAGCTGCATGGCAGACAGCTCCGCCAGCGGCCAGTAGCGCCAGGCCAGATGCTCGTCACTCAAGCACAAGCGCCCGTCGGCCGGTAAACGGCAGCGGAAAATGCAGACCTGCGACTGGTAGCTGGCGTGGTAATACACCCCGGACAGGTAATCGATGGCCACTGCCAGCCCCAGCTCTTCGCGGCACTCGCGCAGCAAGGCCTGGTGGATGGTTTCCCCCGGTTCCACCCCGCCGCCGGGCAAGCCCCAGCGGCCATCGCCATAGCTGGCCTGCAACTGCAACACCTGTCCGCGCTCATCGGTAATCACCGCATGACAGCTCATGCGGAACATGTCGTTAAATGCCATCCCGGCTCCTCCTGCTGCGACGGTGCGATTGAGGATATTGTCGTATTCCGGCTACTTGGCAAAATTCCTGCGTAACCATGGCAAATTTTTCACAAAAACTATTGACGCCGGGAGGTGCCATCCGTATAGTTCGCGTCTCTCGCAAGTCAACGACAAACGAGAAACAGCGCACCCGTAGCTCAGTTGGATAGAGTATCTGGCTACGAACCAGAGGGTCGGGCGTTCGAATCGCTCCGGGTGCGCCAGCTGTCCCCATCGTCTAGAGGCCTAGGACACCGCCCTTTCACGGCGATAACCGGGGTTCGACTCCCCGTGGGGACGCCAATACGCACCCGTAGCTCAGTTGGATAGAGTATTTGGCTACGAACCAAAGGGTCGGGCGTTCGAATCGCTCCGGGTGCGCCAGCTGTCCCCATCGTCTAGAGGCCTAGGACACCGCCCTTTCACGGCGATAACCGGGGTTCGAATCCCCGTGGGGACGCCAGGATTCGACAATCAAGCCACCGCAAGGTGGCTTTTTTGTTTTCCGCACCGCTCACCGAACCGCTCCCTCCCCGTACCGGTCTTATACCCGGCCAATCATTTTGCTGCGCCCTTTCATAGCATAACGATATATATATTCAGTCTTTTGCTAGCACCGCGCTCTCCGGTACATTGCCACTGCCGGACAATCCGGCGGCCGCTGCGGCCCTACTGTCGAAGTCAACTGTTCAAGAAACGAGTGCCACGATGAAAATCAGTCAGGAGAGGCTGACCCACCTCAAGCAACTGGAAGCCGAGTCCATCCACATCATTCGCGAAGTCGCCGCCGAATTCGAGAATCCGGTGATGCTGTACTCCATCGGCAAGGATTCCGCCGTGATGCTGCACCTGGCACAGAAGGCCTTCGCCCCGGGCAAGCCGCCGTTCCCGCTGATGCACGTGGACACCACCTGGAAATTCCAGGACATGATCGCGCTGCGCGACAAGCAGGCGCGCGAACACGGCTGGGACCTGATCGTGCACGTGAACCAGGAAGGCGTGGACGCCGGCATCAACCCGTTCACCGCCGGCAGCGCCAAGCACACCGACGTGATGAAGACCGAGGGCCTGAAGCAGGCGCTCAACAAGTACAAGTTCGACGCTGCCTTTGGCGGCGCGCGCCGCGACGAAGAGAAATCGCGCGCCAAGGAGCGCGTGTACTCCTTCCGCGACAAGAACCACCGCTGGGACCCGAAAAACCAGCGCCCGGAGCTGTGGAACATCTACAACTGCCGCATCAACAAGGGTGAAAGCATCCGCGTGTTCCCGCTGTCCAACTGGACCGAGCTGGACATCTGGCAGTACATCTTCCTGGAAAACATCGAGATCGTGCCGCTGTACTTTGCCGACGAACGCCCGGTGATCGAGCGTGACGGCACGCTGATCATGATCGACGACGACCGCATCCTGCAGTACCTGAGCGAGGAAGAGAAAGCGAAGATCCAGACCAAGCGCGTGCGCTTCCGCACCCTGGGCTGTTACCCGCTGACCGGCGCGGTGGAATCCTCCGCCACCACGCTGCCGGAGATCATCCAGGAAATGCTGCTGACCAAGACCTCCGAACGCCAGGGCCGCGTGATCGACCACGACTCCTCCGGCTCGATGGAGAAGAAGAAGATGGAAGGCTACTTCTAAGCCGCCGTTTCCTTATAAGGCACACTACATTCCAGAGGTTGGCCGCATGCGGCCAACCTTGCTGATGCAAGGCTCTAGCTCATGGCACACCAATCCGACCTGATCGCCAGCGATATCCTGGCCTACCTGAAACAGCACGAAAACAAGGACCTGCTGCGCTTCATCACCTGCGGCAACGTCGACGACGGCAAATCCACGCTGATCGGCCGCCTGCTGCATGACTCCAAGCTGATCTTCGAAGACCAGCTGGCCGCCATCCAGCGCGATTCCAAGAAGTACAACACCACCGACCAGGAGATCGACCTGGCGCTGCTGGTGGATGGCCTGCAGGCCGAGCGCGAGCAAGGCATCACCATCGACGTGGCCTACCGCTACTTCAGCACCGATCGCCGCAAGTTCATCATCGCCGACTGCCCGGGCCACGAGCAGTACACCCGCAATATGGCCACTGGCGCCTCCACCTGCAACCTGGCGGTGATCCTGATCGACGCCCGCTACGGCGTGCAGACCCAGACCCGCCGCCACAGCTACATCGTGAGCCTGCTGGGCATCAAGCACGTGGTGGTGGCCATCAACAAGATGGACCTGGTGGACTTCGATCAGGCGGTATTCGACCGCATCCGCGCCGAGTACACCGCGTTTGCGGCCAACCTGGACATCCCCGACATCCGCTTCGTGCCGATCTCCGCACTGCGCGGCGACAACGTGGTGAACCGCACCGACAGCGCACCGTGGTACGACGGCCAGACACTGATGGACATCCTAGAAAGCGTGGAGGTCGAGCACGACGTGAAGCTGCCGGCGTTCCGCCTGCCGGTGCAGTACGTGAACCGCCCCAACCTGGACTTCCGCGGCTTCTGCGGCACCGTCGCCGCCGGCGAAATCCGCCCCGGCGACCGCGTGCGCGTGCTGCCGTCCGGCAAGGAAAGCAGCGTCAAATCTATCGTGGTATACGAGGGCGAGCTGGCGGCCGCGCATACCGGCCAGGCCATCACACTGACCCTGGCCGACGAGATCGACATCTCGCGCGGCGACACCATCGTGCGCACCGACGAGCCGCAGCCGCAGGTGAGCCAGGGCGTGGAAGCGCACCTGGTGTGGATGGATGAAACGCCGCTGGCGGTAGGCAAGGAATACCTGTTCAAGCTGGCCGGCAAGAGCGTAACCGGCCGCGTGGAGCGCATCGTGCACCGCGTGGATGTGAACACCCTGGACGCCTTCGAGGCAGAAAAACTGCAGCTGAACGAAATCGGCCTGGTGCGTATCAACTTCACCGCGCCGGTAGTGTTCGACCCTTACCGCGACAGCCGCGCCACCGGCAGCCTGATCGTGATCGACCGCCTGAGCAACGCCACCTCCGGCGCCGGCATGATCCGCAGCGCCGCCAGCAGCAGCGGTCGCAACGAGCACGACGAGCTGGCGCACTTCAAGGCCTTCGAGCAGGAGCTGAACACCCTGGTGCGCAAGTACTTCCCGCACTGGGAAGCACGCGACATCAGCAAGCTGCTCTGATCTCAGGCAGCAAGGCAAGACAAAGCGGAATCCTGCCGGATTCCGCTTTTTTGTTGCCGCCGGCCTGGCAGCCGGCAGCCGGGCCTCCTCCTGTCCCGATGCATGCTGCTAAACTGCCGGGCTTCCGGGACACAACACTACACAGCACAAAGGGCGACGCCGCGCACCGGAACGCGAGCCAGGCCCGCAACCACAGGATTTTCCATGTCCACCACCCGCCTGCTACCCGCCGTCGGCGCCCTGCTGGCCGGCATGCCGCTGCTGGCCCACGCCAGCGTCAACGGCGCCGAGCTGTCCGCGCTCTGGGCCGTGCCGTTTGCCGGCATGCTGCTGTCCATCGCGCTGCTGCCGCTGTTTGCGGCCAACGTCTGGCACCACCACTTCGGCAAGATCGCCGCCGGCTGGGCGCTGGCGTTTGCGCTGCCATTTGCCGCCGGCCACGGCCTGGGGCTGACGCTGCACGAGATCGCCCACACCCTGCTGCTGGAATACCTGCCGTTCATCATCCTGCTGGTGGCGCTGTTCAGCGTGGCCGGCGGCATCTATGTGCGCGGCAACCTGCACGGCTCGCCGCTACTGAACACCGGCTTTCTCGGCATCGGCACCCTGCTGGCCAGCTTTACCGGCACCACCGGCGCCTCGATGCTGCTGATCCGCCCGCTGCTGCGCGCCAACGACAACCGCCGCCACAAGACCCACGTGTTCGTGTTCTTCATTTTCCTGGTGGCCAATATCGGCGGCTCGCTGACGCCGCTGGGCGACCCGCCGCTGTTCCTGGGCTTCCTCAAGGGGGTGGGCTTCGGCTGGACCATGCAGCACCTGCTGGCGCCGATGCTGACCGCCAGCGCCATCCTGCTGCTGGCCTTCTATCTGCTGGACAGCTATTTCTACCGCCAGGAAGAAAACCTGCCGGCGCTGCCGGACCCGACGCCGGATTCGCGTGTCAGCCTGCTGGGCAAGGTCAATCTGCTGCTGCTGCTGGCGATTGTCGGCGCGGTGCTGCTGTCCGGCGTGTGGCGGCCAGGCGTGGCCTGGCAGCTGGGTGGACTGGAGATCGAGCTGCAAAACGTGGTGCGCGACGTGCTGCTGCTGGCCATCGCCGGGCTGTCGCTCAAGCTCACCCCCGGCAACTGCCGCCAGGCCAATGCCTTCAACTGGGGGCCGATGCTGGAGGTGGGCAAGCTGTTCGCCGCCATCTTCGTCACCATGATCCCGGTGCTGGCGATGCTGAAGGCCGGCCAGCACGGCGCCTTCTCCGGCTTGGTGAGCATGGTGAGCCAGCCGGACGGCAGCCCGGTGAACGCCGCCTACTTCTGGCTCACCGGCGCGCTGTCCAGCTTCCTCGACAATGCCCCGACCTATCTGGTGTTCTTCAACCTGGCCGGCGGCGATGCGCAGCAGCTGATGAGCGATGGTGCCAGCACCCTGCTGGCGATCTCGGCCGGCGCGGTGTTCATGGGCGCCAACAGCTATATCGGCAACGCCCCCAACTTCATGGTGAAAGCCATCGCCGAAGAACGCGGCGTGGCGATGCCCAGCTTCTTCGGCTACATCGGCTGGGCGCTGTGCTGCCTGATCCCCACCTTCGTGCTGCAGACCGTCATCTTCTTCTGATGTCTTGCGGCCAATCCCAAGGTTGGCCGCAGCAAAATAAAAGCCGCCTTGCTGGCGGCTTTTTTATGGCGCGGGCGCGATGCTCAGGCGCAGTAGCTGGCGCTGGTCATCAGCTTGGCGCTGAGTTTCATCATGCCGCGCAGCGGCGCCGGCAAGCGCGCCGCGCCCAGCTCATTGGCCATCTCGGCATGCTTCAGTTCGTCGTCGCGCATCTGCGTCACGATGGCGCGGCTGCGCGCATCCTGCGCCGGCAGCTCGCTGAGATGGCTGTCCAGGTGCGCGCCGACCTGGTGTTCGGTTTCTTCCAGAAAGCCCAGGTTCCACTTGTCACCCAGCACGCCGGCGGCCACGCCGATGGCCAGCGAGCCGGTGTACCACAGCGGGTTGAACAGGCTGGGGCGGCCGCCCAGTTCGCGGATACGCTGCTCGGTCCATGCCAGGTGCTCCACCTCCTCGAAGGCGGCATGGCGCAGCGCCTCACGCGCCGCCGGGTCGCGCGCGGTCAGCGCCTGGCCCTGGTACAGCGCCTGCGCGCACACTTCGCCGCAGTGATTGACGCGCATCAGCCCCAGCGCGTGCTGCTTTTCCGCTTGGCTCAACTCGGCTTCCGCCACGGCGTGGTCCGGGTGCGGACGGGCACTGTGCGCCGGCGCAAACAGCGTGCGCAGGCCACGGTCGAATTCGGTAATCAGGTTATCTAGCATCATGCAAGGTGATGGAGGTCATCAATAGTGGCAATTATACCCTGCCCCGGCTGCTGGTATAATCCCGCGGTTATTTGTTCCAAACTCAGCGCAAAAGGACAGCAAGCATGAACATCGACCTCATCGGCCCGGGCAAAGACATGCCGAACGACTTCAACGTCGTGATCGAAATCTCCGCCAACGCGGCTCCGATCAAGTACGAATTCGACAAGGAAAGCGGCGCGCTGATGGTTGACCGCTTCATGGGCACCTCCATGATGTACCCGGCCAACTACGGTTTCGTGCCGCAGACCCTGGCCGGCGACGGCGATCCGGTAGACGTGCTGGTGGTGACCCCGTTCCCGCTGCCACCGGGCGTGGTGATCCGCGTGCGCGCACTGGGCATGATCAAGATGGAAGACGACGGCGGCGTGGATGCCAAGCTGGTAGCGGTGCCGGTAGAAAAGCTGTGCCCGATGTACAAGGACATCCAGCAGCTGGAACACCTGCCGCAGCTGCTGCGCGACCAGATGGTGCACTTCTTCGAGCACTACAAGGATCTGGAAAAAGGCAAATGGGTGAAGATCCAGGGCTGGGGCACGCTGGAAGATGCCACCCGCGAACTGGTGGAAGGCGTGGAGCGCGCCAAGCAGGCCTGATAACGTTGGCCGCAAAAAAAGCCGGGGAATCCCCGGCTTTTTTATTGCCTGCGGCCAGGCTTACTTGGCGAAACGGCCGGCGGTCTGCGCGATGCGGGCGCCGAACAGGCGGGCGGATTCCAGATCGGAGGCATCCGGCGTCACCTCGGCCGGCGCATTGTCGGTACGCGCCATCAGGCCCAGCGAGCTGCCGTAGCGGTTGATCTGCGTGCCGGTAACGCCGCCCGGCAGCAGGCCGGTGCCGACCCAGATCATGCTGTGCTGCGCGGCAAACACCGACAGCTGCTGCAGGGTGTTCAGCTTGTCACCGCTGGGGCTGTTGGATACGGTGAAGCCGGCGGCGATCTTGTCCTTCCAGCCCTGGGTGTACCAGACCTTGGAGCTGGCATCCATGAAGGCCTTGAAGCCGGCCGACACGCTGCCCATATAGGTGGGCGCGCCGAAGATGATGGCATCGAAAGCGGCCAGTTCGTCCAGGCGCTGGCTGGCGTCGTCGGCGGCAAACAGCGCCACTTCGGCGTGTTCGCGGGCACCGGCGGCCACTTCTTCGGCCAGTTTGGCGGTGTGGCCGTAGCCACTGTGATACACCACGGCAAGCTTGGTACTCATCGACATTTCCTTATATAAACATAGAACGCAGGCATAGCTTGATGGTCTACTATGCAACTCACCGCGCTGCTGATTCAAAAAAACTGGATTGAAACCTCGTCGCTGGCACCACAGCGCCAACTGCTCTTGCTTGATTTGCAAAGGTTGGCCGCAGTATAAAAAGCCAGCACGGCCAAAAACAGCAGAACATTTTGATTTTTATTTTCAGAAAATCTGACGATGAAACTGACTCTAGACTCGCTCATGGTGCTGGACGCCATCGACCGCCGTGGCAGTTTTGCCGCCGCCGCCGAGGAGCTGTACCGCGTGCCCTCCGCCATCACCTACAGCGTGCAGAAACTGGAGCAAGACCTGAACGTGCAGCTGTTCGACCGCAGCGGCCACAAGGCGCGCCTCACCTCCGCCGGGGAACTGCTGCTAAAGGAAGGCCGCGCGCTGCTGGATTCGGCCGCCATGGTGGAAAGCCGGGTCAAGACCCATGCCACCGGCTGGGAAGGCCAGCTGCGCATCGCCATGTCGGACTTGCTGCGCTTCGATGATGTACTGCGCCTGGTGGAGGAGTTCGACGCGCTGCAGGCCGATACCGAGCTGCGCCTGAGCCGCGAAGTGTTTGGCGGCACCTGGGACGCGCTGGTGGACAACCGCGCCGACCTGGTGATCGGCGCCACCGAGAACAGCCAGGGCGGCGTGTTCCACAGCAAGCCGATGGGCAAGGTGCAGTTCGTGTTCTGCGTCGCGCCGCACCACCCGCTGGCCAGCATGGAAGACCCGATCCCGCAGCACGTAATCCGCCGCTACCGTGTCGCCGTGGCCGCCGACACCTCGCGCAACCTGCCGCCGCGCAGCATCTCGATCCAGGAAGGCCAGCCGCGGCTTACCGTCGCCAGCGTGGAAGATAAAATCGCTGTGCAAAGAACCGGACTTGGCGTAGGGTTTCTGCCTACCTGCCGCATACACGACGATCTGGCCAGTGGCCGGCTGATCGTGAAAGAACTGGAAGAAAAGCGCTCGCTGGTCTCGCTGCACTACGCCTGGAAGGAAAGCCAGCCCGGGCAGGCGCTCAGCTGGTTCATCAAGCGGCTACAGACTTTTGACTGGCACCTGAACTGACCCGACACCATGTCCGCTGACTCAGCGTACCGCCTGGCCCTGCAACAGCGACTGGCCACCGGCGGCCTCATCCACCCCGCCGTAGCGGCCGGCGACAACTGCCTGCAATGGCAGCAGCTGCTGATCCACTGCGGTCTCCTGCCGCTGAGCAGCACGCCTGCGGCCAACCTTGCCCTGGAACTCAACAGTCCCTGGCTGCCGCCGCAAGCCGGCAGCGGCTTCGCACTGCTGGTGGCCGGCCAGCGCCAGGCGCTGCAGCAGGCCCGGCCGCTGCTGGATGCACTGGCTCCGCAAGCCGGCGGCTGGCTGTACTGCGGGCCACTGGGCGCGGCCAGTTTCTGCCGCCGCGTGTTCGATGCGCTGTTCTATCTGAGCGGGCCGCTACTGCTGCAGCAGGCGGCCAGCGGCCAGCCGCTGCCGATCGACTGGCCCGGCCTGCTGCTGCAACAGCAGGAGCTGCTGCAACAGTTGGCCGCCCTCAGCCGCGACTACCTGCAACAACAGGGCGACAGCGCCGCCGCCAACGGCGAGCCATGGCAAGTGCTCGACGACTTTCGCCAGCCGCCACAGCAGCAGCAACACTTCGCCCGCAGCCTGGCGCACCTGCTGCTGCTGGCACATGGCCTGGGCGAGAATGCCCGCCAGCTGCTGGAGACGGCACTGGACCTGGCCGCCGCCGCGGCGCCAGAAAATGCAAAAAGCCCGCCGTAGCGGGCTTTTTTAACACTGCGCGGCGAATCAGGCAGCCGGAGTAGTGGTCTTGCGGGCGCGGCTTACCGCGGCACCAGCAGCCTTGGCGGAAGTCTCGGCAGCTTCCACGCTGGCTTCGGCGAAATCGGAGCCGACTTTCTTGGCGGTCTTGGAAGCGCTTTCGAAGGCGGCGCTACCGGAGGACACCAGGTTCTTCAGCACCTGCACCGCAGATTCGGAACCGGCCGGTGCATGCTTGGCCAGACGGTCCAGCGCTTCCAGCACCTGCTTGTTGGTTTCGGCAACCTGCTCTTCCACGAAGGAAGTCAGTTCGCTCTGCGCCGCCACAGTAGCGTCGTACACTTCGCGGGCGGTCGCCAGGCTCTTGTCCAGGTTCGGTTGTACCAGGCCAGCCTGGAATTCGGCGAAGGACTTCGGATCCTTGATGCCGGTCAGCTGCTTCACGGTCTCGGCGTTCTCGGCCACGACCTTGCGGGCGATTTCCAGCTGCAGGTTGGTTAGGCGCTCGGCGCTGGCCAGCACGATGGAGGACAGGCGAACGGCTTTGTCGAACTGGGCCTGACCGAAAGCGGAGAATTCTTGTACGTTGGTAAACATGGAGATAATCCTTTTCAGTGAATAACTACTCAGCAGCAAAACCGTTAGTGTTCTTGATTACTGACCAGATGTTGCGCTGCAACAACCCGAATCATATATTGCACCGCAACAATGTCAAGTAAATTTACGCGGCATAGCGGCTAAGTGACTATTTTTGCAACAGCTTTCGCCACTCTGCCGCCGCAAGGTGACAACAGCATGACAAGGCCTGGCATGCTGCCCTGCAATGCCACCCGCGCCGGCAAACTCGCCACACCCCCTACCTGACCGCCCGGCCGGCGCAAAAGCCGGCGCTGCGCGTTGAAACGCTTAGTCCAACGCTATACACTCGCCGTCATAAATTAAATCTATCTGTTAGCGAAACCAGACAATGAGCCAAGCGGCCAACCTTTTCGACATCAAATCCGCCAGTCTCGACCTGCTGGCCATCCTGCTGCGCAGCGGTGACTGCGCCGCACTGGCCGCGGCACTGGAAGCCCGCTTCGGCAACAAGACCGATGCCAGCCAGAGCGAGGCCTTCCTGCTGGATCTGGAGGCCATCGAGCAGCCGCAGGCACTGGACCTGGCCCGCATCCGCCAGCTGTTCCAGGCCAAGGGCATCGCCATCATCGCGCTGCGCCACCGCGATCACGCCGTCGCCGCGCTGGCACGCCAGCACGGCCTGGCCTTTGTCAGCAGCGGCAGCAGCCCGCGCCAGAGCGAACTGCCGGTGGAAGCACCGGCCGTGGAGGCCGCGCCGGCACTGCCGGCCAGCACGCTGGTGATCGACCGCCCGGTACGCGCTGGTCAGCAGATCTACGCCAAGGGCGGCGATCTGGTGGTGCTGGCGATGGTCAATGTCGGCGCGGAACTGATCGCCGATGGCAGCATCCACGTGTATGCGCCGCTGCGCGGCCGTGCGCTGGCCGGTGCCCGCGGTAACACCCAGGCGCGCATCTTCGTGCAGAGCATGGAAGCCGAACTGGTGTCCATCGCCGGCGTGTACCGCACCATCGAACAGGCGCTGCCCGACAGCATCCAGGGCAAGCCGGCACAGATTTACCTTGAAAACGAGCGCCTGGTAATGAGCGCGCTCGGTGCATAAGAACTCGCAAGTTGAAGGAACCCCATCGTGGCAAAAATCATCGTAGTGACCTCCGGCAAGGGCGGCGTAGGCAAGACCACCACCAGTGCCAGCTTTTCTTCCGGTCTCGCCCTGCGCGGCCATAAAACCGTGGTCATCGACTTCGACGTCGGCCTGCGCAACCTGGACCTGATCATGGGTTGCGAACGCCGCGTGGTGTACGACCTGATCAACGTGCTCAATGGCGAGGCCAGCCTCAACCAGACGCTGATCAAGGACAAGCACTGCGACAACCTGTTCGTGATCCCGGCCTCGCAGACCCGCGACAAGGATTCGCTGAGCGAAGAAGGCGTGGAAAAAGTGCTGAAAGAGCTGGGCGACATGGGCTTTGAATACATCGTCTGCGATTCGCCGGCCGGTATCGAGAAAGGCGCGCTGCTGGCGCTGCTGTTCGCCGACGAAGCCATCGTGGTCACCAACCCGGAAGTGTCCTCGGTGCGCGACTCCGACCGCATCCTCGGCATCCTGTCCTCCAAGTCGCGTCGCGCCATCGAAGGCCGCGAGCCGGTGAAGGAGCACCTGCTGCTGACCCGCTACGCGCCGGGCCGCGTCGACAAGGGCGAAATGCTGTCGGTAGACGACGTGAAGGAGATCCTGCGCGTCAACCTGATCGGCGTGATTCCGGAATCGCAGGCCATCCTGCAGGCGTCCAACTCCGGCACCCCGGTAATCCATCAAAAAGGCAGCGATGCTGCCGATGCCTACAGCGATGTCGTGGCGCGCTTCCTCGGCGAAACCCGCCCGATGCGCTTCCTCGAAGCCGAGAAAGTCGGCTTCCTCAAGCGTCTGTTCGGAGGCTAAGCCATGTCGCTGATCGATTTGCTGTTCGGCAAACGCCAGAAAACCGCCTCCATCGCCCGCGAGCGCCTGCAGATCATCCTGGCGCACGAGCGCAACGGCCGCAGCGCCCCGGACTACCTGCCGGCGCTGCAGCGCGAGCTGATGGAAGTGATCTCCAAATACGTGGCCGTCAACCTGGACGACATCAAGGTGCAGGTGGAGCGCCAGGACGATTTCGAAGTGCTGGAAGTGAACATCGTGCTGCCGGAGCACCAGCGCTGACACCATGACCCTTACCGAACTGCGTTACATCGTGGCGGTGGCGCGCGAGCGCCACTTCGGTCGGGCGGCACAGAGCTGCTTTGTCAGCCAGCCCACCTTGTCCATCGCGATCAAGAAGCTGGAAGACGAACTGGGCGTCACCCTGTTTGAACGCGGCGGCCAGGAAGTGGCAGTCACCGAGATCGGCGAGCGCATCATCGAGCAATCGCAACGCGTGCTGGAAGAGGCCGAGATGGTGAAGCGGCTGGCCGGCGAACACCAGAACGAGCTGGCCGGGCCGCTGAAACTGGGGGTGATCTTCACCATCAGCCCCTACCTGCTGCCCAAGCTGATTCCGGCGCTACGCATCCTGGCGCCGGACATGCCGCTAATCCTGGAAGAGAACTACACCGCGCGGCTGGCCGAGATGCTCAAGCGCGGCGAAGTGGACGCCATCATCGTCGCCGACCCGTTCGACGAGGCCGGCACCGAGGCGTATCCGCTGTACGACGAGGAGTTCGTGGTGGCCACGCCGAAAGGCCATCCGTGGGAGAAGCGCCAGTCGCTGCGCCCGGACGAGCTGCGCGACGAAAGCGTGCTGCTCTTGGCGCAGGGCAACTGCTTCCGCGACCAGGTGCTGCAGGCCTGCAGCGAAGTAGCCAGCCGCCAGCACCAGTCCGGCAGCCTGGCGTCCATGGTGCAGGGCAGCTCGCTGAACACCATCCGCCACATGGTGGCCAGCGGCATGGGCATTACCGTGCTGCCGCAGACCTCGGTGGCGCCCGGCGACGAGAACCTGCTGTCGCTGATCCCGTTCGCCGCACCGGTGCCACAGCGCCGCGTGCTGCTGGTGACGCGGCGCCAGTTCTTCCGCAAGAAGGCGATCCACACCCTGCAGCAGGCGGTGTTCCGCTCCGGGCTGGCCGGCGTGACCATGCTGGAGGACGAAGCCGCGCTGGCCTGAGCCGCCAGTCCGGCAACAAAAAAAGCCACCGCAAGGTGGCTTTTTTCATCCGGCAAACGTTGGCCGCAGCGCATGCGGCCAACCTTGCGCATCAGGCGTTGCGGATCACGCCGGCCAGGCGGGCAATGCCCTGCTCGATGCGCTCCGGCGAGGCGTGGCTGAAGTTCAGGCGCAGGTGGCCGATGCCCTGTTCCGGGTTGGCGTAGAACGCCTCGCCCGGCATGAAGGCCACGTTGTGCTGCTCCAGCGCCACCTTCAGCAGCGGACGGGTATCGCGCGGCTGCTTCAACGTCAGCCAGAAGAACAGCCCGCCCTGCGGCACCAGCCAGTCGGCGATGTCGCCGAAGTGTTTTTCCAGCGCCGCCTGCATCGCGTCGCGGCCAACCTTGTAGCTTTGCTGCAGCTGCTTGAGATGGCCCTGGTAGTCGCCGCTTTGCAGCCACTGGGTATTGAACCACTGCCCCAGACGGTTGGTGTGCAGGTCGGCCGCCTGTTTCAGCTTGATCAGGTACGGCATCAGGTCCTTGGACGCCACCAGGTAGCCAATGCGCAGCCCCGGCGCCAGCGTCTTGGAGAACGAGCCGCAATAGATCCACGGCGCATCCTTCAGATGCGTTACCAGCGGCTTCGGCGCCTCGCCGTCGTAGGACAGCGCGCGGTACGGATCATCCTCGATCACCGGCAGCTTGGCCGCCTCGATCACCGCCGCCAGCTCCCGGCGGGTCTGCTCGCTGTAACAGGCACCGGACGGGTTCTGGAAGGTCGGGATCAGGTAGGCCAGCTTGGCCTTGCTGCTGTCGATCGCCTGTTGCAGCGCGGTGGCGGACAGCTGGCCGTTGTCCTGCTGCTGCACGGTGGTGATGTCGGCGCCGAACAGCTTGAACACCTGCAGCGCCGCCAGGTAGGTCGGGCCTTCGGCGATCACCGGCGTAGCCGGGTCGATGAACAGCTTGGCGGCCAGATCCAGCGCCTGCTGCGAGCCGGACAGCACCAGCACCTGCGAAGCATCCACGTTCAGACCGATACGCGCCAGTTCCTCTACCACCGCGGCGCGGAATTCCGGCTCGCCCTCACTGGTACCGTATTGCGCCAGATTGGCCGGCACCCCGGCAAAATCCAGCTTGGGCAGGCAATTGGCGGCCGGCAGGCCACCGGCAAAGGAAATCACTTCCGGACGCTGCGCGGCGGCGAGAATCTCGCGGATCAGTGAGCCGGACAGACGTTCGACGCGTTCGGAAAACATGGTACTCTCCTTAGCTGACAGGTATGTTTTAAGTCAAATTGTTTGACCAATCTAACGTCTATTGACGCACACGTCAACATGCAATCACCACTGCCCAACACCTTGCTGCGTGACGCGATGAAAGCCTTCTTTCACGCCTATCTCGCCTTCACCGACAAGCCGGATGAAATGCTCGCCAAGCGGGGTCTGGCGCGGGTGCATCACCGCATTCTGTTCTTCGTGGCGCTGTATCCGGGGCTGTCGGTGAAAGACCTGCTCGGCTGCCTGGATGTCACCAAGCAGGCGATCAACATCCCGCTGCGCCAGCTGATGGAAATGGACCTGATCGCCGCCGGCACCGCCGCCCACGACAAGCGGGTGAAGGAGCTGCGGCTGACCGAAGAAGGCCGCAAGCTGGAAGAAGCGCTGCACCGCGAACAGGCCAAGCTGCTGATGCAGGCGTTTGCCGAAGCCGGCGAGGACGCCACCCGCGGCTGGCTGGCGGTGAACCAGGCGATGGCCGTGCACGCCGTCGGCCCCTGACAGGCCTGCGGCCAACAGCAAGGTTGGCCGCAAACCCCGGTACATCAGTACGCCAGGCTATTCGAGGCGCGCGTAGCGCACCTCCAGAATCTCGATCTCCTCCTCCCCCTGCGGGCCGCGGAAATACACCACGTCGCCTTCGCGCGCCTTGATCAGCGTGCGCGCGATCGGCGAGATCCAGCTGATGTGACCCTTGGCGAGGTCAATCTCGTCCACGCCGACAATCGACAGCAGCTGCTCGCTGCCGTCGCCGCGCAGGATCAGCACCGTGGCGGCAAAAAACACCTGGTCGGTGGCCTCGCGCAGCTCCGGGTCCACCACCTCGGCCGCTTCCAGCCGCTTGGTAAGGAAGCGGATGCGGCGGTCGATCTCGCGCAGCCGGCGCTTGCCGTACAGGTAGTCGCCGTTTTCCGAACGGTCGCCATTGCTGGCCGCCCAGTTCACCACCTGCGTCATATGCGGGCGCTCTTCCTTCACCAGCTGGTTCAGCTCCTGGCGCAGGCGATGCCAGCCGCCCGGGGTGATGTAATTCTTGCTTGAAGCCGGCAGGCGCTGCTCGGCTGGCAGATCGTCGTCCTGCTCGTCGTCGCTCTCGCGGGTAAATGCCTTGCTCATGCTGCTCCCTTCCCGGCCATCCGCACCGGCACGGCCAACAAACCAAACGCCCCCAGCCTATCGAGCTGGGGGCGTGTAGTTTAACGCTTAGCGGCCGCGCTTGTTGCCGCGAGCCGGCGCTTCCTGGCCGGTAGCAGACAGGCCGGCCCACTTCATCACCGCCGCCACTTCCGACTCGTTCAGCTCGTAGTACTGGCCGCGCTTCAGGCGCGGCGGCAGACCGATATTGCCGAAGCGCACGCGGATCAGGCGGCTGACGGTAAGGCCGAAATGCTCGAACATGCGGCGCACTTCGCGGTTGCGGCCTTCGCGGATCACCACGTTGTACCAGCGGTTGGCGCCGTCCTCGGCGCCGCCCTTCTCGCTGACGCGCTGGAACACCGCCGGGCCGTCTTCCAGCTCCACGCCGCGGGTCATCTCGTTCATCTGTTCGCGGCTCAGCTCGCCCAGCACGCGCACCGAGTACTCGCGGTCGAACTCGAAGCTCGGGTGCATCATGCGGTTGGCCAGCTCGCCGCTGGTGGTGATCAGCAGCAGGCCGGAAGTGTTCACGTCCAGGCGGCCGATGGCCACCCAGCGGCTGGAACGCGCCTGCGGCAGGCGGTCGAACACGGTGATGCGGCCTTCCGGATCGTCGCGGGTGACGATCTCGCCTTCCTGCTTGTGGTACATGATCACGCGCGGCAGGCGGTCGGCCCACTTCAGCTTGATGTTGTCGCCCTTCACCATCACGCGGTCGCGCGGGCCGACCTTGTCGCCCAGGCTGGCCTTCTTGCCGTTGACGGTGACGAAGCCGGCCTCGATCCATTCTTCCATCTCGCGGCGCGAGCCCACGCCGGAGGCGGCCAGCGCCTTCTGCAGGCGTACCGGCTCGATATCGTCCATATCGACGCGGGTTTCGCGCAGACGCTGCGAGCGATCGACCACTTGCTGGTTCGGCGCGCGCAGCGCCAGTTTCTTGGCGCGCGGCACCTTGCCGCGCGGCTTGGCATTGCTCGGAGTATCGCCGGGGCTGCGACGAGCCTGGCCGAACTCGCGGCCCGGCTGTTCGCCGGCGGCGGCCGGCATGGCGGCATTCTTGTTGCCGAAACGGCGTTCGTGCTGCAGCGGAGCAGGCGCGGTGGCGCCATCGGCGCTGCGACGCTTGGCCGCCGGCGCGGCATTGCGGCGGCTATCGCCGTGGGCCGCAGCGCGGTCAACGTTGGCCGCAGGCTTGGCGCGCGGCGCGGCCGGGGCGTTCAACGAACTGAGACCACGCGGGCCACGCGGCGGCTGCGGATTGCGGGACTGGCCGGATTCCTGGCCACGGACACGCGCCAGCGGCTGGCGCGAATTGTTGCGTTGTCCTTTAGACATAATGCTTGCTTCTTCCTGATGTAGGGGGTGGCGCATGCCTGCGCGGCCAACCATAACGGGCCGCTCACTCCACCCGGGGCGCCTCATCCACGAGGGGCTCTTCTTCGTCCCTTGCTGCCGGCGCCTCGGCGATCACCAGCGTCGACAGTTCCGCCAGTGGCGGCAGGTCGCGCAGGGTGGCAAAGCCGAGGTCATCCAGAAACTTGTGCGTGGTCGCATACAGACCGGGACGTCCGGGCACATCCTTGTGCCCGATTACTTCGATCCAGCCCCGCTCCAGCAGGGTCTGCATCACACTGGTGGACACCGATACGCCACGAATGGCCTCGATGTCGCCGCGCGTTACCGGCTGTTTATAGGCAATGATGGCCAGCGTTTCCATCACTGCCCGCGAGTAACGCGGCGGTTTTTCCGGCGTCAGCCGGTTCAGGTAGGGGGTGAACTCGGCGCGCGCCCGAAAGCGCCAGCCGGAAGCCAGCTTCACCAGCTCGATACCCCTGCCCTTCCACGCCTGCTGCACTTCATCGAGGATGTCGTTGATCAACGCCGCCTTCACGTCCTCGGTGAACAGCTTCTTCAGCTGATGCACCGTCAGCGGCTCCTGCGCGGTCAGCAGCGCAGTTTCCAGCACGATCTTGAGATAGGCGAGGTCGGTAATGGTCGGCATGACAGCCCCGAAACGGGCACAGCAAAACGGAAGGCGCGGATTTTACACGATTTTTTGCCGGCCAGTACGGCTTTGCAGCTACGCCGCGGACGGTACAGCCACGCTCAGCTGCGCGGCGCCAGCATGATCACCGCCATGCCGGCCAGACACAGCCCGACGCCGGCCATATCCCACCACGTTGGCCGCACGCCATCCACCGCCCACAGCCACGCCAGCGCCACACTGACATACACCCCGCCATACGCCGCGTAGATACGGCCGGAGGCATCCGGATGCAGCGTCAGCAGCCAGGCAAACAACGCCAAGCTGGCCACCGCCGGCAGCAACAGCCACGGCGAACCGCCTTTCTTCAGCCACAGCCATGGCAGGTAGCAGCCGAGGATTTCGGCCAGCGCGGTCAGCACGAACAGGCCGAGAGTGTGCATAGGAAGCCTTTTACTTATTAGATATTTAGTGCGGGAGCGATAGCTAACATGGCGAGAGGTTTGCGGCCAAGTTTTCTCTGCCATCTATTTTATCCGCTGCGGACAAGATGATGCCAGGCGAGAAGGAGACTGATGTGAGGGCTAAAGCTGGCCGCTTACTAGCTGGTCACTCGGCCGGACACCATGAAAATTTAAATTAAGCCAATTTACTCATACAGCATTTTACATTATGATTTATGGATCATTCGCCTTCGGGATGGCTTGTCTCCATCGAATGCCATGCATTGCGGTAATTTTTCAAAAGCCACATGCAACATGCGATTGATGTTGCGTAGCAATACAAATGACATACCCATGTCTTGCACATTACCTACCCACAGTATTCATATTTGCTGTGAATATATTCCACGCTTGATTCTTGAGGTCACATGGACGCTTGGCTTGAATTTTACCGACAAATCTCAGCTGCTATCGAATCGGCCGGAGACATTATGTTTTTTCGTGGGCATCGCGATGCTTCGTGGAGTCTGCTGCCAACCCTAGCGAGGGTACAAGTTCAGAATTCTTCCGAGTTGGAAAAGGTAGTCTATTTTGACTTTCAGACACGAGCAGGGTCGCTGCTTCCTGCAAACAATTCGTGCTGGAATAATGCATTTGCCATGCAGCATCATGGCCTTCCGACTCGGCTTTTGGATTGGACTGAGAATTTTGCTACTGCCCTCTATTTCGCCCTGAAGGAAGCGACTGGCGAGTGCTGCGTATGGATGCTCGATCCCTTTGCATTAAACGCAGAAGCAATAAACCAAGCGGCTCTTCTTCGACCAGAAGACCTTAATGGAACTTACGACGATTACTTTATTTCCGACCGTAAAAAACTCGAAGCGCAGGCAATTGCTATTTCCCCACTACGACATCACCCAAGGGTATTTCATCAACGAGCTGGCTTTACTGTGCATGACGATCTGAAAGCATCACTAGATACGATATATCCAGATGCTTTCAAAAAATTTGTCATTCCTGAAGATGCTCATGATAGTGCACGTCAATTTTTGAAGTTAGTCGGAATATCTGAGTTCACGTTATTTCCTGATCTTGATGGACTAGGAAGAGAACTCAACTATGAACATTTCCGCAAACGAAGCTAACTCTATCGTCCCCTGAACGCTGTGCAATAAAACCGCGCAGATCGGTAGGTTCAATACGGTAGGCTGGATTGAATGAAATGAAACTCAACGTTTACCGCGTCTCCAGATATACACCACGTCCGATGCAATCGGCGATTGCTAGGTAAACATTAGGCTTCACCGGCTCACTCCAACCTACGTCGCTACACCAACGCTAACCTTACATAAATCGGCTGGAACGGCTCGTCCTGGCTGACGCGGATCATGCCCTCTTTCACCAGCTCCAGCACGGCGATGAAGTTCACCACCAGGTGCGCCACGCCCTTGTGCAGGTCGAACAGTTCCTCGAACGCCACGTAGTCGCGGCCGTCGAGGTAGCGCACGATCCAGCTCATCTGCTCGCGCACCGACAGCTCGTCCTTTTCCACCTTGTGATGGCGGTGGTGTTTGGCGCGCGACAGGATCGCCAGCCAGGCCTGGCGCAAGTCCAGCGCGCTGACTTCCGGCAGCCGCTGCTCCGCCGACTGCTCCACCAGCACCGCCAGCCAGGCGAAATCGCGGTCGGCCTGCGGCAGCTGGTCCAGCTCCAGCGCCGCCAGTTTCATCTGCTCGTATTCCAGCAGCCGGCGCACCAGCTCGGCGCGCGGGTCGTCCGGATCTTCCGCCCCGTCTTCCAGCGGCGGGCGCGGCAGCAGCAGCCGCGACTTGATCTCGATCAGCAGCGCCGCCATCAGCAGGTATTCCGCCGCCAGCTCCAGCCGCCCATCGCGCATGGCGTCGATATAGCCCATGTACTGCGCGGTGACCTCGGCCATCGGGATGTTGAGCACATCCAGGTTCTGCTTGCGGATCAGGTACAGCAGCAGATCGAGCGGGCCTTCGAAGCTCTCCAGGATCACCTGCAGCGCATCCGGCGGAATGAACAGATCCTGCGGCACTTCCAGCACCGGCTGGCCGAACACGTGCGCGATCGGCACACCGGCAGGCAGTTCGGGCGGAGTGAGCTGGAAGTCGGGATCGGTCATGGTGTCTCGATAAAAAAGGTTGGCCGCAGCGCATGCGGCCAACCCTGGTCAGGCAAGCAACCGGCTTAGTAGCCCAGCCCGATCGCTGCGCGCACGTCGTCCATGGTGGCGCGCGCCACTTTCTCGGCGCGGGCGTTGCC
The DNA here is from genome assembly GCF_042648525.1 of Vogesella facilis. Taxonomy (NCBI): domain Bacteria; kingdom Pseudomonadati; phylum Pseudomonadota; class Betaproteobacteria; order Neisseriales; family Chromobacteriaceae; genus Vogesella; species Vogesella facilis. Next base: position 197,196 of record NZ_JBHRXN010000032.1, read on the forward strand.
TTCGGCCAGGATGTCGCGCACCAGCTGCGGGTTGGTCAGGTACTTCTCGGCACGTTCGAACATCGGCTGCTGCTCGCGCACCACCGCCTCGATCACCGGTTGCTTGCAGTCCAGGCAGCCGATGCCGGCGCTGGTACAGCCGGCCTTCACCCATTGCTTGGTCTCGCCGTCGCTGTATACCTCGTGCAGCTGCCATACCGGGCATTTTTCCGGGTTGCCGGCGTCGGTGCGGCGCACGCGCGCCGGGTCGGTGGGCATGGCGCGGATTTTCTTCGACACCGCCTCCGGCGCTTCGCGCATGGTGATGGTGTTGCCGTAGGACTTGGACATCTTCTGGCCGTCGAGGCCCGGCATCTTGGAGGCGGCGGTGAGCTTGGCCTCGCACTCCGGCAGGATGGTCTTGCCCTTGTTTTCCAGCCAGCCCAGCAGCCGCTCGCGGTCGGCGGCGCCCAGGTTCTGGCTGGCGGCCAGGATCTCGTGCGCCTGTGCCAGTGCCTCGGCATTGCCGTCCTGCAGGTAGGCGGTGCGCAGCTGCTCGAACTGTTTGCCGGCCTTGCCGATCTTCTTCACCGCTGCCTTTGCCAGCTCCTCGAAGTTCGGCTCGCGGCCGAACATGTGGTTGAAGCGGCGTGCCACTTCGCGGGTCAGCTCGATGTGCGGTACCTGGTCTTCGCCCACCGGCACCAGGCCGGCCTTGTAGATCAGGATGTCGGCGGCCTGCAGCAGTGGGTAGCCGAGGAAGCCGTAGGTGGTCAGGTCCTTGTGGCTGAGCTTCTCCAGCTGGTCCTTGTAGGTGGGCACCCGTTCCAGCCAGCCCAGCGGGGTAACCATCGACAGCGCCAGGTGCAGCTCGGCGTGCTGCGGCACCTTGGACTGCACGAAGATGGTGGATTTTTCCGGGTCCACGCCGGAGGCCAGCCAGTCGATCACCATTTCGTTGATGGACTTGCCGATGATGGACACGTCGTCAAAGTTGGTGGTCAGCGCATGCCAGTCGGCCACCATGAAGAAGCATTCATGGCTGTGCTGCAGTTCTACCCAGTTCTTGATCACGCCGTGGTAGTGGCCAAGGTGCAGGCTGCCGGTGGGGCGCATGCCGGAGAGGATACGGTTGGCAAACATGAAGATGGTTCCGCTTGATGGTTGGTCTCAGAGCAGTTGCCCGAGCAGATTGAACACGAGATTGGTAAACGGCCGCAGGATCGGCGACAGCAGGCCGGTGAACACCAGCGCCAGCAGAATCCACATGCCGTAGGGCTCCAGCTTGGAAAAGCTGTAGGCCTGGCGCGGCGGCAGCAGGCTTTCCACGATGCGGCCGCCGTCCAGCGGCAGGATCGGCATCAGGTTGAGCACCATCAGCACCACGTTGATGCCGATGCCGGCCTGGCTCATCAGCGCCAGCGGCTCGCTGTAGCTGTTGTCCATCACGATGGCCAGCTTGAACAGCAGTACCCAGATGATGGCCATCAGCAGGTTGGCCGCAGGGCCGGCGGCGGCCACCAGGCGCATGCCGCTGCGCGGTTTGCGCAGGTTGCCGAAGCGTACCGGCACCGGCTTGGCCCAGCCGAACAGGAAGCCGCCCAGCACCAGGCTCAACAGCGGCAGCAGCACGGTACCCACCGGGTCGATGTGGCGCAGCGGGTTCAGCGACACGCGGCCCATGCGCTCGGCGGTGTCGTCGCCGCACAGCTTGGCCACGTAGCCGTGCGCCGCTTCGTGCAGGGTGATGGCGAACAGCACCGGCAGTGCGTACACCGAGATTTTCTGAATCAGGTTGAGGTCGTCCAAGTGAGTTTCCTTTTTACAGGCCAAGCAGGGCCGGGTCGCCCTTGCCACGGCGCAGCAGTTCCACGCCGTCGGTCATGTCGATCACGGTGGTGGGCTCGGTGCCGCACCAGCCTCCATCGATCACCAAGTCCACCTGTTGTTCCAGCCGCTCGCGGATTTCGTACGGGTCGGTCAGCGCTTCCGCGTCGCCCGGCAGCAGCAGGGTACAGGACAGGATCGGTTCGCCCAGCTCCGCCAGCAGCGCCAGCGTCACTGCGTGATCCGGCACGCGCAGGCCGATGGTGGCGCGCTTGGGGTGCAGGGTGCGCTTGGGCACTTCGCGGCTGGCTTCCAGGATGAAGGTGAAGCTGCCGGGGGTGGCTGCCTTCAGCTGGCGGAACTGCGCATTGTCGACGCGGGCGTAGGTGGCCAGCGACGACAGATCGGCGCACACCAGGGTCAGATGGTGCTTGAGGTCGATCTGGCGGATGGCCAGCAGCCGCTCCATCGCCTTCTTGTCGCCCAGGTGGCAGCCCAGCGCGTAGCAGGAGTCGGTGGGGTACACCACCACGCCGCCGTCGCGGATGATCTTGGCCGCTTCGCGGATCAGCCGCTGCTGCGGGTTGTCCGGGTGGATCATGAAAAACTGCGCCATGCTCAGTCTCCCGTGGCCGGTGCCGCCGGCTGCAGAATGCGCGCCGCCAACGGTTCCCAGATCGGTTTGCAGATCGGCGGCAGCGCCTCGGTATAGCCGACATCGCGGCCGCCCTCGCCCGGCGCGTGGAAGTCGCTGCCGGCGCTGGCGTACAGGCCGAACTTCTGCGCCACCAGCGCGAACTTCAGCATGTCGTCCAGGCTGTGGCTGCCGCTGGCCACTTCGATGCCCTCGCCGCCGGCGGCCTTGAACTCGGTCACCAGCCGCTCGATCAGCGTGCGGCCCATGTCGTAGCGCCCCGGGTGGGCGATCACCGCCATGCCGCCGGCGGCGCGGATCCACGCCACCGCGTCCGGCAGGCTGGCCCAGCGGTGCGGCACATAGCCGGGCTTGCCCTTGGCCAGATACTTGCGGAACACGCCCTTCACGTCCTTCACTACCCCGCTTTGCACCAGGAAACGGGCAAAGTGGGTGCGGCTGATCATCTCCGGGTTGGCCGCCAGCTGCATGGCGCCATCGAAAGCGCCGCTGATACCGACCTTTTCCAGCGCCGCGGACATCAGCCGCGCGCGCTCGATGCGGCCGTTGCGGATGGAGTGCAGGCCGGCGCTCAGCGTCGGATCGTCCGGGTCGATGCCCAGACCGACGATGTGCACGGTGTGGTTGTCGTTCCAGCTCACCGACACCTCCACCCCGGCCAGGAACGGCAGGCCGCAGGCCGCGGCGGTGGCCGCCGCCTGCGCGATGCCGGCGGTGCCGTCGTGGTCGGTCAGCGCCACCAGGCTGGCGCCGCGCTCGGCGGCGCGGCGGATCACCTCATCCGGCGGCAGGCCGCCATCGGAGGCGGTGGAATGAAAATGCAGATCAACGGTGGCCATGTCAGCCTTCCTGCCGCGCGTTACGCGCAGCCTCGCGCAGTTGCCAGTCCGCCAGCTTGCGGCGGTAGTCCTGCACCGCGGCGTTGTAGACGTCCCACACGCACGGGTCGCAGCCGCTGCCGCAGCACATGTCGTCGCTCGGCGCCTCCGGCGCTTCCGGCATCGGGTCGAAGTCGTCGTCGCCGACGATCAGCGCTTCGCTCACGCCGCCACCACGGTGATTTCGAAGCCGTCGCCGCTCACCAGCTGGCCGGCGCGGATCTTGTTGGTCTTGCGCAGCTCCTGCTGGCCATCCACCAGCACATTGCCGTCGGCAATGAAGTGCTTGGCCTGGCCGCCGGTGTCGCAGACGCCGCAGGTTTTTAGCAGATCGCACAGCGGAATGTAGTCGCCGTGCAGCGCGTAGGTTTCTTTAAGCATGGTTGTTCACATGGTTTCCAGGCTGCGGCCAACGTTTTTCACAACGTCTTTTGACAGCCTTGTGAGCCGCTTGTGGACAAGGCACACAAGCCGCTGATTCATCATCGTTTTTTTCGATTGCTCAAAAAACAGGCAACCGCGTTTTACTTTCCACATCCGGGCTGGACAGCCTTGTGAGCCGTCTGTGGACAAGTTGTCCAAGTACTTGAGACAACGGCACAATCAGCTCGTTGCACAAAAAACAGGCAATTGCGGCAGCAAACGGCGCAGCGCCGGCCAGGCTGCGGCCAACCTTTGCTGCCGGCTGCCGGCCAGCACGCAGTAATCCACCGCCGCCGCGTCCAGCGCCGCGCGATACAGGCCGAACAGCCAGTCGCGCTGCGCCGGGTGGCTGCGCAGCGGGTCGTACTGCCAGGGGATGTCCGCCGCCGCCAGCAAGGTCAGCGCGTAATCCTGCGGCCGGTTCAGCGCCAGCAGTGCCGGCTCGGCGACACCAAACGCCACCTCGGCCCAGATGCGGCAGGTCAGCACCGTGCTGTCGCACAGCAAGACCTGCGCCTGGCCCGCCAGCGCCGCCTCCGCCGCCAGCTGGCCGCGGGCGATGGCCAGCACGTCGGCCGGCGCGGGCAGGTATTCACGGTTGGCGTAGTAGTCGCGGGCGAATTCCGGCACCACCGCCACCGCCACGCCGTGCGCTTGCAGTGCGACGGCCAGATCGGCGGCCAGGGTGCTTTTGCCGCAGGATTCCGGGCCGACGATGGCAATGCGCAGGGCTGACATAGCCGCACATTATAGCGCGCGCAGCCTGCGCCACGGCGCTTGTCCACACCGGAAGGCAAAACGCCCACATCCTGTGGGTGCAAGGATGTGGGCGCGTTGTGGACAAGCGGGCTAAATGCTTGATCTGCAAGGGCGGCCAAACTGCTGCTTATTTTTTGCGCAGCGCGCGACAGATTATCCCGCCGCGTTTTGCATAGCACTGTGCGCCGCTTGTGGATAAGCGCGGCAAGTGGCTGACGCGGCAGGGCAAAACCGCTACCGCCTATTTTTTAATCAGTCGAGTGTGATTTCGCCCACCTGGTCGCGGGCAAACGCGGCGCGGATTTCGGCCGCGGCCAGGCCCTGCGACAGCAACAACAGCAGCTTGGCCTGCGCGGCCTCCGGCGTCATGTCGCCGGCGCTGACCGCACCGGCCTGCGCCAGCGGCTGGCTGGCAGCATAGGCGCCCACCTCCACCGCGCCGCGCGGGCACTGCGTCAGGTTCAGCACCACGCAGCCGGCGGCGCTGGCGGCGCGGATGCCGTCCAGCAGCGCCGGCTCGGCCGGGGTGTTGCCGTTGCCGTAGGAGAACAGCAGCGCGCCGTGCGGCACGTCGGCGGCCAACCAGCGGCCAAAGGCCGCCGCCATGCCGCCGGGCAGCAGGAAGCCGCTGCGGATGTCCAGTGCCTGCGGCAGCACGGCGCGGAATTCGCCGCTGCCGCGTCGCCACAGGCTGCGCTGCCAGTGCGCGGCAATGCCGAAGCGCGCCAGCGGCGCGGCATTCGGGCTGTCGAAGCCGGCGAAGCTGGTGGCGTCCACCTTGCGCGCCCGGCAGCCGCGCAGCAGCACGTTGTCGAAGGCGATCGCCACTTCGTGCAGCTCCGGCTGGCAGGCGGCCTCGATCGCCACGCCGACATTGCTCCAGCCGTCGCTGCGCGGATGCACCAGCGGCAGCTGCGAGCCGGTGACGATCACCGGTTTCTGCAGGTTCTGCAGCGCGAACGCCAGCACGCTGGCGGTATAGGCCATGGTGTCGGTGCCGTGGATCACCACGAAACCGTCGTAGCGGTCATAGGCGGCGGCGATGTCGGCCACCAGCTGGCGCCAGTGCGCGATGGTGATGGCGGAGGAATCGATCAGCTGCGGGTACTCCACCACGTCCCAGCTGACGCCGTCGCGCGCCAGCCGCGACAGCTGGCGCGGCAGGTAGCCGGGCACCGGCGCCAGGCCCTCCGGGGTATGGTTCATGCCGATGGTGCCACCGGTATACAGAATCAGCAGTTTGCTCATGCGTGCTCCAGGGTAAGGCCACAGACGCCACGAAACGGCAGCCAGCTACCGTTTCGTGGTGCGGGTGGCACTGCGGCGGTGCCGGCGGGCGACACTGCCGCAAGAAAATAAGGGGGACGTGCCGTGCGGCGTTGCGGCCAACCTTGACCGCGCGCCGCAGCAACACATTGCCGGCAATATACAATATTTGCCCGGCCGTTCCGTAGCGGCGGCCACGTTGCGCGCGCCCCCCGCCATGCGTATACTCGCGCTTCACCTGACGCGGGTGTAGCTCAATGGTAGAGCAGAAGCTTCCCAAGCTTACGACGAGGGTTCGATTCCCTTCACCCGCTCCACCCCGCCTTGCACGTCTATTCCGCCGCCAATACACCGCACCCCGCTGCGCGGTTTCTCCGTTGCACTTGCCGGTCGCGTCGTGCGCGGGCCAGACGCCATATGCATTCACACCGGGACGGACACTGCACAATGAAATGGAATTCCGGCCGCCTGTGGCTGAAAGTGTCGGTATACACCCTGTTGCTGCTGGGCAGCCTGCTGGTGCTGGCGCTGACGCTGTTCTTCCTGCGCTTTGACAGCCAGAGCGTGCGCACCAACCTGCAGCGTTCGCTGGCCGACACCCACCGCACCATCACCATCAACGGCTCGGTGTCGCCGATGCTGTTCCCGTCGCCGGGGCTGGCCCTGGGCGATGTCAGCGTCAGCGAGCCCGGCGGCCGCGACGAATTCGCCCGTGTCGGCGAAATCCAGGCGCGGCTGGCCTGGCTGCCGCTGCTGTTCGGCGACCTGGAAATCACCCACCTGTCGCTGCGCGACAGCACCGTCAAGGTGGTGCGCGCCAGCGACGGCAGCCTCAACTTTGCCGACCTGCTGCGCCGCCGCAAGCCCAGCCGCTTCAAACTCAACCTGGACACCATGGCGCTGCGCGGCAGCACCATCCTGCTGTCCGACCGCGTCAACGGCCGCAACAGCAAGCTGGAAGAAGGCAGCCTCGATGTCGAGGGCCTGCGCAGCGATGCCAGCCTGTCGTTCGGCGGCCGCCTGCTGGCCGGCAACCAGGTCGTCAGCCTGGCGATGCAGGCACCGTTCACCCGCCAGGACGACCAGGTCAATATCGAGCACCTGTCGGCGCTGGCGATCAGCAGCACCGACAAGCTGGGCGAGCTGCGGCTGAAGGCCGAGGGCAAGCTCAAGCTCAACTTCGGCACCCTGCTGGCCAGCGGCGAGAACATCAAGCTGACGCTGGACAGCTCGCTGCCCAAGAGCCATGCCGAGGCGCTGCTGCCGTCGGTCAGCGCCAGCCTGTCCGAGCTGACCACCCCGGCGGCCAGCGTCAACGGCCAGATGGACTACGCGCGCACCCAGTACCGCTTCAACAGCCAGCTGGCCGAGCTGCGCCTGAACCGCGACGGCGCCTTCGCCAGCCAGCTGCAGAGCCAGCTGTCCTGGCTGGTGGGCTCGCATTCACTGAATATGACGCTGCGCGCGCCGCTGAACCTGGCCGGCTACAACCTGCTGCGGCTGGAGCCGCTGACGCTGACCACCCAGCTGAAAACCCCGGCGCTGCCACGCGGCCAACTGCAGGCGTCGCTGAGCGGCGCGCTGGATGGCGACCTCAACGACAGCCGCCTCAACCTGCGCGTGGCCGGCCAGCTGGACGGCGCGGCGCTGTCCGCCACCGCCACCCAGTACGGTTTCCTGTCGCCGCGGCAGGAAGTCACCCTGTCGCTGGGCAAGCTGGACCTGAACCGCTACCTACCGGAAAACCAGGCGCAGCAAGCGGTGGCGCTGTTCCAGAACGGCACGCCGTTCCGCCTCGACTGGATGGACTTCCTCGACCTGGACGGCAAGCTGGCCATCGGCGAGCTGGCCGTCGGCCGCTTCCGCATCAAGGACATCGCCGCCGACGTGACCGCGCGGCCGGAAAGCCTGGCGCTGGACAACCTCAGCGCCGCCATCTACGGCGGCGCGCTGAAAGGCTCGCTGCACCTGCTGCGCGACAAGGAGCCGCGGCTGGAGCTGTCGCAGCAACTGCTGGGCATGCAGATCCGCCCGCTGATGCAGGATCTGTTCGACGTTGGCCGCGTGGAAGGCGCCGGCAATGGCTGGGTGCAGCTGACCGCGCACGGCAATTCGCTGGCGGCGCTGCGCAACACGCTGAACGGCAAGGTGGCGGTACGACTGGAAAAAGGCGCCCTCAACGGCATCGACCTGGTGTCGGCGCTGCGCGACCTGCCGGGCGAGCTGAAAGACTGGAACAGCAGCAGCATGCCGGCCAAACCGGACCAGAAAACCACCTTCTCGGCCATGGCCGCCGCCTTCGAGCTGCAGAACGGCGTGGCACGCAGCCAGGATCTGCAGCTGGCATCGTCGCTGGTGAACGTGAACGGCAGCGGCAAGGTGGATCTGGTGCAGAACATCGTCGATTACACGCTGAACGTGCGCGCCAACCCGAAAGCCTTCACCCGCCTGGGCGGCGTCAACATCCCGCTGAAGATTACCGGCCCGCTGAACCAGCCGGTGTATGCGCTGGACTTCAACTCCATCGTCAAGGGCAAGAAAACCGAAGGCGAGAAGCAGCAGGCGCTGAAGCAGGAACTGAAGAAGCAGATCACCACCATCCTGCCGCAGTCCGGGCTGCGCGAGCACGCCAAGTAAGCGGCGGCGCCATAAAACAGTACGGCCAGGCTGTCCGCAGCCTGGCCGTTCGTGTTACTGCCGACGCGCTCAGGCGCCCTGCAGCAACAGGCTCTCCGCCTGCGACAACGGCGCCGGTCTGCCCAGCAGCACCAGCACATCGTCCTCTTCCAGCTCGAAATCGCGCGTCAGCTCGGTGTAGCGGGCGCTGCCGCGCCGCAGCGCCTTGATCTGCACCCCCAGCTCCGCCAGCGGCAGGTTGCCCAGGTGCATGCCGATGGCGTTGGCGCCCGGCAGCAACTGCACGCTCAGCAACCGTTCCAGCTGCGCATCGTCGATGCCGTCCACCTCGTCGGAAGCGCCGCGGAAGAAGCCCTTGAACAGGTCGTAGCGCGCCTCGCGCACGGTGCGGATGCGGCGCAGCACACGGTTCAGCGGCACGCCCAGCACCATCAGCGCGTGCGAGGCCAGCATCAGGCTGCCCTCCATCACCTCGGACACCACCTCGTCGGCGCCGGCGGCGCGCAGCTGCGCCATGTCGGAGTCGTCGATGGTGCGCACGATCACCGGCAGGTCGCGCCGCTGCTGCCGCACCACGTCGATGATGCGCTCGGAGGCGTGGGTATCGGCAAAGGTGATCACCACCGCCTTGGCGCGCATCACCCCGGCCGCCATCAGCACCTCGCGCTTGCCGGCATCGCCGAACACCACCGAGTCGCCGGCCTCGCCGGCCTCGCGCACCCGCTCCGGGTCCAGGTCCAGCGCAAAGAACGGGATGTCCTCGCTTTCCAGCAGCCGCGCCAGGTACTGGCCGCTGCGGCCGTAGCCGCAGACGATGACGTGCTCGTTCTTCAGCATGCTCTGCACTAGGATCTGGTGCAGGTCCAGCGACTGCATGGTCCAGTCCTGCTTGAACAGCCGCGTGACAATCTTGTCGGCGTTCTGGATCAGGAACGGTGCGGCCAACATGGAGAGCAGGATGCCGGCGATGGCCGCCTGCTCCATCACCGGTGGCAGCAGCTGCAGGTTGCCGGACAGCGACAGCAGCACGAAACCGAACTCGCCGCCCTGCGCCAGCGCCAGCGCCGCCTTGAAAGCATCCTTGTTGCGCTGGCCGAAGGCGCGCGCCAGCAGCCAGACGATCAGCAGCTTCAGCGGAATCAGCAGGAACAGCATCAGCAGGATGCTGCCGGATTCGGCAAACAGCACGCCCACGTCCAGGCGCATGCCGACGGTGATGAAGAAGAAGCCGAGCAGGATGTCGCGGAACGGCTTGATGTCCTCTTCCACCTGGAAGCGGTACTCGGTTTCCGAGATCAGCATGCCGGCGACGAAGGCGCCCAGCGCCAGCGACAGCCCAGCCAGCTGGGTAATCAGCGCCACCCCCAGCGTCACCAGCAGCACGTTGATCATGAACAGCTCGCCGGAGCGCTGCCGCGCCACCAGGTGGAACCAGCGCCGCATCAGCTTCTGGCCGAACACCAGCAGGAGGCTGAGCACCAGCCCCACTTTCAGCAGCGCCAGGCCCAGGTCCTGCCACAGGCTGCTGGAGTTGGCCGCAAACGCCGGCAGCAGGATCAGCAGCGGCACCACGGCGATGTCCTGGAACAGCAGCACCCCCATCGCCAGCTGGCCATGAGCCTGCGGCAGCTCCAGCCGCTCCGACAGCAGCTTGCTGACGATGGCGGTGGACGACATCACCAGCGCGGCGGCCACGGCAAAGCCGCTCAGCGCGCTGCTGTTCATGATGCCGATCACGCCGCCCACCAGCAGCATGGTCAGCAGCACCTGCGCCAGCCCCAGGCCGAACACCAGGTGGCGCATCGCCTTGAGCTTGGCCAGCGAGAACTCTAGGCCGATGGAGAACATCATGAACACGATGCCGATTTCGCCGAGGAACTCGGTCTCCGGCCCTTCCGGCACCAGATGCATCACCCCGGGGCCGGCCAGAAAGCCCACCACCAGATAGCCCAGCATCGCGGGCACACGCAATTTTCGGCAGGCGGTGACGGCCAGCACGGCCACCAGCAACACCATTACAACGGGAAACAAGGAATGCATCGTGTCGGGAAACTCCTGGCGCTGTAACGCGCCCAAGCAAAAATTGCACCTGCGGGATTAGTGCCCGATTATAAGCTGATATAATTACCGGCTATGGATATTGCGCTCAAACAACAGCGTCTTGCGCTGGCACGCGAGGTGTTGCACACCGAAGCCGACGCCATCATCGCCCTGTCGGACCGACTCGGCGACGACTTTCTCGCCGCAGTGGAACTGGTGCTGCAGTGCCAGGGCCGCGTGGTGGTCACCGGCATCGGCAAGTCCGGCCATATCGGCAACAAGATTGCCGCCACGCTGGCCAGCACCGGCACGCCGTCGTTCTTCATGCACCCGGCCGAAGCCGCGCATGGCGACCTGGGCATGATCACCGAACGCGACATCATGCTGGCGCTGTCGAACTCCGGCGAAAGCGCGGAAGTGGTCGCGCTGCTGCCGGCGGTGAAACGCAAGGGCATCCCCATCATCTCGCTGACCGGCCGGCCTCAGTCCACGCTGGCGCGCGAATCCACCGTACACCTGGATGCCGCGGTGGAAAAAGAGGCCTGCACCCTGGGGCTGGCGCCCACCACCAGCACCACTGCCGCGCTGGCGCTGGGCGATGCGCTGGCGGTGACGCTGCTGGATGCGCGCAATTTCAAACCGGAAGACTTCGCGCTGTCGCACCCCGGCGGCAGCCTGGGGCGGCGCCTGCTGGTGCACATCAGCGACCTGATGCACAGCGGCGATGCGCTGCCGCGCGTCGCCAGCGGCACCTCGCTGAAAGACGCGCTGCTGGAGATGACGCGCAAGGGCCTGGGCATGACCGCGGTAGTGGACGCCGCCGGCAGCCTGCTCGGCATCTTTACCGATGGCGATCTACGCCGCACGCTGGATCGCACGCTGGATCTGGCCGGCCTCGCCATCGACGACGTGATGACCGCCAAGCCACGCACCATTGCGGCCAACCTGCTGGCGGTGGAGGCGGTGAAGGAAATGGAACAGCGCAAGATCAACGGCCTGCTGGTGGTAGACCAGCAGGGGCGCCTGGTGGGCGCACTCAACATGCACGACCTGCTGAAGGCAGGCGTGGTATAGGACTAGCCATGCAACCGATTACCGAACTGGCCAAACAGATCAAGCTGCTGATCATGGACGTGGACGGCGTGCTGACCGACGGCCGCATCTTCATCACCGCCAGCGGCGAAGAGCTGAAAGCCTTCAACACCCTGGACGGCCACGGCCTGAAGATGCTGCAGTCCACCGGCGTGCAGCTGGCCATCATCACCGGCCGCGCCGCCGCCGGCGTCGCCCACCGCGCCCGCGGCCTGGGCATCGACCATTACTACGAAGGCGTGCACGACAAGCGTGGCGTGTTCGCCGAGCTGCTGCAGAAAACCGGTCTGACCGCCAGCCAGTGCGCCTACATCGGCGACGACGTGGTGGACCTGCCGGTGATGTCGCGCGTCGGCTTCGCGGTGGCGGTGCCGGATGCGCCCAGCTTCGTGCGCCAGCACGCCCACTTCGTCACCGGCTGCCAGGGCGGCAGCGGCGCGGTGCGCGAGCTGTGCGAGCTGATCCTGCAGGCGCAGGGCAACTACGAACGGCTGATGGCGGCCTACCTGGCATGAAAACCCGTGCCGGCAAACTGTTCCCGCTGGGCCTGCTGCTGGGCATGGGCCTGATCGCGTCCTGGCTGAATGTGCTGACCCAATGGCAGCAGCCGGTGCAGCGCGAGCTCAACCCGGACAAGCCGGAATACACCATCGAGGAAGTCAGCGCCAAGCGCTTCGACGAACAGGGCCGCCCGTGGCAGCAGCTTACCGCCACCCAGATGTGGAAGCTGCCCAAGGTCAACACGGTGTACTTTACCGAGCCGGAGCTGCAGCAGTTCAGCCAGGGCCAGGTGGACTACCGCATTACCGCCGACAATGGCCGCTATAACAAACCACAGGACGTCGCCGATTTTTCCGGCCGCGTGCATCTGCAGCGCGCACCGCAGGCCGGCAAGCCGGCCATGCACCTGCAAACGCCGTCGCTGCGGCTGGACAACCGCAGCCAGACCGCCAGTAACCATGCGCCGTTCGTCATGGACTACGGCAGCTCGCAGATCCGTGCGGTGGGCTTTATCTACAATCACCAAGCCGGGCAGCTGAAACTGCTGTCCCAAGTAAGGATGCACTATGCGCCATAGCCTGATTGCACTGGCCCTGTGCTGTGCTGCGGCCAACGTTTACGCCGAAAAGGCCGACAGCAGCAAACCCATCGAACTGGCGGCGGACCGCGGCTCGCTGGACCAGAAACAGGGCATCAACATCCTGGAGGGCAATGTGGTCGCCACCCAGGGCACGCTCAGCATGCGTGCCGACAAGACCATCGTCACCCGCGACGCGCAGGGCAACCAGACGCTGCAGGCCTTCGGCAACCAGGCGCAGTTCCGCCAGAAGCTGGACGGCAAGAACGAGTACATCGAGGGCCAGGCCAACCGCGTCGACTACACCAGTGCCAGCAACCAGGTAGTGCTGACCGGCAAGGCGCGCGTGAAGCGCGGCGCCGACCTGGTGACCGGCGAGCAGATCACCTACAACACCGTGACCGAGATCTACCAGGTGCTGGGCGGCAGCCCGGCCGCCAGCGGTGGCAACAAGGGCCGCGTGACCGTGATCATCCAGCCCAAGCCGCAGGACAAGCCATGACGCAAAGCCGCCTGACCATCCAGCACCTGAAAAAGACCTTCAAGAAGCGCACCGTGGTGCAGGACGTGTCGATGGACATCGCCAGCGGCGAAGTCATCGGCCTGCTGGGCCCCAACGGCGCCGGCAAGACCACCAGCTTCTATATGGTGGTGGGCCTGATCGCCGCCGACGCCGGTGACATCACCCTCAACGGCGACACCATCACCCACCTGCCCATTCACAAGCGCGCGCGCCTGGGGCTGGGCTACCTGCCGCAGGAAGCCTCCATCTTCCGCAAGATGACGGTGGAGGAGAACATCCTGGCGGTGCTGGAAGTGGCCGGCTACCGCGGCGAACAGCTGGAAAACGAGCTGCAACTGCTGCTGGACGACCTGCATATCGACCACCTGCGCGACAGCAATGCCATGGCGCTGTCCGGTGGTGAGCGCCGCCGGGTGGAGATCGCCCGCGTCCTGGCCACCCGCCCGCGCTTCATCCTGCTGGACGAACCGTTTGCCGGCGTCGACCCGATCGCGGTGATCGACATCCAGAAGATCATTTCCTTCCTCAAGGAACGCGGCATCGGCGTGCTGATCACCGATCACAACGTGCGCGAAACCCTGCGCATCTGCGACCGCGCCTACATCATCTCCGAAGGGCGCGTGCTGGCTTCCGGCCTGCCCGCCGAGCTGGTCAGCAACGAGCAGGTGCGCCAGGTGTACCTTGGCGAGCACTTCCACCTGTAAAGCGGCATGAAACAGTCCCTGCAGCTCAAAGTCAGCCAGCACCTGACCCTGACCCCGCAATTGCAGCAGTCGATCAAGCTGCTGCAAATGTCCACGCTCGACCTCTCCACCGAGCTGGAGCGCTACCTGCTGGAAAACCCGCTGCTGGAGCGCGCCGACGGCGACAGCCAGGCCGAGCACGAGCCGATGGAGGCTCCCGGCAGCAGCGAGACGCCCGGTGACGTCCGCGAGGAAGCCCCGCAGGAACGCGAGCGCGAGCGCGACGAAATGGAGCTCGGCGACTGGGGCAGCGGCAGCGGTTCCGGCAGTGGCAGCCGCGATGACGACGACGAGTTCGACCCCATTCTCAACACCCCGTGCCGCCCCACCCTGCGCGAGCACCTGGCGGCGCAGATCGGCGAAATGCCGCTGAGCCGCCGCGACAGCGCGCTGCTGACGCTGCTGATCGAAGAGCTGGACGAAGACGGCTATCTCACCACGCCGCTGGACGAGTTTGCCGCCAGCCTGCCGCTGGAGCTGGAGGTCGAAACCGACGAGCTGGAATACCTGCGCAAGCTGCTGCTGCAGTTCGAACCGGTCGGCATCGGCAGCCTGCACCTGTCCGAGTTCCTGCAACGACAGTTGGCCGCACTGCCGGCGGCCACGCCGTCGCGCGAGCTGGCGCTCACCCTGGTGCGCGACCACCTGGCCCTACTGGGCAACCGCGATTTCGTGCGCCTGAAGAAGCTGCTGAACGTGGGCGAGGCCGAGCTGCGCGCCGCGCACCAGCTGATTTCCACCCTGCGGCCCCGTCCGACCAGCGGCTTCGACCAGGGCGAGACCCACTACGTGGTACCGGACATCCACGTCGTACGCCGCCGCGGCCGCTGGGTCGCCCAGCTCAACCGCGGGGTACTGCCGAAACTGCAGGTCAACCAGCTGTATGCCGGCATGCTGCAGCAACGCGACAGCAGCCATAATCTCAGCGGCCAATTGCAGGAGGCGCGCTGGCTGGTGAAAAACATCCAGCAGCGATTTGACACCATTCTGAAAGTGTCGGAAGCTATCGTTGACAGGCAACAGGCGTTCTTTGAACACGGTGAAGTGGCAATGCGGTCCCTGATTCTGCGTGACATCGCGGATGAACTGGGCCTGCATGAGTCGACAATTTCCAGGGTCACTACCCAGAAATACCTGCTGTGCAGCCGAGGCCTGTTCGAGCTCAAGTATTTCTTCGGCAATGCGCTGGAAACCGATAGCGGCGGCGAATGCTCCGCCACGGCAATCAAGGCGCATATCCGCCAGATTATCGACGGCGAAGACAGCAAGAAACCGCTATCCGACAGTGCCATCGCCGACCGCCTCACGGCACAGGGCATACAGGTTGCCAGGCGCACCGTAGCCAAGTATCGTGAAGCTATGCAGATACCGCCAGTTAACCTTCGCAAAGCACTTTAAAGAAAAGTGCGACGAAAACCCGGTACGGCCAGCCCGACCGTATCGTTAACAGAAGGAGTCAGGGTATGAACCTCAAAATTACCGGTCTACACCTCGAAGTTACCCCGTCCCTGCGCGAGTTCATCGAGAGCAAACTGGAACGCATCACCCGCCATGTCGATAACGTGATCGGCATCACCGTGACGCTGTCCGTGGATAAACTGGTACAAAAAGCGGAGGTCAATGTGCATCTGGCCGGCAAGGACATCCATGTCGAGGCAAACGATTCCGACATGTACGCCGCCATTGATTCCCTGATGGACAAGCTGGACCGTCAGGTACTGAAGTTCAAGGAAAAACAGGGGGAGCATCGTAGTATTGCGCCACAGGCGGACGCCGCCGACGCGGCACTGTAAACCAGTCGCCAGCACAAATAACAACGGGAGCCACAGGCTCCCGTTTTTGCTGGCTCTCGGATACGCTGTTGCTATGGAAAACGGCGGACTCAGCGTAGAATGGCCGACGTTTTTCCGCCCCTAAAGACATCATGAGCTTGATCGGCAAGATTCTTCCCCAGTCGCACGTACTGGCGGACCTGGAGATCTCCAGCAAGAAGCGCCTGTTCGAACAGATCGGCCTCTTGGTTGAAAACAGTTTCGGCATTGCGCGCAGCGACGTGTTCGACAGCCTGTTCGCCCGCGAAAAGCTGGGCTCCACCGGCCTGGGCCAGGGCGTGGCGATACCGCATGGCCGCATCAAGGGCCTGAAGGATGCCACCGGCTTCTTCGTGCGTCTGAAGACCCCGATTCCGTTCGAGGCGCCGGACGGCAAGCCGGTGAACCTGCTGTTCGTACTGCTGGTACCGGAACAGGCCACCGACCTGCACCTGCAGGTACTGTCGGAACTGGCGCAGCTGTTCTCCAGCCGCAGCCTGCGCGAGAAAATGTGCTGCGCCGACAACCTCACCCTGCACGCCCTGCTTTGCGAAGACAGCCACCATGCCTAATGTCAGTGTCCGCCGCCTGTTCCAGGACAATCAGCACAAACTCAATCTGAGCTGGATCGCCGGCAAGGCCGGTTCCGACAACCTGATTTCCAACGACGAACAGCGGCCGACGCAGGCGCTGGTCGGCCACCTCAACTTCATCCACCCCAACCGGGTGCAGGTGCTGGGTCTGGCCGAAGTGGAGTACCTGGACAAGCTGGAGCAGGCGGCGGCACGCACCGCGCTCGACCAGCTGTTCCACAAGACCATGGCGGTGGTGATCGTCGCCAACGCCCAGACCGTGCCCAAGCTGCTGCAGGACTACTGCCACAGCCACAGCGTACCCTTGATGAGCACGCCGCTGGAAAGCCCCTACCTGATGGACGTGCTGCGCATCTACCTGGCGCGCGCACTGGCGGTGTCCACCGTGATGCACGGCGTATTCCTCGACGTGCTGGAGATCGGCGTGCTGATCATGGGCGACTCGGCGATGGGCAAGAGCGAACTGGCACTGGAGCTGATTTCGCGCGGCCACGGTCTGGTGGCCGACGACGCGGTGGAGCTGTACCGCATCGGCCCGGAAACGCTGGAGGGGCGCTGCCCGCCGCTGTTGCGCGACTTCCTGGAAGTACGCGGCCTCGGCATCCTCAACATCCGCACCATCTTCGGTGAAACCGCGGTGCGGCCGAAGAAGGTACTGAAGCTGATCATCCAGCTGATCAAGGCCAACGACCAGGCGATGCAGGCGCTGGACCGCCTCAATATCCAGTCGGAAACCCAGGACATCCTCGGCGTCACCGTGCGCAAGGTGATCCTGCCGGTAGCCGCCGGCCGCAACCTGGCGGTGCTGGTAGAGGCCGCGGTGCGCAACTACA
Organism: Vogesella facilis; assembly: GCF_042648525.1. Classification (NCBI taxonomy): domain Bacteria; kingdom Pseudomonadati; phylum Pseudomonadota; class Betaproteobacteria; order Neisseriales; family Chromobacteriaceae; genus Vogesella; species Vogesella facilis. The sequence goes on from NZ_JBHRXN010000032.1 coordinate 214,333, forward strand.
TCCTGCAGCTGCGCGGCATCGACAGCACCCGCGAATTCATCGACCGCCACACCAACCTGCTCCGGGACCAGGAACATGCAGCTGATTCTGATTAGCGGCCTGTCCGGCTCCGGCAAGTCGGTGGCGCTGCGCGTGCTGGAAGACCTCGGCTACTACTGCGTGGACAACCTGCCGGCCACCATGCTAATGGACGCGCTCAAGCTGTACAGCCAGTTCGGCTACCAGCACATCGCCATCAGCGTCGACACCCGCTCCGCCCCAACGTTGGCCGCACTGCCGAAAGCCATCAGCGAGCTGAAAAGCTTCGTCTCCGACGTGCGGCTGATCTACCTGGAGGCCACCAGCGAAGTACTGGTGAAGCGCTTCTCCGAGACCCGCCGCCGCCACCCGCTGTCCGGCAACGCGCTGACGGTGGAAGAATGCATCCGGCTGGAGCGCGAAATGCTAGAACACGTGGTGGATCTGGGCCACCGCATCGACACCAGCAACCTGTCCGCCAACGCGCTGCGCAGCTACGTCAAGGTAATGGCCGAGGCCGACAGCAGCCGGCTGACGCTGGTATTCGAATCCTTCGGCTTCAAGCACGGCATTCCGCTGGACGCCGATTTCGTGTTCGACGTGCGCTGCCTGCCCAACCCCTATTACGACGAAACACTGCGCCCGCTCACCGGCCGCGACCAGCCCATCTGCGACTTTTTCGCCGGCGAGGCGGAGGTCGGCCAGATGCAGCAGGACATCGCCGGCTTCCTGCAGCGCTGGCTACCGCGCTTCAAGCAGGACAACCGCAGCTACGTCACCGTCGCCATCGGCTGTACCGGCGGCCAGCACCGCTCGGTGTTCCTGGCCGAGCAGCTGGCCGCAGGCTTTGCCGACGAACAGGTACTGCTGCGCCACCGCCAGCTGGACGGCCGCAGCGGCGACAGCCACAAATGAGCGGCCGCTGGCCACGCTTGCTGGCCGGCGACTGGCTGCTGCTGTTGCTGTTGCTACTGGCTTGTGGCGCCAGCTTTCGCTGGCTATGGTGGCAACAGGGTGATGCCGGCGAACTGGTGCTGAGCGCCGGCGGCCAGGTTGTTAGCCGCTGGCCGCTGCGGCTGGATCAGCGCTTTGAACTCCCCGGCCCCTTGGGCATCACCGTGGTGGAAGTCCGCGCCGGCCGTGCCCGCATCGCCAGCGATCCCAGCCCGCGCCAGTATTGCGTGCAACAAGGCTGGCTGAGCCGCGCCGGCGAAATCGCACTGTGCCTGCCCAACCGCACCGCCATCAGCATCGGCGGTCAGCGCCAAGATGACTCACTGGCATTCTGACTCCCGCCAGCTGAGCGCTGGCAGCCACGACCACCAGCTGGCCCGCCTGGCAGCCTGCGGCATCGTGCTGGCGCTGCTGGATGCGGCGCTGCCCAGCCCCTTGCCCGGCATCAAGCCCGGCCTGGCCAATATCGTCACACTGTATGCGCTGGCCACCCTGGGCTGGCACGCCGCGGTCTGGGTCAGCCTGCTGCGCATCGCCGGCGCCGGCCTGCTGCTGGGCAGCCTGTTTACCCCCGGCTTCTGGCTGAGCCTGGCCGGCGGCGGCGGCGCCCTGCTGCTGTTGGCCGCCGCGCAGCTGCTGCCCGCACGCTGCTTCAGCGTGGTCAGCCGCAGCCTGCTGGCGGCCGGCGGCCATCTTGCCGGACAATTGCTGCTGGCGCGCGGCTGGCTGATTCCGCACGACGGCGTGTGGCTGCTGCTGCCGCCGCTGCTCACCGCCGCCACCGTCACCGGCCTCGCCAACGGCCTGTTTACCCTGAAACTGCTGGAGTCCGCCAAGGATGAAACCTGACACCGTTACCGTCGCCCTCACCGGCGCCTCCGGCCTGCCCTACGGCCTGCGCCTGATCGACTGCCTGCTCGCCGCCGGCGTGCGGGTGTGGGTGCTGTACTCGCAGGCAGCGCAAGTGGTGGCGCAGCAGGAGATGAACCTCACCCTGCCGTCGCGCCCGGCCGAACTGCAACAATGGTTGGCCGCACGCTACCAGCCGGCGGATGGCCAGCTGCGGGTGTTCGGCCGCGAGGAATGGTTCGCGCCGCCGGCCTCCGGCTCCAACCCGGCGGACGCCATGGTGATCTGCCCATGCTCGATGGGCACGCTGGCGGCGGTGGCGCAGGGCATGAGCGACAACCTGATCGAACGCGCCGCCGACGTAACGATCAAGGAAGGCCGCAAGCTGGTGCTGGTGCCGCGTGAAACCCCGCTGTCCGCCATCCACCTGGAAAACATGCTCAAGCTGGCACGCCTCGGCGTGTGCATCCTGCCGCCCTCGCCCGGTTTCTACACCCACCCGCAAACGGTGCAGGACATGGTGGATTTCGTGGTCGCCCGCATTCTCGACCAGCTGCGCGTGCCACAGCAGCTGCTGCCGCGCTGGGGCGAGCAACGCGCATGAACCCGCACACCGACATCCTCGACCTGCCCGCCCTGCGCCAGCTGGAGCTGGCCGCCGACGCCGCCGGTCTGGCGCTGATGCAGCGCGCCGCCGACAGCATCGCTACCTGGGTGAGCAAACACTACCCGCCGGCCAGCCGCATCCTGGCGGCGGTCGGCCCCGGCAACAACGGCGGCGACGCGCTGTTCGCCGCCTGCCGCCTGCGCCGCGCCGGTTACGCAGTGGAGGTGCTGCTGCCGGCGCCCGGCAACGCCGCGGTACAGGCGGCACTGGCCGAGTGGCAGGCACTGGGCGGCAGCGTGCGGCCAACCTTGCCCGCCAGCAGCCGCGCCCAGTCGCCGGAACTGCTGCTGGACGGGCTGTTCGGCGTCGGGCTGAGCCGCCCGCTGCAGGACGACTGGCGCGAGCTGGTGGCAGCGCTGGACCGCCTGCCCTGCCGCAAGCTGGCCATCGACGTGCCCAGCGGGCTGGACGCCTACAGCGGCCAGCCGCAGGGCGCGGCGCTGCATGCCGACGTGACGCTGAGCCTGCTGTGCCCCAAGCCCGGCCTGTACACCGCCGCCGGGCCAGACCACTGCGGTGAAGTGCTCATCGACGAACTGGGCTGCCCGGCCACGCTGTACCCGCCGGCCGCCGGCACCCTGGCGCTGCCGGATGCCGCCCCGCTGCGCCGCCGCCGCGACTCGCACAAGGGCAGCCACGGCGTGCTCAGCATCATCGGCGGCGCCGCCGGCATGACCGGCGCCGCGCTGCTGGCCGGCCGCGCCGCGCTGGCGATGGGCGCCGGCAAGATCTTCGTGCATCCGCTGGATCGCGCGCTGACGCTGGACCCGCTGTGCCCGGAGCTGATGCTGCGCCCGTGGCAGCACAATCTGCGGATTCCGGAGCAGCACCAGCTGGTGGTGGGGCCGGGGCTGGGGCTGAGCGACCAGGCGCACGCCGCGCTGGCGCGCGCACTGCAGCACCCCGGCGCCCTGCTGCTGGATGCCGACGGCCTCAATCTGCTGGCCGCCGACCATGCGCTGCAGCAGCTGCTATTGCAGCGCAGCGGCGCCACCATTCTCACCCCGCACCCCACCGAGGCCGCGCGGCTGCTGGACAGCGACACCGCCAGCGTGCAGGCCGACCGCGTCGGCGCGGTGCGCGAGCTGTCGCAACGCTTCGGCTGCGTGGTGCTGCTCAAGGGTTGTGGTACCCTGCTGGCCCGTTACGGCCAACCCTACCGTCTGCTGCAGCGCGGCAGCCCGTCGCTGGCGGTGGCCGGCCAGGGCGATGTGCTGGCCGGCGCCATTGCCGCACTGCTGGCACAGGGTCTGGCGCCGCTGGATGCCGCCCACCTGGCCGCCGACGTGCACGCCAGCGCCGGCGAGCACTACAGCACCCAGGCCGGCGGCCCGATCGGCCTTACCAGCCATACCCTACTGCCGCTGATGACGCAGGAGCTGAATCGCCGCGTTTCGAATTCCGGAGTTCCACCGTTTTGAAGCAACAAAGTAAAGCCTATCTGTTTGGCCTGTCTGCCGTTCTGGCCTGGTCCACCATCGCCACCGCGTTCAAAATCAGCCTGCAGCACCTGAGCCCGGCACAGCTGCTGCTGTATGCCAGCGTGTTCTCGCTGCTGTCTCTGCTCACCATCCTCGGCTGGCAGCGCCGGCTGGGCGCGCTGCTGCCGGCACTGCGCCAGCACTGGCGCCGCTCGCTGCTGCTGGGGGCGGTGAATCCCTTCGTCTACTACCTGATCCTGTTCCAGGCCTATGCGCTGCTGCCGGCGCAGGAGGCGCAGGCGCTGAACTACACCTGGGCGCTGACCATGACGCTGCTGGCGGTGCCGGTGCTGGGCCAGCGCCTGCGCGCGCAGGACGCCCTCGCCGCCGTGGTGTGCTACGGCGGCGTGCTCACCATTGCCACCCGCGGCGCGCCGTTCGCGCTGCAGTTCAGCAACCTGCCCGGCGTCGGCTTCGCGCTGCTGTCCACCCTGCTGTGGGCCGGCTACTGGCTGTGCAATACCCGCGATGAGCGCGAGCCGGTGATCGGCCTCACCCTCAACTTCCTGCTGTCGCTGCCGCTGACCCTGCTGTGGTGCGCACTCACCGGCGAGCTGCATGCCGTGGCCTGGCAGGGCATCGCCGGCGCCGCCTATGTCGGCATGCTGGAGATGGGTTTCACCTTCGTGCTGTGGCTGTCGGCGATGAAGCTGACGCTGAGCACCGCGCGCATCGCCAACCTGATCTTCCTGTCGCCGATGCTGTCGCTGTTCCTGATCAACCTGCTGCTGGGCGAGCCGATCCGGCCCAGCACGCTGGCCGGGCTGGGGCTGATCCTCGGCGGCCTGCTGCTGCAGAAGCTGCCCGCCAGGCGCCTGCTGGCAGCCGCCAGCAGCGACTGAAGCAAGTGCCAAAACGCCTGCGGCCAACCTTGAGCACTCAAGGTTGGCCGCATGTCATTCTGGCGGGCGAAATCAGGCGGCGTTGCCGCCCTTGGGGTCGCGCAGGCCCGGCGGCAGGGCGAAGGTGATGCTCTCCTCCACCCCGTCCAGCTCGCTGACCTTATCGGCGCCGTAGGCCTTGATCTGCTCGATCACCGCCTGCACCAGCACCTCCGGTGCGCTGGCACCGGCAGTCACCCCCACCTGGCGCTTGCCGGCGAACCACTCCGCCTGCAGCAGGCTGGCGTTGTCCACCATATAGGCATCCACGCCGCGCAGCGCCGCCACTTCACGCAGGCGGTTGGAGTTGGAACTGTTGGGCGAGCCCACCACGATGACGATGTCGCATTGGTCGGCCAGTACCTTTACCGCATCCTGGCGGTTCTGCGTGGCGTAGCAGATGTCGTCCTTCTTCGGGCTGTGAATGGCCGGGAAGCGCGCCTTCAGCGCGGCGATGATGTCGCGGGTCTCGTCCACCGACAGCGTGGTCTGGCTGACGTAGGACAGCGCCTCCGGGCGCTGTACCTGCAGCTTGGCTACATCGTCCACGGTTTCCACCAGGTACATGTGGTCGCCCACCTGGCCCATGGTGCCTTCCACTTCCGGGTGGCCGGCGTGGCCGATCATGATGATCTCCATGCCGGCCTGGTGCATGCGCTTCACTTCCACGTGCACCTTGGTCACCAGCGGACAGGTGGCGTCGTACACCGTCAGCCCCAGCGCCTCGGCCTCCTGCCGTACCGACAACGGCACGCCGTGGGCGGAGTAGATCAGCGTGCTACCGGCCGGCACGTCCTTCAGTTCCTCGATGAACACCGCGCCCTTGGCGCGCAGGTTCTCCACCACGAAACGGTTGTGCACCACTTCGTGCCGCACGTAGATCGGCGCGCCATACAGCTCCAGCGCGCGCTCGACGATGGCGATGGCACGGTCCACACCGGCGCAGAAGCCGCGCGGGTTGGCCAGCATGATGGTTTTCGTCATCGGAATGTCCTTGCAAGAAAAAGGTTGGCCGCAGGCGGCCAACGCGGTCAGTGCTGCGGCTTGCGCAGGCTGTCGATCACCATCAGCGCCGCGCCGACGCAGATGAAGCTGTCGGCCACGTTGAACGCCGGGTAGTACCAGCTCTGCTGCCAGTGCACCTGGATGAAGTCGATGACATGGCCGTGGAGCATGCGGTCGATCACATTGCCCAGCGCGCCGCCGATGATGAACGACGCCGCCAGATTCATCAGGCAGCCAAAATGGCCGCGTACGATGTTCCAGCCCAGCCAGCCGGACACGCCGAACGCCAGCAGCGTGAAGAAATACTTCTGCCAGCCGCCGGCGCCGGCGAGAAAGCTGAACGCCGCGCCGGGGTTGTACAGCAGGGTGAAGTTGAGCACGCCCGGGATCACCTCGCGCTGTTCGCCGTACTGGTAGCTGCCGTTGAAGTAGATCTTGGTCAGCTGATCCAGCACGATCACCAGCAGCGCCAGGGCGAACCAGCACAGGCTGCGCTTGGCGGCCGATTCACCGGCCGCCACAGAACACGCCTTAAGCATGAACACGCGCCTCGCCTGCACCGTCGATGTTGTCCACGCAGCGGCCGCACACGGTGGCGTGGCCGGCATGCGCGCCGACGTCGGCGCGGTAGTGCCAGCACCGATCGCACTTGGCATGCGCCGACGGCGCTACCGCGATGCGGGTCTCGGTACCCTGGCTCAGCTTCACGCTGGACACGATCAGCACGAACTTGAGGTCGTCGCCCAGGCTCTGCAGCTGCTGGTACAGCTCGCTAGCGGCCACCACCTCCAGCTCGGCCTGCAGCGAGGAACCCAGCTGCTCGGCGCTGCGCAGCGCCTCGATCTGCTTGTTCACCTCGGCGCGGAAGCCGCGGATCGCCTGCCACTTGGCCACCAGCGCGGCCTCGCTGCCGGCGGCCGGGTTCGGGAACTCGTGCCATACGTGGAACAGCGGGGTTTCTTCCTCGCTGCCCAGCAGCACCTGCCAGGCTTCGTCGGCGGTGAAGCACAGCACCGGCGACAGCAGCAGCAGCAGGCTGCGGGTGATGTGGTACAGCGCGGTCTGCGCGCTGCGGCGGGCGTGGCTGTCGGCCTTGGTGGTGTACAGGCGGTCTTTCAGCACGTCCAGGTAGAAGGCGCCCAGGTCTTCCGAGCAGTAGTTCACGATCTCCTGCATGGCGTGGTGGAAGGCGTAACGCGGGTACAGCTCGCCGGTTACCTTCTCCTGCATTTCCTTGGCCATCATCAGCGCGTAGCGGTCGATCTCGGCCAGACGGTCGTACGGCACGGCGTTTTCCATCGGATCGTAGTCCGACAGGTTGGCCAGCAGGAAGCGGATGGTGTTGCGCAGGCGGCGGTAGCTCTCGGTTACGCGCTTGAGGATCTCGTCGGAGATCGCCAGCTCGCCGGAGTAGTCGGTGGAGGCCACCCACAGGCGCAGGATGTCGGCGCCCAGGGTGTCGTTCACCTTCTGCGGCGCCACCACGTTGCCCTTGGACTTGGACATCTTCATGCCCTTGCCGTCCACCACGAAGCCGTGAGTCAGCAGCTGCTGGTACGGCGCGCGGCCGATGGTGGCGCAGCCGGTGAGCAGCGAGGACTGGAACCAGCCGCGGTGCTGGTCGGAGCCTTCCAGGTACAGGTCGGCCGGCCAGGCCAGTTCCGGGCGCTGCTTCAGCACCGCGAAGTGGGTGGAGCCGGAGTCGAACCACACGTCCAGGGTGTCGCTGAGCTTGCGGTAGTTGGCCGCATCGTCACCCAGCAGTTCGGCGGCATCCAGGCTGAACCAGGCTTCTATGCCCTGCTGTTCGATGCGCAGCGCCACCTGTTCCAGCAGCGCGGCGGAATCCGGGTGCAGCTCGCCGCTTTCCTTGTGCACGAAGAAGGTCATCGGCACGCCCCAGTTGCGCTGGCGCGATACACACCAGTCCGGGCGGTTGCCGATCATCGCTTCCAGGCGGGCACGGCCCCAGGCCGGGAAGAATTCGGTGCTGTCCACCGCCTGGCGGGCGCGCTCGCGCAGCACCTGACTGTCGTTGCCGGCCTTGTCCATGCCGATGAACCACTGCGCGGTGGCGCGGAAGATGATCGGGGTCTTGTGGCGCCAGCAGTGCGGGTAGCTGTGCAGCAGCTTGTCCTGCTGGATCAGCGTGCCTTTTGCGGCCAACGTTTCGATCACTTGCGGGTTGGCTTCCCACACCGACAGGCCGGCGAACAGCTCGGTATTGCTCTTGTAGCGGCCGTTGTCGGCCACCGGGTTTTCCACCGGCAGGCCGTACTGCTGGCCGACCTGGAAGTCTTCCAGGCCGTGTGCCGGCGCGGTGTGCACCAGGCCGGTACCGGCATCGGTGGTCACATGATCGCCGCAGATGATCGGCACTTCGCGGCTGTAGAACGGATGTTGCAGGCGGATCAGGTCCAGCTGCTCGCCCACGGTTTCGCCCAGTACCGGCGCGCCTTCAAAGCCGTAGCGCTTCAGCGCCGACTCGGCCAGCTCCTTGACCAGGATCAGCTTGCCCTTGGGGGTGTCGATCAGCTGGTAGGTAAGGCTGGCGCTGACGGCTACCGCCTGGTTGGCCGGCAGGGTCCACGGCGTGGTGGTCCAGATCACCGCGTAGGCGTCATCCACGCTGCCCGGCAGGCCGAAGGCCGCGGCCAGCTTGTCGCCTTCCAGCACGCGGAAGCCCACGTCGATGGCCGGCGAGGTCTTGTCTTCGTATTCCACCTCGGCCTCGGCCAGCGCGGAGCCGCACTCGATACACCAGTGCACCGGCTTCTCGCCCTTCATCAGGTAGCCGTTCTGGTAGATGGTGCCGAGGGTCCGCACAATGTCGGCCTCGGTCTTGAATGCCATGGTCAGGTAGGGGTTGTCCCAGTCGCCCAGCACGCCCAGACGGATGAAGTCCTTCTTCTGGCGAGCGATCTGCTCGTTGGCGTACTCGCGGCACAGTTCGCGGAACTTGGCGGCCGGAATCTCCTTGCCGTGCAGCTTCTCCACCATCAGCTCGATCGGCAGGCCGTGACAGTCCCAGCCCGGCACATAGGGGGCGTCGAAACCGGATTGGGTCTTGGAGCGGACGATGATGTCCTTCAGCACCTTGTTGACGGCGTGGCCGATGTGGATGTCGCCGTTGGCGTACGGCGGGCCGTCGTGCAAGATGAACTTGGGACGACCGGCCGCAATCTGGCGCAGCTTCTGGTAGCGCTGCTGCTCCTGCCAGCTCTTCAGCCAGGCGGGTTCACGTTTGGCCAGATCACCGCGCATGGGAAACGGGGTGTCCAGCAGGTTCACGGTCTTGCGGTAGTCGATGCTCATGCCTGATCTCGTTGCAAACTGTTCAAATAGGTTCTGGCGCTGGCGGCGTCGTGTTCGATCTGCGCCACCAGCTCGTTCAAATCGTTGAAGCGCTGTTCGTCCCGCAGCTTGTGCAGAAAATGCACGGTAAGGCGCTGGCCATACAGCTCGCCCTGGTAGTCGAACAGGTAGACCTCCAGCTTGTAGTGCTGGCTGTCGGTCACGGTCGGGTTCTTGCCCAGGCTGGCCACCCCGCCCAGCCGGCCGACCGGGGTGTCCACCTGCACCACGAACACGCCTTCCAGCGGCGGGCGGCGGTGCGGCAGGTGCACGTTGGCAGTGGGAAAACCGATGGTGCGCCCCAGCTTCTGGCCGTGCATCACCTTGCCGGACACCTGGTAGGGGCGGCCCAGCAGGCGCGCGGCGCTGTCCAGGTCGCCTGCGGCCAACCTTTCGCGCACCAGGGTGCTGGAGGCGCGCTCACCGGCCACCAGCACCGACGGCATCGCCGCGGTGACGAAATCGCCGCAGCCCTGCAGCAGTTCGAAATTGCCCTTGCGGTCGGCGCCGAACTGGAAGTCGTCGCCGATCAGCAGGTAGCGGGTTTTCAGCTCCTGCAGCAGCACCTGTTGCACGAAGTCCTCCGCCGCCATGCGCGAAAAGGCATGGTTGAAGCGGTAGATGAAGACGTAATCGACCAGATTGCCCTGGGCGAGGAACTGCAGCTTGTCGCGCAGCACGGCCAAGCGCGCCGGCGGCTGGCCCTTGGCGAAGAATTCGCGCGGATGCGGCTCGAAGGTCAGCAGAGCCGTGGGCAGGCCACGGGCATCCGCCTCTTCGCGCAGCCGTGCCAGCATGCGTTGGTGCCCCAGGTGCACGCCATCGAAGTTGCCTATGGTCAAGGCACAGGGCGGCAGGTCGAAACGGCAGGGGCTTCCCAAAAACGCACGCATGGTTGCACGAAAACAAGGTAAAGGGCGATTTTAACCAGCCAACCCTCACAACGCCAGCAAAACCCCCAAACAAAAAGCCCCGGGAATCCCGGGGCTTTTGCAATGAAGATCAGCGATTTAGCCGATTACTTCACCATTTCTTCCTTGGCGGTTTCAACGGTCACGTCGAAACGACGGTCGCCGGCCAGGCAAGCGATCAGGTCAGCACGCTTCTTGAACTTCTTGGCGGTGCATTCTGCGGTCAGCTTGGCTTCGGATTCACCCTTGCCAACTGCGGATACCTTGTCGGCAGCGATGCCGGCAGCCACGAAGTAGTCCTTCACGGCGTTAGCACGCTTCTCGGACAGGGTCTGGTTGTATTTCTCGGAACCCAGGTAGTCGGTGTGGCCGGTGATGGCAACGGACTTCAGCTGGCTGTCGGCCTTCAGGCTGCCAACCAGGTCGTTCAGCTGCTGGTTGCCTTCGATGATCTTGGCGCTGTTGAATTCGAACAGGCCTTCAGCGGACAGGCTAACGCTCTTGGTTACATACTTCGGCGCAGCCGGAGCAACCGGAGCCGGAGCAACCGGAGCAGCAGCAACTACCGGAGCGCGATCACCACACTCAACCAGGCCGTCACGGGCCTTGTCGTAGGTGGTCGGCAGGCGCCAGCATTCGCCGTAGGCGTTCTTGATGACATTGGTCACTTGACCGTCAACAGAATAACCTTGGTTCGGCGCAGCCAGCGCAGCAGCGGAAACCAGCAGGGAGGCAAGCAGGGCGCTCAGTTTGATCGAATTTTTCATGTGAGATCCTCTAAGTTGATGCAAGCATCACGGTGTGACTGCCTGCTCTTTAAAAAGCGCATTTTAAAGATAACAGGCTGAATCCAGTTATCACGCTCGCGTCTGGTTAAGTAAAACAAACGCATCTTTCGTGACTATAGAAAACCGGCAAACCACATGTCAACGTCGCATCTTTAAACAGTCGTGAAAAAAGCAACACTTTGGCATGCAGTTTTGACAACGCACGCCAAAATAGTTGCTGTTTTGCCACACATTAATTTGAAACACGCCGTTTAAGCAGCGGCACCGGCTTGAGCACGGTGCCCTGGTACTGCTCGCTGAAATCGGCCAACCCTTCCAGCGCTTCCGCCGCCGGGCGATCTTCGCGAATGGCGAAGGAATCAAAGCCGACCTGCGCCAGGTACGACAACTGGTCGCGCAGCACATCGCCGACGGCGCGCAGTTCGCCGCGATAGGCCAGGCGTTCGCGCAGCAGGCGGGCAATGCTGTAGCCACGGCCATCGGCAAAGGCCGGGAAGTCGATGGCGATCAGCGTCAGGGCCGCCAGATGCGGCTGCAGTGCCAGCGGGTCGCTGTCCGGCGCCAGCAGCACCGCCAGGCCGCCCTGGTGGTCGCCGGCAGCGCTCAGCTGCAGGAAGCGCTCCAGCGGCACGATCACGTCGGCATCGGCGGCAAACGCCGCCTCGGCTTCGCGCAGCAGCTGCCAGCTGTCCTCGTTGGCGATCACGCCCTGCTTAATCAAGTTTTGCATACACACGCTCCTTGAACGGGACCAGGCCGATACGGCGCACGGTCTCGATAAAACGCTCACCTGCGAGACGTTGCTCAAGGTAAAGCTGCATGATTTTCTCGAACGCCAGCGGCACGTCGGCCTGGGCGAACGACGGTCCGATCACCTTGCCGATGGCGGAATCATTGCCCTGGCTGCCGCCGAGGGTGATCTGGTACCACTCCTCGCCGTTCTTGTCGACGCCGAGGATGCCGATGTTACCGATGTGGTGGTGACCACAGGCGTTCATGCAACCGGAGAAGTTGCAATCGATGTCGCCCAGGTCGAACAGGTAGTCGAGGTCGTCGAACCTGCGCTGGATCGCCTCGGCCACCGGAATGGAGCGGGCATTGGCCAGCGCGCAGAAGTCGCCGCCCGGACAGCACACGATGTCGGTCAGCAGGCCGATGTTCGGCGTGGCAAAGCCGTGCGCCTTGGCCTGCAGCCATACCTGGTACAGGTCGCTTTCCTTCACGTCGGCCAGGATCAGGTTCTGCTCGTGCGCCACGCGCAGTTCGCCAAAGCTGTAGCGGTCGGCCAGGTCGGCCGCCACGTCCATCTGCGCCGCAGTGATGTCGCCCGGCGGCACGCCGGTCTTCTTCAGCGACAGCACCACCGAGCGGTAGCCCGGCTGCTTGTGGGCGTGGGTATTACGCGCCAGCCAGCGGGCAAACGCCGGCTCGCTGGCCTGCTGGGCCTGCAGCTCGGCCGGGTTGGCCGCCAGCGTCTCGTAGCTGGGGTCGGTGAAGAACGCGGCGTAGTAGGCCACGTCGGCGTCGCTGAGGGTGGCCGGACCATCCTGCAGGTGCAGCCATTCGTCTTCCACCTTGGCGGCGAAGGCTTCCACCGTCATCGCCTGCACCAGAATCTTGATGCGCGCCTTGTACTTGTTGTCGCGACGGCCGAAGCGGTTGTACACGCGCAGCACCGCGTCCAGGTAGGTCAGCAGATGGCGGGTCGGCAGGAACTCGCGCACCACCTTGCCCACCATCGGGGTACGGCCCAGGCCGCCACCGACGATGACGCGGAAGCCGATCTCGCCGGTCTCGCTACGCACCACGTGCAGGCCGATATCGTGCACCCAGGTGGCGGCACGGTCTTCCAGGCTGCCGGACACCGCGATCTTGAACTTGCGCGGCAGGTAGGCGAACTCGGGGTGCAGCGTGCTCCACTGGCGGATGATCTCGCAGTACGGGCGCGGGTCGATCAGCTCGTCGGCGGCCACGCCGGCGAAGGCGTCGGTGGTGGTGTTGCGCACGCAGTTGCCGGAGGTCTGGATGGCATGCATTTCCACCTCGGCCAGCTCGGCCAGGATGTCGGGCACGGTTTCCAGCGCCGGCCAGTTGAACTGCATGTTCTGGCGGGTGGTGAAGTGGCCGTAGTCCTTGTCGTAAGTGCGGGCGATGTGCGCCAGCTTGCGCAGCTGGGTGCTGTTCAGGTGGCCGTAGGGAATGGCCACGCGCAGCATCGGCGCATGGCGCTGAACATACAGGCCGTTCATCAGGCGCAGCGGACGGAACTCGTCCTCGCTCAGCTCGCCCGCCAGGAAACGCCGGGTCTGGTCGCGGAACTGGGCAACCCGTTCGCGCACCAGCCGGTGGTCCACTTCATCGTACTTGTACATGCAGAAACTCTCTTTATCGGGCCGGCCGCCGGATGCGGCCAACCTTTGGTTATTGCGGGCTTACTCTGGGCGCTTGAGCGGGCTGGCCTTCACGTGCAGGCCGCATTCCTTGCTGTCCGGGTTTTCCCACCACCAGCGGCCGGCGCGGATGTCCTCACCCACGGCGATGGGGCGGGTACAGGGCGCACAGCCGATGGACGGCACGTGCTTGTCATGCAGGCTGTTGTACGGCACGTCGTTGGCGCGGATGTATTCCCACACCTCTTTCTCGGTCCAGTCCAACAGCGGGTTGTACTTCATCAGGCCGTTGTCGGCATCGAACTCGGCTTCCGGCAGATCGACGCGGGTCAGCGACTGCTGGCGGCGCAGGCCGGTGATCCAGCCCTCCAGCCCGGACAGCGCGCGCTTGAGCGGCTCGATCTTGCGGATGTGGCAACAGGACTTGCGCAGCTCGACACTGTTATAGAAGGCATTGATGCCGTTCTGGTTGACATAGGCTTCCAGCGCGCTGGCATCCGGGTAGTACACGCGGATCGGGTACGCCGGGTAGCGCTCACCCACCTGCTGCATCAGGGTATAGGTTTCCACCGGCAGGCGGCCGGTATCCAGGCTGAAAATGCCGATCGGCAGCTTCAGGGTGGCGATCAGGTGCGTCAGCACCATGTCTTCGGCGCCAAAGCTGTTGGCCAGCGCCACCTTGCCATGCTTGGCGGCGATGTCTTTCAGCAGCGCTTCGGTACGGGCGAGCTTGTCGGCAAGGCTCATCGGGTGCCTCCGGGGCATACGTTCAGAGCTTGCGATAGTAGCCAAAGCCTTTAAGTCCGAAAAGAATATTGTGTTAGTATTTAATTACTAACGGTTTTAAGAGCGCACCGATGAAACTCCAGCAATTGCGTTATCTGGTCGAAGTTGCCAAACAGGGCTTGAACGTCTCCGAGGCGGCGGAAAAGCTGCATACCTCGCAGCCCGGCATTTCCAAACAGATTCGCCTGCTGGAAGACGAACTGGGCATCCAGGTGTTCATCCGCAACGGCAAGCGCGTGGTGGCGGTGTCGGAGCCGGGCAAGGAAGTGCTGCGCATCTCCGAACGCATCCTGCGCGAGGCGCAGAACCTCAAGCGCGTCGGCGAGGAGTTCTCGCGCGAGGCCGAGGGCGCGCTGACCATCGCCACCACCCACACCCAGGCGCGCTATGCGCTGCCGGCGGTGATCGCCGAATTCGTGCAGCGCTACCCCAAGGTGCGGCTGTCGATCAAACAGGGCAGCCCGACGCAGATCTGCGACATGGTGGTGTCCGGCGAGGCGGATCTCGCCATCGCCACCGAGGGCATCTCGCTGTACAAGGAACTGGCGATGCTGCCCTGCTACGAGTGGAACCGCAGCGTGGTGGCGCCCAAGGGCCACCCGCTGCTGGCGCTGGAGCGGCCGATGACGCTGGCCGACATCGCCGCCTACCCGATCATCACCTACGATTTCGCCTTTGCCGGCCGCTCCAAGATCAACCAGTCGTTCCACAACGCCGGCCTCACCCCCAACGTGGTACTCACCGCCATCGACACCGATGTGATCAAGACCTATGTGCGGCTGGGGCTGGGCATCGGCATCATCGCCAGCATGGCGTTCGAGCCGGAACAGGATCAGGGGCTGGATGCGCGCGAGGCCGGCCACCTGTTCGAGCCGTCCACCACCAAGATCGGCATTCGCAAGGATGCCTACCTGCGCGGCTACGCCTACACCTTCGTGGAACTGTTCGCCCCGCACCTGAGCCGCAAGGCGGTGGACAATGCGCTGCACCACGGCGACGAAGACGAATAACTAGCGGTACAGCGGCAGCCAGCCCTGCGAGCGTGAGCGGTAGAACGGCACCCGCATATTGCGCTCCTCCAGCAACTCCCCTTTTTCGGTATCCGGGCGGAAACCATAGGCGCGGGCGGCATAGATCGCCAGCTGCAGATACGCCAGCTTGTCCTGATAGGCCGTCGCCGAGTCCGCCTGCAGATACTGGCTGAAGCTGTGCGGCAGCCGCTCCGGCGCCAGCGTGTCGGCCGCCGCCGTGCCCTGCAGCAGCCGGCCGAGCTTGCCATGCAGCTGCGGCGGATAATAATGCTGCGGCTTGGCATCGATCAGATCGACCAGCTTCAGCACCGCGCTTTCGAAATCGCTCTCGGCGCGCACCTCATAGGCAAAGTACAGGATGTAACGCTTGTCGCCGATCGCCTCCATCCGCGCCAGGCGGAAGCTGTCGGCGCGCGCCACACCGGCAATGTCCTCGTACTGGCTGATGTGCTGGATGGCGAGCTGCTCGTCCGGCTGCGCGGCACAGCCAGCCAATGCGGCCAACATCAGCAGCAACAGCCAGACGGCACGTAGCGACATGAGCGGGCGCGGCAGCATTACAGCGCCAACAGCGACACCACCCGGTAGCGGCTGATGCCGATCAACGCCGGGGCGACATTGCTCAGCAGCGTATAACTGCCACCCTGCTGCAGCGTCTGGTTGAAATCATCGGTAAACGCCTGCGCCCAGTCGCCGTCGCCGCTGTCGCGCGCCGCCTCGATCATGCGCGCGGCGCGTTCCAGCGCCAGCTTGACCCGTTCGCGCGCCTGCTCCACCTGGGCGATGGCGCTGACAATCTGCTGCAGCGCGCGGCGCAGGCCGGCGATGTCGTTGCCCTGCCAGCCGGCCGGCTCGATCGCCTCGCCCTGCGCCTCGGCGCGCACGCGGTGCGCCTGGCCGCCGGGAAAGCGGATGCCGTCGCCCTTCAGCTGCAGGTTGCCCGCCAGCGCCTCCCACTCCGTCTCCGCCACGCTCAGGCTCAGCTCGCCGTCCTCGGCCAGCCGGGCACGGATGCCGGCGGCAGCCAGCCCCTTGTTGAAGCGCTGCACCACCTGCTCCGCCGACATGCCGGCTTCGATCAGCACCGACTGCGCCGGCTTGCCGACGCCGCCCGGGTAAAAACTGAGCGTTTCCGCCCCGCCCTGCTGCAGCGCCTGCAGATCCAGGCCGCGCAGGCGGAACTCGCGCCGCGCCTCGCCCGGCGCCACCAGCCCCAGGCGGGCATCCAGGCTGCCGGCGGTCTCCTGGCTGCGCCGCGACCAGCTGGCGGCAAACGCCTCCAGCCGCTGCGCCAGCGCCGCCGGATCGCCCGGGCGCCCGGCCAGGCGCGCGCCCACCTCCTGCTTCAGCGCCTGCAGTCGGCTGGCGGTCTGGTCAAGAAAGCCCAGCGCCTGCTGCGCCGCGGTCACCTGGGCATTGAGTCCGCGTTCATTGTTCAGCGGAGCATTGCGCGGTGGCGTCGTGGCGACCGCGCTGGCCATGCGGCCAACGTCGCGCGCGGCCGGCTGGCGGCCGGTGGCATGAATGCCACCACTGCCGGCCAGGGCGCTGGTGCTGTCGGCAAACGCGGGCTGTAGCTTCATCTGGCTGCGTCCCCCGCCTTAGAGCGCATCGAACAGCGACAGCTGGCTGACGCGGCCATACACCTTCTGCGTCGCCTGCACCGCGGTGGTGTAACCGTTCAGCGCCACCGCCGCCTTGCCGTAGTCCAGCTGCCCCAGCGTCAGCGCCGCCTGCTGATTGGACAGGCTGACATTGGCGTGGCTGTCGTCCAGCGTCTGCAGCGTGTTCTGTGCCCCGCCCTGCTGCGCGATCTTGCCGGCCACCACGCTCAGGCTGCTGTCCACCTGATCGAGGCTGGCCTTGATGCTGGCCTGCGTCGCCGGGTTGAGGATGTCCAGCCCCGGCGCCTGCAGCACGGCGATGCTACTATCGAGCTGGTTCAGCAGCGTGGCCATGTCGTCCAGGCTAACGTTGGCCGCCTGCGTCACGCCATTGCCCACCATCACCAGCTGCGGGCTGGTATTGCCACCGAAGGCGTAACGGCCGCCGGCCGCCGCGGCGGCGTTGAAGCTCACCGTGGCCTGGTTGCTGGCGGTGCCGGAAAACAGGTAGTGGCCCTCGTCGTCGCGGCTGTTGGCGCTGTAGTACAGGCTGTCGCGCAGCGCCGCCAGCGAGTCGGCCATCGCCGCCACGTCGGCATTGCTGTTGCCGCCGTTGTCCGACGCCCACACCAGCAGGTCGCGCGCCTGCTGCATGTCCTTGACCATGCCGTCCATCAGCGCCTCGTTCTTGGTCAGCCGGGTGCGCAGCGCGCCGATATTGTCGCGGTACTGGCCGAGCGCGGCGTCTTCGCGCTCCAGCCGCGCCAGCCGCACGCTGGTCACCGGCTCGTCCGATGGCCGCAGGATGCGCTGGCCGCTGGCCATCTGCTGCATCAGGTCCGCCATCTGGCTGTTGGCAAGCTGCAGGGCGTGATTCATGGTGGCGCTGTACTGGGTGCTGGCAATACGCATCTACGGCTCCTTAACCCATCATCGCCATGGTGCTGTCGAACAGCTGGTTGGCCACGGCGATGACTTTCATGTTGGCCTGGTACATCTGCTGGTACTGCACCAGGTTGGTGGCTTCTTCGTCCTGGCTGACGCCGCTGGTGGATTTCCAGCTTTCCTCGGCCTGGGTACGCACGGTTTGCGCGGTGGTCAGCGCGGTCTGGTTCTGCTGGCTCTGGGTGCCCAGCCGGCCCAGCAGCTGGGTGTAGGCATCGCCCAGCGTCACCGCGCCCAGGCCGCTGATGCTCAGCGCCTGGCCGCGCAGGCCGATGATCTGCAGCAGATTGCTGCTGTCGCCCGGGGTGGCGGCATTGCCGGAAAACGCCAGATCCTGCGCCTGCAGTCCGGCTACCACCGCCAGCGGGCTGCTGCTACCGGCGGTGTAGCTGAACAGCGGCCCGCCGGCGGCGCCGGCCGGGGTAAAGCCGGCCGCCAGCTGCGCGTTGACGCCGCCGGCCACGCCGGACGCCATATCCGCCAGCGATTGCTGCAGCGGCACCAGCACCTGCTGTTCCAGCTGCCCCAGCCCGCCCAGCTGGCCGCCCATCTGCGCGTCGCTGAGGGTGAAGCTCTCCTTGGCGAACTGCAGGCTCAGCACCTGCGCGCCGCTGGCGGTGCCCTGTACCGCCAGCGTGGCGGCCAGACCGTCGGCCACCAGCGGCGGGCCGCTGAGCAGCGCCACATTACGCGCGCCGTTGGGCTGGTCCATCACCTGCACCCCCACCAGCTTGGCCAGCTCGTCGATGGACAGGTCGCGCTGGTCGATCAGGCCGGAGGCATTGATGCCGCGCGCCTGCGCCGCGGTGATCTCCTGATTGAGCCTGGCCACCGCGCTGCTCAGCGAGTTGATCTGCGTCACCATGCTGCCGCGCTGCGCCGCCACCGCGGTGCGCTGGTTCACCAGCACCTGCGACAGGCTGTTGAAGCTCTGCGCCAGCGCGCCGGCCGAGGTCAGCACCTGCTGCCGCAGCGGGCCGGAGGACGGGTCGACGCTGGCGGCGTTCAGCGCCTTGAAGAAGCCGTCGAGGCCAACGTTGATGCTGGCGGTGCCGCTGTTCATCACCTGTTCCAGCTGCGTCAGATACGGCTGCATGGTGTCGTGCGCGCCCAGCTGCGAGTTGGCCGCCCACAGCTGCTGGCTCTTGTAGCTGTCGGCAAAGCGCAGCAGCGAGGTGACCTGCACGCCGCTGCCGGCGCTGACCGCACCGGCCATCAGCGGCTGCTGCGCCGCCAGCAGCACACCCTGGCGCGTGTAACCGGGCGTCATCACGTTGGCGATGTTCTGGCTGCTGGCATTCAGCGCCGCCTGCGAGGCCACCGCGCCGGACAGCGCGATATTGATCATGCTCATGGGGAATACCGTTCAGGTGTTTTGCTGTCAGGGCGACCAGGCGGCGCCCGAACTTAAATCGGTCTCAGCCGTCCTTGCCGCTCGGCGCCGGCGGCAGCATCTGCCGCACGATCATGTCGGCGATGCCGAAGGCGCGCTGGCTGGCCAGGCTGTCGGCCACCTGCTTGTCGGCGAAATCCAGCATGTCGCGCTCGCGGCGGTTGTTGAAGATGCTGTCCTCGGCGCTGAACGCCTCGCCGCCCTTGCGCATCTCCTGCAGCAGCTGCTGGATGAACATGCCCTCGAACTTCACCGCCGCACTTTCCAGCCGCTGGCGATACTCGGGGTTGGCCGCCGCCGGCGAAGCCTCGTCGCCGGCGGGCAGCTGCTCGTTGGCGGCCAGGCCGCCGGGAAAAGTCGTGTTCATCAGATCACCACCAGTTCGCCGTCGATGGCGCCGGCTTCGTCCAGCGCCTGCAGAATCGCCATGATGTCGTCCGGCGTGGCGCCGGTGCTGTTGACGGTATCGATGATGGTCTGCAGCCCGACGCCGGACGGCCACTTGAACATGCGGCCAACCCCTTGCTCCACCTGGATGCTGGACGACGGCGTCACCGTGGTGTCGCCGCGGCCGAAGGCATTCGGCTGGCTGACGTTGTAGCCTTCCGAGATCACCACCTTCAGCACGCCGTGCGACACCGCCGCCGGCCGCACCCGCACCCCCTCGCCCACCACCACGGTGCCGGTGCGGGTGTTGAAGATCACCTTCGGCACCTCGCTGCCCACCTCCACGTTGAGCGCGTTCAGCCGCGCCACGAAGGCCACGCGCTGGGTCGGGTCGGCCGGCGCCTGCACCTCCACCGAGGTGGCGTCGCGGCTGCTGGCGATGCGGCCGAACTGGCGGTTCACGGTGTTGACGATATTGCTGGCAGTCTGGAAGTTGGGCCGTTTCAGGCTCAGCTTCACCGTCGGCTTGCTGTCGAAATCGGTGGCGATCTCGCGTTCGATGCTGGCGCCGCGCGGAATGCGCCCGGCGGTCGGCAGGTTGACGGTAACGCTGGAGCCACTGTTGCCCACCGCCGCCACCGCCGGCACCACCAGGTTGCCCTGCGCCAGCGCGTACACCTCGCCGTCGGCGCCGCGCAGCGGCGTCAGCAGCAGCGTGCCGCCGCGCAGGCTCTTGGCATCGCCCAGCGACGACACGGTGACGTCGATCACCTGGCCGCGGCTGTAGCCGGACGGAAACACCGCGCTGACCATCACCGCGGCGGTGTTCTTGGCCGTCGGCGAGGTACCCGGCGGCAGCTTGAGGCCGAACTGCTGCAGCAGGTTGTTCACCGACTGGCCGACATACTTGGCCTGGCTGCCGTCGCCGCTGCCGGCCAGCCCCACCACCAGGCCGTAGCCCAGCAGCTGGTTGTCGCGGATGCCTTCCACGCTCACCAGGTTGCGCAGCGGCTGCGCCACGGCTAGCGGCGCCAGCAGCAGGCCGGCCAGCAGCAGGCCGCCGCCGTTCAGGAAATGACTGTTCATCACGCGCTCACGCATTCATTAAAGGTTGGCCGCAACATCAGAACGGCATCCACGGGCTGTTGAAGAAGCGCGTCAGCCAGCCGGGGTTGCCGGCATCGGCCAGCGCGCCCTTGCCGAAGTACTGGATGCGGGCATTGGCCACCCGCAGCGACGACACCTGGTTGCTGCTGTCGATATCGCCGGCGCGCACATAGCCGGACAGGCGGATCAGCTCCTCGCCCTGGTTCAGCGTCAGGCTCTTCTCGCCCTTCACCAGCAGCAGGCCGTTGGCCTGCACCTGCTGCACGATCACCGTCACCGCGCCCTGCAGCGTGTTCTGCTGCGTGCTGGTGCCCTTGCCGTCGAAACTGCGCTGCGCGTCCAGCGAGGCATCCAGCTTCACGCTGCTGCCCAGCACCACCGCCGGCTGCACCGCCACGCTGCTGTTCTTGTCCAGCGTGGTACCGGTGGACTTGCTGGCCTGGGTGGTTTCCTGCAGCAGCACGGTAAGCACGTCGCCGACGCGGTAGGCGCGCTGATCGGCCACCAGCGACCAGCCGCCGGCCGGGGTGTACAGCCCGCCGGACTGGCCGCGCGCTGCGGCCAACTGTGGCGCCGGCGGGTCGTAGCTGCCGTCCGGCGGCGGCGGCAACAGCCCGCTGCAGGCGGCCAGCAGCAGCGGCAGTAGTAAGGCGGGCAGCAGCGTCTTCATCGTGCCGCTTGCGCCAGGTACTGCAGCATGTTGTCGGAGGCGGACAGCACCTTGGTGTTCATCTCGTACACGCGCTGCGCGGCGATCATGTCCACCATCTCCTCCACCACCTGCACGTTGGAGCCTTCCAGCGCGCCCTGCTTGAGCTTGCCGATGGCGCCCTCGCCCGGGGTGCCCACGGTAGGCGTGCCGCTGGCCACGGTTTCCTTGAACAGGTTGTCGCCCATCGCCAAGAGGCCGGTGGGGTTGACGAAATGCGCCAGCTGCAGCTTGCCCACTTCGCTGGGCGCGGTGCTGCCCGGCAGCGTTACCGCCACCGTGCCGTCGTCGCCGATGGTGATGCTGGTGGCGTTGGCCGGAATGGTGATGTCCGGCTGCAACGGCAGGCCCTGCGCATTCACCAGCCGGCCGTCGGCGTTCAGCTGCAGCTGGCCGGCGCGGGTGTAGCCGGTGTCGCCATCGGCCATTTCCACCTGCAGGAAACCGTTGCCGACGATGGCCACGTCCAGCGGCTGGCTGGTGGTCTGCAGATTGCCGGTGGTGAAGATCTTCTGGGTGCCGACCAGGCGGGTGCCGTTGCCCAGCTGGGTGCCGGACGGCGAGCTGTTGTTGGCGCCGTTCTGCGCGCCCGGCTGCTGGTCCACCTGGTAGAACAGGTCCTCGAACACCATGCGGTCGCGCTTGAAGCCGACGGTGTTGACGTTGGCCAGGTTGTTGGCGATGGCCTGCAGGCGGGCGTCTTCCGCCTGGATGCCGGTCTTGCTGATCCACATTGCCGGATTCATGTTGCCTCCTTAGGAACGAATGAGACGGTTGCCGCTGTCGGCCATACCGTCGGCGGCCTTGAACAGCCGCATCTGCAGTTCGAAATCGCGGTTCAGGCCCATGGTCTGCAGCATCTCTTCCACTGCCGACACATTGCTGCGCTCCAGATGGCCGCCCTGTACCCGCACGCTGTCGTCCGCCTCCAGCGTCTGGCCGCTGCGCGGCACGATCAGGCCGGCCTCGTTCTTCACCACGCCGGCCGCTGGCGGGTTCACCAGCTTCAGCCGGTCCACCGCCTGCGCCTCGCTGCCGCCGGGCGGCACGATGCTGATCATGCCGTCCTGGCCGATGCTCAGCCGCTCGTACGGCGGCAGCACGATGGCGCCGCCGTCGCCCAGCACCGGGCGGCCGTTCAGGCTCAGCGCGCCGTCGGCATCCACCTCGAAATTGCCGCCACGGGTATAGGCTTCGCCGCCGTGGTAACCGACGGTGAAGTAGCCGGGGCCGCGCAGCGCCACGTCCAGCTCGCGGCCGGTCTGCACCAGCGTGCCGCTGGCGGCGTTGACGGCATTGGCCTGCAGCGTCGCCAGATGGCGGTCGTCGTAGCCGTAGCCGGCCACCTGCTGCGACTGCGCCACCTCCAGGTCGGCGCGGAAACCGCTGGTTTCCACGTTGGCGATGTTGTTGGCATGCACCTGCTGCGCGTGCAGCGCGCGGCTGGCACCGCTCATTACCGTGTAGATCAAGGCATCCATGGCTTACACCGCCTGCATCAGCGCTTGCACCATGGCGTTCTCGGTGGAGATCACCTTGCTGTTGGCCTGGTAGTTGCGCTGCGCGGTCATCAGCCCCACCAGCTGGCCGGTCACGTCGACGTTGGACTGCTCCAGCGCGCCGGTGGCCAGCTTGCCGGCCATGCCGCTGCCCGGGGTGAACAGCAAGGCATTGCCGGAGGTGGCGGACGCCACCCAGGCGGTGTCACTGACCGCGGTCAGCGCGTCCTCATTGGGGAAGGTGGCCAGCGCCAGGGTGCCGGCGCTCTGCTTCTGACCGTTGCTATACTGCGCCAGCAGCGTGCCGTCCTCGGCCAGCGACACCCCGGTCAGGGTGCCGGAGGCATAGCCGTTGGTGCTGTTCACCGTGGTGGTGGCCTGGCCGGCGAACTGGGTGCTGCCGGCATAGCTGAGGTTCACCGTCAGCGCGGCGGCGCCGGCCGGGGTGCCCAGGTTCAGCGCCACCGGCGCCGCCGGCGCGGTGAGCTGGCCGGCGGTGTCGAAGGTCAGCGCGGTGGTGGTGCCCAGCGCGGCGCCGTCGAAGGCGTAGTGCACGTCGATGCCGGCGCCGGTCTTCACGAAGTACTGCGTCACCGTGTGCTGCGCGCCCAGCGAGTCGTACACCGTGGACACCGCCGAGCTGTTGAACGACAGCGGGTCGCTGCTGCTGAACACCGCCGACGACGGCGCGGTCCAGTCGGCGGACAGGTTGCCGACATACTGCAGCGTGTCGCTGGCCTTGGCCGCCACCTGGCCGGTGGGCACGCTCAGGTCGCCGTAGGCGCCCAGCGCGCTGGAGCCGGCGATCGCGGCATAGCCCTGCGCGCGCTTGCCGTAGCTGTCGGTCAGGAAGCCGTCCTTGTCGACGCTGAAAATGCCGACCCGGCTGTACTGGGTGCTGCCGCTGCCGGCATCGCGGGTAACGAAGAAACCGCGGCCCTGGATGGCGGCATCCAGCGAGCGGCCGGTGGAGATGATGCTGCCGCCGACGCCGATGGACTGCGTCAGCGAGCCGATCTGTACCCCGGTCGGCTGGGTGCCGGCGTAGGCGGAGGCAAAGTTGGCGCGCGAGGACTTGAAGCCATAGGTGCCGGAGTTGGCGATGTTGTTGCTGATGCTATCGAGCTGGTCGTTGATGGCGTTGATGCCGGACAGGGCGATTTCAAAGCTCATGGCGTTTCCTTTCAGCTGGCCAGGTTGGCCGCTTGGCCGTTGAACTGGGTAATGGCAGAGGCGTCGACGGCGCCGACACCGGACACGGTCAGCACGGCATTGCCGCTGCTGCCCAGGCGTACGCTTTGCAGGCGGCCGGCCACTTCCACCGCCGGCAGCACGCCAGTGTCGGTCTGCACCGCCACCGCGTAATTACCGGCCGGCAGGCCGTGCTGCGCCGGGTCGATGCTGAAACTCACATCGCCGGCCGGCTGCGCGCCCAGCGCCAGCGGGTACTGGCTGCCGTCGCTGCCGGTCAGCAGCAGCGTCACCTTGGCCGAGCTGGCCGGCAGGGTGATGCGGCCGGCGATCGGCTCACTGCCCAGTTGCAAGGACGAGGTGCTCACCATCAGGCTGCTGCCCACTTCGCGGCCCAGGGTCAGCACCTGCAGGCCCTGCAGCGAGCTGTTGCTGGCCACCGACTGGCTGGCCATCTTCTGCAGCGCCTCCACCTGGCTCAGCTGGGTCAGCTGGCTGACGAACTGGCTGGGGTCGGTCGGCTGCAGCGGGTCCTGGTTCTGGATCTGCGCCACCAGCAGCTTGGTGAACATGTCCGACAGCCCGCTGGCGTCGCCATTGCCGCCCACCGCGCTGCTGCTGCCGGCGCTGGTGGCTGTGTTGTTGTTGAGCGTGGCCTGCATCAGCCTTCTCCCAGTTTCAGCAGGTCCTGCTGCATGCCCTTCACCCGGGCCAGCACTTCCACATTGGTTTCGAATGCCCGCGACGCGGACAGCATGTCGGTCATTTCTTCCACCGGGTTCACGTTCGGGTAGAACACCATGCCGTCGGCGTTGGCCAGCGGATTGTCCGGTTCGTACGACTTGCGCAGCGGGCTGCTGCTCTGCACCACGTCCAGCACCTGCACCTTGGCGGCAGAACCGCGGTCGGCGAAGTCCTGCCCCGGCAGGAACACGCTGGCAAACACCGGCTTGCGCGCGTGGTAGGTGGCGTTTTCGCTGCCGGCGGCGCTCTGCGCGTTGGCCAGGTTGCTGGCGATGGTGTTGAGGCGGATGCTCTGCGCGGTCATCGCGGAACCGGCGATCTGGGCGATATCACGGAAACTCATGCTTGCTCTCTATGCTCAGGAAGTGCCGTTGATGGCCTTGGCCAGGCCCTTGAGCTTCATGTTCAGAAACGCAAGGCTGGTCTGGAAATCGGCGGTGTTTTGCGAAAAAGCGGCCTGCTCCACCCCCAGCTCGACGGTGTTGCCGTCCTGGCTGGGCTGGTTCGGCCGGCGGTAGCCCAGCGCCGCGCCGTCGGACAGCGCCAGCATGCCGTCCTCGTCGCCGCTGGCCAGCTGCTCCATGCTGGCGCGGAAATCCATGTCGCGCGCCTGGAAGCCCGGCGTGCTGACGTTGGCAATGTTCGATGCCAGCACCTTGCTGCGCTCGGCGCGCAGTCGCAGGGCATCGGCATGCAGGCCCAGCGCCTGCTCGAATTGAATCCCCATCTGTGTTTCCTCACTGCCTGCTGCTGTTTCGCCTCCCCGGCAGTTGCCGGGGCCGTATAATTTGCGGCCCTGCCTTGCGGCCCGACCGATACCCACACCATGTCCGTATTCGCCCACTGCCTGCGCGCCGCACTCCTGCTGCCGGCCGCCACCACGTTGGCCGCCACGCCGTCCGCCAGCCAGCAGGTGGAACAGGCCGCCTACCGCTACCTGGCCGACTACGCCGCCGCGCACCAGCTGGCCGACGCCCGCATCACGCTGCAGGCGCTGCCGCCGCAGCGCAGCCTGCCGCCCTGCGCCGCGCCGTACAGCATCAGCGCCGCCGACACCCGCTTCTGGCAGCGGCTGCGCTTTACCCTGCGCTGCCCCGGCGCCGGCGATGCAGCCGACATCGTGGTGCGCGCCGAGCTGAGCGCCAGCGTGCTGGTGGCGCAGCGCGACATCCCGGCCGGCCAGGCCATCGACGCCGCCAGCGTCGGCGCGGAACCGCGCAGCCTGTCCGCCACTCCCGACGCGCTGGCCAATCTGGCGCTGGCCGCCGGCTACAGCACCCGGCGGCCGATCCACGCCGGCCAGGTGCTGCAGCTGCGCTTCCTGCAGCCGCAGCTGCTGGTGCAGCGCGGCCAGGCGGTGCAGATCGTCGCCCGCCAGGACGGCATCGAGGTCAGCGTGCCGGGCGAAGCGCTGCAAAGCGGCGCCCGCAACGAGCTGATCCGGGTACGCAACCTGGCCAGCAAGCGCATCATCAGCGCCGTGGTGCTGGACGCCGGCAGCGTGGCGCCGGCCGATGCGGCCAAGCCCGCGCCGTAATTCCCCCTGCTTCAGCGTTGCGCCAACAGCCGCGACGCCACCTGCTGCAGCTTGTCGGCATAGGCCGGGTCGGTGGCGTAGCCGCCGCGCGCCAGCGCCGCGGCGAACGCCCGCGCATCGCCGCCCACGCCCTGCACCGCCGCGTAACGCGGGTTGCCCTGCAACAGCTGCACGTAATCGTTGAAGGCGCTGCGGTAGTCCGGGTAGGCGCGAAAGCGCTCCACCGTCTTCACCGCCTCGCCGTTCACATGCTCGGTGGTCAGCACGTCCGCCACCGCGCCCTGCCAGCCGCGGCCGGCCTTGATGCTGAACAGGTTGTGGCTGTCGCCGCCGTCGCCGCTGATCGGCCGCTGCCCCCAGCCGGATTCCAGCGCCGCGTGCGCCACGATCAGCTCCGGCGCCACCCCCAGCCGCGCCGCCGCCTCGCCGGCCCACGGCGTCATCTCGGCGACGAAGCGCTGCTGCGCGGCATCGCCCTGCGGCTGCGCCAGGTTGGCCGCAGCCTGGGTGCGCAGCCGCCAGGCCTGTGCCGCGGCGCTCAGCCCCGGCGCCGTCGCGCTGTCGAAACCGTTGGCCACCGTGGCGGCGATGTCGCGCTGGGCATCGCCCACCAGGCGGCCGAAATCCACGCCCTGGCCGCGGCCGCCCAGCGGCAGCGCCACGTTGTCGGCGGCATAGGCGGCCGCGCCGCCGGCTTCAATCCGCCACATAGGTATCGCTCTCGCCGTGCAGCACGCGCTGCATGATTTCCTGCTGGCTGCTCATCAGCCGGCCGTTGCGCGCGTTCAGTTCCTTGCAGTGGCGCACCGCCTGCTGCAGCTCCGCCCACCAGCCGGCCAGCGCCGCCGCCGGGGTGGCCGGCAGCAAGGCGATCACCTCGTCCATGCTCCCGCCGCGGGTGACGCCCAGCAGCCGTGCGGCCAACGTTGGCCGCAACCGGCGGTGTTCATCCAGCCGCGCCAGCAGCGGCTCGATGCGCTGGTTGATGGCGTCGATGGCGGCGGCGTCATGCCGCAGCGCGGCGGCGAACTGCTGTTCCAGCAGCTGCGCCAGCACGCGGTAGTCGTTGCGGTCGCTGGCCACGTCGGCCAGCAGCGTCTTGGCGGCGTCGCGCGTATTCATCCGCGCCCGCCGTGGTAGCGACGGATCAGCCCGGCCAGCTTGCCGGCGTCGAAATTGATCTTGCCGTCGGCCAGCGCCGCCTTGATCTCGGCCACGCGCGCGGCGTCGATGTCCGGCAGCGCCGCCAATGCGTCCTGCGCCGGCTGCAGCACTGCCGACTGCAGCGGCGCGGCGGCGGCAACGGGGGCCGCCGGGCGCGGCGCCACATTGCCGGCCGGGCCGTTGCTGGCGGCGGTGTCGCGGATTTCCGGTATGCCGGTACTGGTGCTGATCTTCATCTGTTGGTCCTTGGCTGTGCGTTAACTGTGTCGTGGCGACACAGCGACGCAAACGCCGCAATTCTTAAATGGCCGCCTCACGGCGCCGTGCCCTGCAGCTGCTGCTGCAGCGCCTGCAATGCCTTGCCGTTGGGCGCCACCGTGTCCACGCCGCGGGTCAGCGGCACCACCTGCTGCGGCACGCCGTACATGGCGGCGATCAGCCGGGCCTGCGCCGGGGTCAGCACCAAGAGCTCGATGCGGCGGTTGATGGCGGCCAGCGGTTGCGCCGCGTCCAGCGGCGCGCGCTCGGCCATGCCCACCACCTGCAGCACCTTGCCGGCCGGCAGGCCGCCCTGCAGCAGGTTGCCGCGCGCGCTCATGGCGCGGCCGCTGGACAGGCTCCAGTTGGAGAACGCGGCATTGCCCTGGCCGCGGTACTGCGCGGCATCGGTGTGGCCGACGATCACCAGCTGGTTGTCGATGCGCGCGAACATCGGCGCGATGCGCAGCAGCAGCGCGCGGAACGGGTCGCTCGGCACCGCGCTGCCGCGCTGGAACATGCCCTGCTTGTCGGTGTCGTGCAGCAGCACCCGCAGGCCGTACGGCGTGATCATGGTCTGCAGGTTGCCGGCCAGGCCGGCCTGCTCGCTCAGCTCGGCCAGCACCTGCGCCAGCTCCTGCATGTCGGCGGCGCTGTCGAAGCGGGTCTTGCTCAGGTGGATGTCGCCGTTGTCGGTGTCGCCGGCGCTGTGCTTGCCCGGCGCCTTGGCCTCGGCGGCCTGGCCCGGCACCGGCTCGCGCGGGATCAGGCTGCCCGGCGGGTAGCTGATGTGATCCAGCAGGCTGTTGTTGCCCTCGGCGATCACGCTGCCGCCGTTGGTGTTCATCACCGCTTCCAGCGCTTCCTGGTTGCGGGCGGCCAACACCCACAGCACCAGGAACAGGCACATCAGCGCCAGGCAGAAGTCGGCGAACGCCACCTTCCACGCGCCGCCGTGCTCGTCCTCCTCGTGCCCGCGCGACACGCGCTTGACGATGGCTTCTTCGTCGTGCTTGTCTTTGATGGCCATGGCTTAGGCGGCTTCCAGCGTGTTGATCCAGGTTTCCAGCTGCGCGAAGCTGGGCTTGATGTTCAGCTGTACCAGGCGGCGGCCGGCGTCGATGGCCAGCAGCGCCGGCTTGCCGGACACGTGGGTGACCAGCACCACCTTCACGCATTCGAAATCGGACAGCTCGGTGTTCACCAGCTGCTTCATCACGTTGGAGATCGGGTCCAGCACGCCGTAGCAGAAGAAGATGCCGATGAAGGTACCCACCATCGCCGCGGCCACCCGCTCGCTGATCTCGGCGGCGGAGGCGCCGGAGCTGACGGTGTTCATCGCCATCACGATGCCCAGTACCGCGGCCAGGATGCCGAAGCCCGGCATCGCCTCGGCGATCTTGTGCAGCGACTTGGACGGCTGCACCAGCTGTTCGTGGATCGCCTCCAGCTCCTGCTCCAGCACGCCTTCCAGCTCGTGGGCGCTGATCTTGCCCATCGCCATCAGCCGGAAGTTGTCGACGATGAAGGCCAGCAGCTTGGGATGCTGCAACACCAGCGGGTAGCGGCGGAACAGCGCGCTGTCGCGCGGCGCCTCCACGTGCTCGTCCAGCGCCTTCAGGCCGCGGCTGGCGGTCTGCAGCAGTTCGTACATCAGCAGCAGCAGCTGGCGCTGGAACTCGGAATCGCGCTTGCGGTGGGTAATGATCTTGCGCAGCTGGCTCAGCATTTCCACCAGCACGTGCTTGGGGTTGCCCAGCACGATGGCGCCCAGCGCCGCGCCGACGATGATGATGATTTCCACCGGCTGCCAGATCACGTGGAAGCTGCCGCCCATGAACACGAAACCGCCGAACACGCAGGCCAGTACGATGAAAACGCCGAATATCTGCTGCATCTGTGCTTACTCTGTGTAGTGTTTCCGTTTCAGGCGTCCGCCAGGACCGCCCGCATTTTCTTCAGCGCCGCCTTGTTGATCTGGCACACCCGTGCCTCGGTCAACTCCAGCACCGCCGCGATTTCCTTCAGGCTCAGCTCGAACTCGTAATACAGCTGGATCACCCGCTGCTCGCGCGCGTCCAGCACGGTCAGCGCCTGCTCCAGGCTGCGGCGGTTCAGGTACTGTGCCTCCACGCTGCCGGTGACCTGCTGCGCCGCCTCGTCGTGCATCAGCTCGTCGAAGCTGGCCAGCGTCTCGGCGTTTTCCGCCAGCAGGTAGTCCTGGTAGCCGGCGGCGTCCACGCCCAGCGCCGCGCTGGCCTCGGCCTCGCTCGGCTCGCGGCCCAGCTGGCGGGCCAGCTCGCGCAGCGCGTCGCGGCTACGGTGCGCTTCCTGCCGCACCGTGCGCGGCCGCCAGTCCTGGCGCCGCAATTCGTCCAGGATCGCGCCACGCACCCGCACCGCGGCGTAGGCGCCAAAGCGTTCGTCCGGCACCCCGCCGTAGCGGCGCAGCGCATCCAGCAAGCCCATCAGCCCGATCTGCTGCATGTCCTCGCGCTCCAGCGCGCCGCCCACCTGCGACGACAGCTGCCGCACCACCCGCTTCACCAGCGGCGCGTAGTCGCTGAGCACCTGCCGCTCGGCCAGCTGGCCGTCCAGCGGCGCCAGCGCCGCGTATTCCATTACCAGCGCCATCGCCTACTCGATGATCAGCTTGCCGATCATCGCCTCGCTGAACGGCCGCGGCCGTCCCTCGCGGGCGTAGGCGCTGTTGAACGCCTTGTTCACCACCGCCGAGAACTGGTCGATGCTCATCAGCCGCGCCTGCTCCATCGGGTAGGCCGACAGCGCGCGCAGCGCGATGCTGCGCAGCAGCGGCAGGTGTTCCTTGGCGGTGGCCTCGTCTTCCAGCGTGGTCTTGAACACCAGATCCACCGCCAGGTAGTGGCTCAGCGGCGCGCCGGCGTGGTCGCGCAGCATCACGATCACCTTGTCCAGGCTCACGTACTTGTATTCCTTCACCTCCGCCGGCTCGGCCGCGGCCAAGGTTGGCGCCTTGCCCTGCGCCTGCAACAGGAACCAGCTGCCGCCGGCACCGGCCAGCAGCGCGGTCAGCGCCATCACCACCATGAATACCCACTTCTTCGCCATGCTTTGCTCACTGCCTGTTGGATGATCGGTGCTCAGGCCAGCGTAAACGCCGCCTGCTCATTGCCCTGCCCTGCCTCGTACAGCGCCTGGCCGGGGCGCTGCTCGCGCGGCGCGCCCTGGCGCTGCTGCCCGCCGTGGCCGGCCTGCTGCTGGCGGCTGTCCGCCACCCACACCGCCACCTCGCCGTACTGGCGGTTGCCCAGCCCCTGGCGCAGGTTGTCGCTGATGGCGTGCAGCTGGCGCAGCAGCTCGCCGTTGCCGGCGGACAGCTGCACCTGCAGGCTGCCGGCCTCGTGGCGGATGGCGATTTCCAGGCTGCCCAGGTGCGGCGGGTCGAGGCGGATCACCGCCTGCTCGATGCCGTTGCCGGCCTGTACCCGCAGCCGTTCGCCCAGCGCCTGCTGCAGCGGCTGTGCCCATTGCGCCGGCTGGCCGGCCGGCAGTTTCAGCGGCGCCCACTGCGCCGGCGCCGGCGCCGGGTTGCCCAGCGGCAACGCCGTGGCCACCGGCAGGCTGCTGGCAACCGGCTGCGCGCCGTCGCCGGCGTTATCCGCTTGGCTGCCAGTGGCGGCCAGCACCGCTGCCGCCAGCGCCTGGCCGGCGGCGTGCGGCGCGCTGGCGTCGGCGCCGCGCGCGGCGGCAAGGTTGGCCGCAGCGTAGTGGCTGGCGGCGCTATCGGCGGCGCTGCCTGCCGTGACGGCGGGCAAGGCGCTCAGCAGCTGCGGCGGCAGCGTCGCCGCCGGGCGCGTGGCCGGCAGTGCCGCGGCGTGCTTGTCGTCGCTGCTGCCGGCAGCGCTGTCATGCTCGGCCGGCAACGGCGCGGTCGGCAGCGCCAGCGGCAGCAGCCCGGCGCCCAGCAGCACCAGGTTGGCCGCAGGGTTGCCGGCCGCTGCGGTGGCGTCCGCCAGCGGCGCGGCCGTCTCATCCAGTGCGGCGGCGCCGTCGTCCATGGCGCTAGCGTCGTCCAGGTCGGCGGCAGCGCCGGCCGGCAGCAGCTCGGCAAAGACGCTGCCGGCCGCTGGCGGCTGCGCCGCCGGCAGGGTGTCGTCGCTGCCCGGCGCTTGGCGCGGTTCGTTGCTCGCGGGCGGAAGGGTGCTCAGCATGCGGGCTTACTCCATCTCTTCGGCGGCCAGGGCGTAAGCGACCCAGCCTTCACGGTTGTGCTGCCAGCCGGCCAGCTGCTCGCCCAGCCGCTGCGTCTCGGCGGCGCAGCTGCGGCGCGCCTGGCGGTGCGCGGCCAGCAGCCGCGGCAGCTGGCTGCGCTCGGCGCTGCTCAGCGGCCGTTGCTGCAGCCGTTGCGCCAGCGTGGCCAGCTCGGCGTCGGCGGCGGCCAGCGCTTCCCAGTCCTGGCGCAGCGAGGCCTGTTCCAGCCGGCGCGCCAGCGTCTGCAGCAGCGCGGCGTCAGCCATTGGCGGCCTCCACCTGGTGCCAGCCGCCTTTCAGCGTGGCCACCAGCCGGGTGACTTCGTCGATCATCGCGGTGTCCAGCTTCAGCCCGGCCTCGTTCAGGCGCCAGGCGCAGTAGTCGTACAGCCGCGCCAGGTTGGCCACCACTTCGCCGCCGGTTTCCATTTCCAGCGCGCTGGACAGGCCGTTAAGGATGTCGATGCACTTGTTGATGCTGTTGCCCTTGGCCTCGAAGCGCCGCTGCTCGATATGGGCACGCGCGCGCGCCATTTCTTCCAGCAGGCCGTTCATCAGCACCAGCACCAGCTGTACCGGCGAGGCGTTGGCGGTCTGTGCGTCCAGGTTGACAGCGTGGTAGCTGCGGTAGCCTTCGTAATCCAACATCCACTCCCTTGTGACGGTGTCGCTCAGGCGCCCAGGCCGGCGAGGATGCCGCTGGTATCGCTCATGCGGGATTGCAGGGTCTGCAGCTGGGTGAACTGCAGCAGGTAGCGGTTGTAGGCCTGGTCATAGCGCATGCTCAGCTGGTCCTGGCGCCGGCTCAGGTCGTTCTGCAGCCGGTCCAGCGATTCCTGGCGCTGCTTGAGCTGGCCGCCCACCGAGCCCAGCCAGACATTGAGATAGTTCTTGTTGCCGGCCAGCAGGCCGCCAGTGCCGCCCAGCAGCTGGTCCAGCCCGCCGGGGTTGGCCGCCAGCGCCGCATCCAGCTTGCTCTGGTTCAGCGACAGCGTGCCGTTGCGGTCGGCGCTGACGCCGTAGCTGAACAGCGTCTGGCTGTTGAAGCTCTGGCGCAGCATGCTTTCCAGCTTGCTGCGCAGGCTGCGGATGCCGGCGTCGCTGGCGAACACCGACGCCGCCTTGCCGCTGGCGGCATCGCCGCTGTCGGTCAGCTCGTCCAGCTTCTGCTTCAGCGTGTTGTAGGCGTCGACAAAGCTCTGCACGTTCTTGGCGGTGCCGCCGTTGTCGGCCGCCACCGTCAGCGTTACCGGTGCCGTGCCGCTGGCCATCGCCTGGGTGAAATTGATGCTCACGCCGCTGATGCCGCTGTAGCTGTTGCTGGCCTGCTGGATGTGGATACCGCTGCCCTCGGCGCCCAGCCACACGTCGGCGTCCTGCGCCGCGGCCAGCTGCACCGGCGCCGCGTTCAGCGCGCTCTGCAGCGCGCCGTCGCTCACGCCGCTGGTATCCAACGTGATCTGGCTGCCGGCGCCGGTCTTGCCGGCGGTGAGCAGCAGCTGCGGCTGGCCGTTGACGGTCATCACGCTGGCGGCCAGCTTGCTGCCGTTGCCGGCGGCCTGGTTGATGGCGCGGGCGATTTCGGTCGGGGTCAGGCTGCCGTTGCCGTCCAGGTCGCCGCTGCTCAGCGTTACCGAGAAGCTGGAACCGTCGGCCAGGCTCACGCCCAGCGTGCCGGCGCTGCTGGCGGTAACGCTGGTGGGCACGCCCTGGTAGGCCAGCTGGTTGGCACTGGCCAGCTTGGTAACGAAAAAGCTGTAGCTGCCGGCCTGGGCGCTGCCATTGGTGCTGGCATTGGCCACCGCGCTGTTGGAAAAAGTGGCGCTCTGTTGCACGACGCTGCTCTTGCCGGACAGCGTGCCGATGGCAGTCTGGAACGCCTGCAGCGCGCTGCGCAGCGACTGCAGCGCCTTGCTGCTGCTGCTGGCGCGCTGGCTCTGGCTGTCCAGCAGGGTTTGCGCCTGCTGGGTGTAGGCGGTGGCCAGTTGTTGGGCCAGTTGTGACGGATTGATGCTGGAAACGTCGCTCATCTTGCATTCCCCTGTGCGGCATTGAACGTGGCTGTCAGCAGTTCAAGGCGACCGTTGTCCGACAAAACTGAAATCCTCATGCCTGCCTCCGCAGCCACACCTGGGTGGCCAGGTCGTCCTGGCGTTTCTGCTCGCCGCGCGCCAGTTCCTGCTGCCAGGCGCTGTGGCGCTGGCGGTAGTTGTGCGCCAGTGCCTCGCACTTGCGGCTCAGCTGCAGCAGGCGCGCGCGGTTGGCCGCCATGTCGGCCTCGTGCAGCGTCAGCTCCTGCTGGTGCTGCGCCATCATGCTCAGCACGTTCTGCTTGTAGTTGCCGCAGTTGGCCACCAGCGCCGGCGCCAGCGCGCCGCTGCTGCCGCTGCCGGCGCACAGCGCCGCCATGCGTGCCATGTTGCGCTGGTAGCGCTGACGCAGCGCCTCCTGCTGCGCCATGCCGATTTCCAGCTGCTGCACCTCGTCCTGGCGCAGCGCCAGCAGGCGCGCCAGGCCCTGCAGCTCGTCCGGCAGTTGCGATTTGCTCATGCGGCCAACGTCTCCAGTTGTGCCAGCGTCTGCGCCAGCGGCGCCGCTTCGGCGGTGTCCTGCTGCAGGAAGGCCTCGATCTGCGGGTACAGCTGTACCGCGCGGTCGGTGGCCGGGTCGGCGCCGGGCACGTAGCCGCCCAGCGGAATCAGTTCGCGCACCTGGGCGTAACGCGCGGCCAGGTCTTTCAGCTGCCGCGCGGCGCGCAGGTGGCCGCCGGCGGCCAGCTGGCTCATGCAGCGGCTGACCGAGGCGGCGATGTCGATGGCCGGGTAGTGGCCGCGCTCGGCCAGCTCGCGCTTGAGCACGATGTGGCCGTCGAGAATCGCGCGCGCGGTGTCGACGATCGGGTCCTGCTGGTCGTCGCCTTCCGCCAGCACGGTGTAGATGGCGCTCATGCTGCCGGCGCCCTCGCCGTTGCCGGCGCTTTCCACCAGCTGCGGCAGCAGGCCGAACACCGACGGCGGGTAGCCGCGGGTGGCCGGCGGCTCGCCCAGCGCCAGCGCCACTTCGCGCCGCGCCATGGCGTAGCGGGTCAGCGAATCCACCAGCAGCAGCACATGTTGGCCGCGGTCGCGGAAATGGGCGGCGATGGCGTGGCACAGCTCGGTGGCCATCATGCGCATCAGCGGCGATTCGTCGGCCGGCGCCACCACCAGGATGGCCTTGGCCAGCCCCTGCGGCCCCAGCGCGTGTTCGACGAACTCGCGCACCTCGCGGCCGCGCTCGCCGATCAGCCCCACCACCACCACGTCGGCGGCGGTCTGGCGGGTGATCATGCCCAGCAGCACACTCTTGCCGACGCCGCTGCCGGCGAACAGACCGACCCGTTGGCCGCGGCCGATGGTCAGCACGCCGTTGATGGCGCGCACGCCGACATCCAGCACCTCGCGCACCGGCTGTTTCTTCAGCGGATTGACGCGCGGCGGATGCACCTCCAGCGGCGCGTCGCCGCCAAGCTTGCCCAGGCCGTCGATGGCTTCGCCCAGGCCGTTGACGATGCGCCCGAGCCAGGACGGGCCGATCTGCAGCCCGGCCTGCTCGCCGGCCGGCAGCACGCGGGCGCCGGTGGCCAGGCCACGCGCCGGCTTGAACGGCATCAGATAGGAAATCTCGTCGCGGAAGCCCACCACCTGCGCCTCCAGCCACTGGCCGCCGTCGGCCTCGATCAGACAGCGCTGGCCGGTGCTGAACGGGCAGCCGGTGGCTTCCAGCAGCAGGCCGGCGGCGCCGGTGAGGCGGCCGGTGCGGCGTGCCACCGGCACCTCGCCCAGTTCCAGCTGGCGCAGCGCGGCGGAAATCATGCGGCGGCCTCCGGCGACGGCGACTCGGCCAGCTGTTCGCTGACCTGCTCCATGCAGGCGTCCAGCCGCTGGCGGCAGCCGGCGTCGGCTTCGTGGTTGCCGGCGCGCACGCGGCATTCGCCCGGCTCCAGCCGCGCATCCGGCGTCAGCGCCCAGCGCGCGGCGCGTTCCGGCGCCAGTTCGCGGATGCGCTGGCATTCTTCCGGGTTGAGGAACACGCTGACCTGCTCGTCCGCCACCGGCGGCAATGCGGCCAACGTTTCATCCACCAGCGCCAGCAATTGCACCGGCTGCAGCGCCAGCTCGCAGCGGATCACCTGGCGCGCCACCTTGGCCACCAGTTCCACCACCTCGCGGCGCAGCGCCTGCTGGTAGTCGCCCTGCAGCTGCTGCAGCGCCTGCAGCATGGCGTCCAGCGGCTGCGCCAGGCTGTCGAAACGGCTGCTCACCTGCTGCTGCGCGCTGGCACTGCCCTGCTGCCAGCCGGCGTCGTGGCCGGCGGCGTAACCGTCGCGCTGGCCCTGCTCCACGCCGCTGTCGTAGCCTTCGCGGAAGCCGCTTTCCATGCCCTGCTGAAAGCCCTGTGTCAGCTGCGCCTGCTGCTGCACGGCGTCGTTGCCGCTGGCCGCGGCCAAGGTGGGCAGCGACAACGGCGGGAAGCGATACGGACGGAAGGCGCTCATCACTCCACCACGTCCTCGGCAAACAGTTGCAGGTCGATCTCGCCGCCTTCGGCCAGCTCGCGCACTGCCTGCATGATTTCCTGGCGCACCTGCTCGACGCGGCTGATCGGCACCGGGCCGGAGCGGCGCATGCTGTCTTCGAAGGTCTGCGCCTGGCGCCGCGGCATCGACTGCACGATGGCGTTGCGGATCGCCGGCTCGGCGCCCTTGAGCGCGATCGCCCACTGTTCCAGCGCCACCGCCTCGACGATGCGCAGGATCACCTGCTCGCTCTGCCGCGACAGCAGGAAGAAGTCGTACATGCTGTCTTCGATGGCGGACACCACGCCCGGATCGTGCGCGCGCAGCAGTTCCACCATCTGCGCGCGGTCGCCGCTCATGCGGTTGATGATCTCGGCGGCCTGGCGCACGCCTTCCACGCTGGCGCTCTGGCTGCCCAGGCTGTCCAGGCAGCGGTTCACCACCTGCTCCAGCTCCTGCAGCAGTTCGTGGTCGATCTCCTTCAGCCGCGCGATGTTCACCAGCACCTGGTCGCGCTGCGCCGCCGGCAGGGCTTCGATCACCTCGCTGGCCTGCGCCGACGGCAGGAAGGCGAGGAACACCGCCTGCATGCGCACGTGTTCGTTGGCGATGCGCTCGGCCAGCCACGCCGGCTGCACCCACTGCAAGCGCGCCATCTTCGGGCGGATGGCATCGCCGTAGATGCTGTTGAGCACGCTGCTGGCGATGTCGCTGCCCAGCGCCAGCCCCAGCGAGCGCTGCAGGAAGGAGCGCGAGGCGCCGTGCACCCCGCTCTGCTCGCGGTATTCGTCGAAGAACTGCTGCAGGCTGTGGCGCACGGTATCCACCTTGATGCCGCTCATGCGCGACATCACCTGGGTGACTTCCAGCAGCTCGTCACGCGACAGGCAGCGCAGCACGGCGGCGGCCGGCTCCTCGCCCATGCTCAGCAGCACGATGGCGGCGCGTTCCACCGGCGACAGTTCCTCGCCCGGGTTGGCCGCAAGGTTCAGCGTATCAGCCACGTTTTTGCACCCATTGTTTGACGACTTCGGCCACCCGTTCCGGCTCCTTGCCGGCCAGGGTCTTCAGGTGATCCACCAGCACGTCGACGCTGGAGCCGGCCGGCGGCAGGTCGTAGTTTTCCAGCAGCGGCACCATCGGCAGCGCGGCGGCGGCCGGTGCGGCCAACGTGGCCGCCGGCTTGGCGGCCAGCAGCTCGTCGCCACTGTCCTGCGGTGCCGCCAGCGCGGCCTGCGGTGCCATGGCGATCTCGTTCAGTTCCACCTGCTGCTGGCGGGTGGCCAGCCACTGGCGCATGAGCTTGAACAGCGGCCGCACCAGCAGCAGCCAGCCCAGCAGCAGCAGCAGCGCGGAGGCGCCGTAGGACACGCCGCTTTCCACCGTGCTGCGCTCCTGCCACCACGGCAGCGGCGCCTCGCGCGGCGGGAAGTTCAGCGACGACACCACCAGCTTGTCGCCGCGCACGGCGTCCAGCCCCAGGCCGTTGCGCAGGATGCGGTCGATATTGGCCAGCTGTGCCGGGGTCCAGCCGCTGGCCGGGGTCGGCGCGGCGCCGTTGTTGAGCACCACCGCCACGCTCAGGCGCTTGAGCGCGCCGCGGCTGCGCTTGACCTGGGTGATGGTGCGGTCGTAGGCGTACTGACGGGTGGAAGCGTTCTTGCGCGACACGTTCGGCGCGGCGCCGGCCGGGGCCGAGGCTTCGATGGTGACCGGGCGGTTGCTCAGCGAGCCGGGCACGCCCAGCGCCAGCGGCTCCTGGTCCTGCTCGTCGCGCACCGCCTCGTTGGTGACTTTCGGCGCTTCGCCGTACTGCTCGCGGGTTTCTTCCACCCGGTCGTTGTCGATGTCGGCGGTGACGCTGACCTTGAAGTTGTTGTCGCCCAGCGTCGGCGCCAGCAGCTCGCGCACATTGCGCAGCGTGTCGTTGCGGAAGCGGCTGGCGGCGTCGCTGCCGCCGGCCAGGCCGGCCACGCCCTCGCTGGTATCGACATGGGCGGACAGGAAGTTGCCGTCCTGGTCCACCACCGTCACCCGCGCCGGCTCCAGGCTGGCCACGCTGCCGGACACCAGGTTGATCACCGCCAGCGTCTGCTCGGCGTTCAGCTGCTGCCCGGGCTTGAGGTTGAGCATCACCGAGGCCGAGCTTTTCTCGCCGTCGCTGCTGACGAACGAGCTGCTGCGCGCCAGCGACAGATGCACGCGGGCATTGGCCACCGGCCCCAGCGCCATGATGCTCTGCGCCAGCTCGCCTTCCAGCCCGCGGCGGAAGCGCACGTCCTGCACGAACTGGCTGACGCCCAGCGGATCGTTCTTGTCCACCAGCTCCAGCCCGTCCGGCAGCTTGGCCACCACCCCCTTGCCGGCCAGCAGCATGCGCACGCGGCCCAGCTCGTCTTCCGGCACCAGCACCTGGCCGCTGGCCGGGTGGATGCGGTAGCGGATCTGTTCGGCATCCAGCACCGCCATCATGTCGGCGGCCGGCACCCGCTCCTGCGCGCCGAACACCGGCTTGTAGCGGGCATCGTCGTGCCACAGGTACATCATCGCCAGCGCGGTAATGCCGGCGGCCAGCAGCAGCATCGGCAGCAGCATGCGCAGCGCCGAGGGCGCCATCAGGCCGCGCGCCGAAGCGATGCGGCCAACCCGGGATTTGAGCGTATTGATCACGTGCGACCCACCTTACAGCGACAGCTTGCTCAGCTCGTCCACGGCGCCCACCACCTTGTTGCGTACCTGGGTGAGCATGGAAAACGACAGGCTGGCCTGCTGGCTGGCCAGCATGGCGCCGACCAGGTCGTCGCTGCGGCCGCTGTCCACCGCCGCCAGCCGGTCGGCGGCGGCGTGCTCCTTGGCATCCACGTTGACGAAGGCCTGGCGCAGGCTGTCGCCGAAGCTGGCGCCGCCCGGCTGGGCGCCGCTGGCCGGCTGGATGGCCTCGCCACCCAGCGCCGTCATGTCGCTCTGGATGCGCGCCCGGTCGGCAAGAATGAGCTGGATCGACTGCTCGAACATGACACCCCCTGATACGGCACCGGCACGCTTGCCGAAGCCACTGAATTTCCAACAGAAAAAACGAATTACGTGAACGTAATATCGCGCACTGCGTCGTCACACTCCGTCACAAAGCGACAACGTTAGCGTTACTGACCGGATACATTTTACAGACAAACCGTCCGATATTAAAATTTATCCATCAACTGACGAGCCGTTTCTTTAACTTACAGTTACAAGAAGTAGTTAAGTCCTTACCGTTAATAGGCTTTTTACTGTGACAAACTGCACACAGCGGCACAGCAAACCCCCAGCAACGGGCAGGTACTTCATCGACAAAAATGATTGAAAAACAGCAAGCAGCCGCTCTGCGCGCGGGCTTGCCCCGCGCGCCGCAGGCCTGACGGGTAAAAAAACAACAGCAGTCGGGGCGCGCGCGCAGCATGGCGCGGCGCCCGCCTCCCCAATCGACTTGATGAGCAGCCAGTAAGTGACCAAACGTACGCAAGCCCTGAGCAGGGCCAGAAGCAAGCTGCTCGCCGCGGCCGACGCCAGCCGCTGCCCGGTACTCGACCCGCGCACGCTGGGGCGGCCGTTCCACCAGCTGCAGGATTTCACCGCGCGGCTGGGCGAGGCGCTGGGGCGCTACTTCGCCCAGCGCTTCAACCGCCGCTACGGCTGCGCCTTCAGCGTGGCCGGCGTGCGCCTGCAGCTGGCGCAGACGCCGCCGGGCATGCAGTGGTGCAGCTACCGCACCGCCGGCGGCCAGATCAGCGTGGCGCTGAAGCGCTCGCTGCTGCTGACGCTGCTGGACTACCGCTACGGCGGCAGCGGCGAGCTGCCAGCGGGCGCCGACGCCGGCCCGGAAACCGAAAGCGAGCTGCGGCTGCTGGATCTGCTGGGCCGCGAGCTGGCGGCACTGCTGCAGCAGAGCATCCAGCCGGAAGCCGCGGCCGCCGACGCCGGGCCGCCGCTGTGGCAGCCGCCGCCGGCCGGCAGCCAGCTGCTGCAGATCACCCTGCACGAGAACACCCGCCAGCTCAGCGGCATGCTGTGGCTGGCGCTGGACGAGCGCTGGCTGGGCCAGCTGCTGGCCAGTGTGGCGCCGCGCCCGCTGCCCGCCGCCGGCGACGAGCCGGCCGCGCTGCCGCTGGGCCGCCAGCTGCAGTTGCGGCTGAACGCGCAGCTGCTGGAACTGCAGCTGCCGCTGGGCGAGCTGCTGGCGCTGCGCCCGGGCGACACCCTGCCGGTGCGCCTGCCGCCGCTGGCGCGGGTGCAGGTGGGCGACGCGCACCTGTTCGATGCCGCCGTGGCCGAACACGACGGCAAGTTGTGGCTAACCTCTTTTCAAGATGTGGAGTAAGGGCATGGAGCCTACCGACGCTTTCGATATCGACGCTATGTTGGCCGCACCGGCCGACGCTGCCGCGGAGCCTGCGGCCAACGTGGCGCCGCGCCGCGACAATCTGCAGATGCTGCGCAAGATCCCGGTCACCCTGACGCTGGAAGTGGGCAGCGCCAAGGTGTCGCTGCTGGAGCTGATGGCCATCGGCCCCGGCTCGGTGGTGGAGCTGGACCGGCTGGCCGGCGAGCCGCTGCTGATCAAGGTCAACGGCACCACCGTCGGCCAGGCCGAGGTGGTGGTGGCCGGCGACAACTACGGGCTGAAGGTGGTGGAGCTGGCGGCACTGGACCTGGACACGCTGCAGCCATGATGCGTCGCGCGTGGCGTTACGCCGTGCCGGCCGGCACGGCGTTGTTGTGTTCGCCGGCCGTGCTGGCGGCCTCGGTGCCGCTGCTGTCCGGCAGCGCCGGCGGCGCGCCGGTGGATTTCACCGTCAAGACGCAGATCCTGATCATCATGACGCTGCTCGGGCTGTTGCCCGTGCTGCTGCTGATGATGACCAGCTTCACCCGTTTCGTGATCGTGCTGTCGCTGCTGCGCCAGGCGCTAGGGCTGCAGCAGGGCCTGCCCAACCGCGTGCTGACCGGGGTGGCGATGGTGCTGACCATCCTGGTGATGCGCCCGGTGGGGCTGGAGGTGTGGGACAAGGCCTTCGTGCCCTACGACGCGGAAAAGATCGGCTTCCAGCAGGCGCTGCTGATCGCCGAGGCGCCGCTGTCGCGCTTCATGCTGGCGCAGACCGGCAAGACCGCGCTGGCGCAGGTGGCGCGGCTGTCCGGCGAGAGCAGGATCAGCCAGCCGCAGCAGCACAGCTTTCCGGTGAAGCTGGCCGCCTTCATGCTCAGCGAGCTGAAGACCGCGTTCCAGATCGGCTGCCTGCTGTTCATTCCCTTCCTGGTGATCGACCTGGTGGTGTCGTCGGTGCTGATGGCGATGGGCATGATGATGCTGTCGCCGCTGGTGATCTCGCTGCCGCTGAAGCTGCTGCTGTTCGTGCTGGTGGACGGCTGGACGCTCACCGTCAACACGCTGGTCTCCAGCATTCAGGCGTATTGAGATGCTGACTCCGGAAATCGCGGTCGAC
Organism: Vogesella facilis; assembly: GCF_042648525.1. NCBI lineage: Bacteria > Pseudomonadati > Pseudomonadota > Betaproteobacteria > Neisseriales > Chromobacteriaceae > Vogesella > Vogesella facilis. The sequence goes on from NZ_JBHRXN010000032.1 coordinate 256,260, forward strand.
CTGGTGGCCGACTCGCTGCAGGTGGTGATGCTGCTGGTGGCGGTGCTGGTGGTGCCGGGCATGCTGGTGGGGCTGCTGGTGAGCCTGTTCCAGGCCGCCACCCAGATCAACGAACAGACGCTGAGCTTTCTGCCGCGGCTGATGGTGACGCTGCTGGTGATCTGCGTCAGCGGGCACTGGCTGGCGCAGACGCTGATGGATTTCTGCGTCGACATCTTCCGCCGCGCCGCGCAGCTGGTGGGTTAGCCGCGTGGAAGCGCTGATCACCCAGCTGCCGCAGCTGTTGCTGGCGGTGTGGTGGCCGTTCTGCCGCTTCATGGCGGCGCTGTCGATGTCGCCGCTGGTCGGCGACGTGATGGTGCCGCTGCGGGTGCGGCTGATGCTGGCGCTGACGCTGGCGGTGGTGGTGCTGCCGGCGATGCCGGCGGCCGGCATCGACCCGTTCTCGCTAGCCGGCATCGCCAGCGCGCTGCAGCAGGTGATCATCGGCAGCGTGTTCGGCCTGGTGTTCCAGCTCAGCATCGCGCTGCCCTTGCTGCTGGGCAACCTGGTGTCGTCGCAGATGGGGCTGTCGATGGCGGTGATGAACGACCCGGTGAACGGCTCGTCGTCGGACGTGGTGTCCAGCCTGCTGTTCGTGCTGTGCGCCCTGGTGTTCTTCGCCATCGACGGCCACCTGGTGCTGGTCAACGTGGTGTACGCCAGCTTCCGCGTGTGGCCGGTGGGGCACGGGCTGGATATCACCGTGCTCAAGCTGCTGGCCTACCAGGTGGGCTGGGTGTTTTCCGCCGCGCTGCTGCTGGCGCTGCCGGTGATTTTCTCCACCCTGGTGGTGCAGCTGGGGCTGGGTTTTCTCAACCGCGTGGCGCCGACGCTGAACCTGTTCTCGCTGGGCTTCTCGGTGGTGACGCTGTTCGGCCTGTTCATGCTGGCGCTGCTGGTACGCACGCTGCCGGAACATTATCTGCAGTTTACCCAGCACATGCTGGAACTGCTGGACCGCAGCCTGGAGGCGACGCATGGCTGAGCACGGCAGCGGCGACAAGACCGAAAAACCGTCGCAGCAGAAGCTGCGCAAGGCGCGCGAAGCCGGCCAGGTGGTGCGCTCGCGCGACGTGGCCACCGCCATCGGCATCGTGTTGAGCCTGAAGCTGCTGCTGTTGCTGCTGCCCGGCTGGCTGGACGACTTCCGCCGCCTGTTTGCGCTGGGCATGGCACACGGCGGCAGCGAGGGCGCGCTGGACAATGCGCTGAGCGAGGCGTTTCCGGCGGTGCTGTGGCTGCTGGCCAAGATGCTGCTGCCGCTGGCGGTGATTCCGCTGGCCATCGTCGCCGGCGCGCTGTTTCCCGGCGGCTGGGTGTTCAACAGCAGCCACTGGCAGCCGAAGCTGGAACGGCTGAACCCGGCGGCCAACGTTGGCCGCATGTTGTCCGGCAAGCAGCTGCTGCAGGTTGGCAGCGGCCTGCTGAAGGCGCTGCTGCTGAGCCTGCTGCTGTGGCACCTGGCGGCGGACAGCCGCCTGGACTACCTGCGGCTGCAGTCGCTGCCGCTGTCCGACGCCATCGTGCGCGGCGCGGTGCTGATGCTGGATGGCGCGCTGGCGCTGGGCATGGTGTTCGTGCTGTTCGCGCTGGTCGACCTGCCGCTGCAGTGGCTGCTGTTCCAGCGCAGCCAGCGCATGAGCAAGCAGGAAGTGAAGGAAGAACACAAGAGCAACGAGGGCCGCCCCGAAGTGAAAAACCGTATCCGCCAGCTGCAACGCCAGTTCGCCATGCGCGGGCTGCGCAAAGCCGTGCCCCAGGCCGACGTGGTGATCGTCAACCCCACCCACTACGCGGTGGCGCTGAAGTACGACGACAAGCGCGCCGAGGCGCCGTTCGTGATCGCCAAGGGCGTGGACGAGATGGCGCTGGTGATCCGCGAGCTGGCCGGCGCGCACCGGGTGGAGGTGCTGGAGCTGCCGCCGCTGGCGCGCGCCGTCTACCACACCAGCCAGGTGAACCAGCAGATTCCCGCCGCGCTGTACCAGGCGGTGGCGCAGGTGCTCACCTATGTACTGCAACTGAAGGCGTTCCGTAACGGCCGCCGCCGCCGCGAGCCAGAGCTGCCCGCCGATTTCCACCTTCCGCACGAACTGACCGAGCCACGCTGACCATGACTGCCTTCCACCGACTGCTCGCCGCCCTGCGGCGCCACAAGTTCGCCACGCCACTGTTCCTGCTGGCGGTGCTGGCGATGGTGATCCTGCCGCTGTCACCGGCGGTGCTGGACGCGCTGTTCACCTTCAACATCGTGCTGGCCATCGTGGTGATCCTGGTCAGCGTCAATGTGAAGCGGCCGCTGGATTTCTCGGTGTTTCCCACCATCATCCTGGCCACCACCCTGCTGCGGCTGACGCTGAACGTGGCCTCCACCCGCGTGGTGCTGCTGCACGGCCACGAGGGCACCCATGCCGCCGGCCGGGTGATCGAGGCCTTCGGCCAGGTGGTGATCGGCGGCAACTTCGTGGTCGGCCTGGTGGTGTTCGTGATCCTGATGATCATCAACTTCGTGGTGGTGACCAAGGGCGCCGAGCGCATCTCCGAGGTGTCGGCGCGCTTCACGCTGGACGCGCTGCCCGGCAAGCAGATGGCGATCGACGCCGACCTCAACGCCGGCCTGATCAACCAGGAAAAAGCCCAGCAGCGCCGCAAGGACGTGGCGATGGAGGCCGACTTCTACGGCGCCATGGACGGCGCCTCCAAGTTCGTGCGCGGCGACGCGGTGGCCGGCATCCTGGTGCTGCTGATCAATATGCTGGGCGGCCTGGCCATCGGCGTGGCGATGCACGACCTGAGCTTTGCCGAGGCGTTCAAGCAGTACGCGCTGATGACCATCGGCGACGGCCTGGTGGCGCAGATTCCGGCGCTGCTGCTGTCGGCCGCCGCCGCCATCATCGTTACCCGCATCAGCGACGATGGCGACTTCGAGCAGCAGGTCGGCTCGCAGCTGCTGGCCTCGCCCCACGTGCTGTACAGCGCCGCCGGGGTGATGTTCGTGCTGGCGGTGATTCCGGGCATGCCGTGGTTCAGCTTTCTGGCCTTCGCCGCGCTGCTGGCCTATGTCGGCTGGCGCGTCGGCCAGCGGCAGCCGTTGGCCGCCGACAACGGCCAGCAGGCGCTGGGCCAGGCGCTGCTGGCGGAAAACCGCAGCGAGCTGGAATGGCACAGCCTGCCGTATGTGGAGCTGCTGTCGGTGCAGCTGGGCTACAAGCTGGTACACCTGCTGGACCCGGGCCAGGGCGCGCCGCTGCTCAAGCGGGTGAAAGGCATGCGCCAGAGCCAGAGCGAGGCGCTGGGGCTGCTGCTGCCGCCGATTCCGCTGCGCGACGACCTGGCGCTGAAACCCACCCAGTACACCATCCAGCTGGGCGGCACCGTGGTGGCGCAGGCGGACATCCCCGCCGAGCGGCTGATGGCGATCCCCTCGCCGTCGGTGTATGGCGAGCTGGACGGCATGCCGGGGGTGGAGCCGGCCTACCGCATGCCGGTAATCTGGATTGCCGCCGAGGACAAGGCGCACGCGCTGGGGCTGGGCTACCAGGTGGTGGACCCGGCCAGCGTGATCGCCACCCACCTGGCCAAGACGGTGCGCGACTACCTGCCGGAATTGTTCCGCCACGACGATGTGGCGGCGTGGCTGGAGCGCCTCACCGCGCAGGCGCCCAAGCTGGCCGCCGCGCTGGACAAGGCGCTGACCCACAGCCAGTTGCTGAAGGTGTTCCGCGTGCTGCTGGCCGAGCACGTGGCGCTGAAGGACGTGGTGCCGATCGCCAGCACGCTGCTGGAAAACGCCGAGGCCACCAAGGAGCCTATCCTGCTGGCGGCGGAAGTGCGCTGCACGCTGCGGCGCCAGATCGTGGCCGGGCTGATCGGCCCGCAGGCGGAGATGCGCGCCTTCAACCTGGGCGGCGAACTGGAAAACATGCTGCTGGGCGCGCTGAGCCAGGCGCAGCAAAGCGGCAAGGTGGCGCTGGACAACTACCCGGTGGAGCCGAACATCCTGGCGCAGTTGCAGCAGAACATGCCCATCATCCGCGAGCAGATGAAGCAGCAAGCCAGCGCGCCGCTGCTGCTGGTGATGCCACAGATCCGCCCGTTGCTGGCGCGCTACGCGCGGCTGTTCGCGCCGGGGCTGGCGGTGCTGTCCTACAACGAGATTCCGGAAAACCGCGACGTCAGCATCATCGGCAGCCTGGGCTAGCCGCCCGGCCGCGGCCAACGTTGGCCGCAGTTACGGCGGTGGCAGCTGCAGCGCCGCCAGCTCGGCCAGACAGCCGCGCAGCAGCGCGGCACCCTGCTCGCTCAGCGCGCGGATGCGGCAGCCGACGTGCAGCTGCTCGCCCAGCAGCCGCGACTGGAACGGCCGGCACAGCCGCACCTCCAGCTCGGCCTGCAGCACGCGGCCATGCCCCAGCTCGATGCGCACCTTGGGCAGCAGCCGCCCCGGGTGCAGCTGCGGCAGTTCGCGCGGCGACGCGTACAGGCCGATGCCGCCCAGCGACAGGTCGTAGACATTGGCCTGGTACGGCTCGCCCAGCAGGGTGAAGCTGGCGCTGAAGCTGCGCCCCAACGGCGCATCCAGCCGCAGGAAGGCGCGCCGCTGCCAGCGCGTCAGCTGCCACGGCAGCGCGCACTGCAGTTGCTCGCCCAACTGCTGCAGCGGCGGCAGTTCGCACTGCACGATGCAGCCGCCCCCGATCAGCACCAGGCGCCAGCCGCTCGCCGGCAGCGGCTCTAGTGCGGCCGGCAGCTGCAACTGCAGCGTGGCGCCGGCCAGCGGCAGCAGCCGCGCGCCGTCGACGGCCTGCTCGCTGCCCGGCGGATACAGGTATAGCGCCGCCTTGTCCTGCTGCAGCGCGTGCAGCAAGGCGGCGATCTGCGCACCATCGCTGACCAGTTGCGGCCCGGTATCGGTGGCCGGCTGTACCACGCCGGCGGGCAGCATGCTTTCGACTTCGCTCATGTCTGGTTACTTTCTGCTTGCGCTGGCTGGCCGTCGGCCGCCTGCGCTTCTTCTGCCGCCGCCTGCAGCAGCAGGATCATCTGTGCCGCCAGCTGGAACTGCGCCAGTGCCGGCAGTCGGGCGCGGCTGGCGGGGCCGGGCCGCGCCGCCATCGGCGCCATGCGGCCATGCCGCAGTTGCAGCAGCAACTGCTGGCCGGCCGCCAGCATGGCCTGGCGCCAGCGCGGCAGACAGGCCTGCCACTGTGCCAGCACCGTGGTGGATTCGCTATGCAGTTGCAGCAGGGGGCCGGCAGCGCTTGGCCGCAGGCGCAGCAACACGGCGCCCCAGTACGGCAGCTGCAGTTGCAGCAGCAGCTCGTCGCTGCCGACAACGCCCCCCTTCGGCGCCGCCTCGCCCAGCGCCAGCCGCAGCGTTTGCCCCGGCCAGCAATGCGCCAGGCACCAGCCCTGCTCGGCCAGGCTGCGCGCCTGCGCCAGCGGGTCGTGCTCGGGACGCGCCCCCGCCAGCAGCATGGCCGGCAGCAGCGCGCTGCCGGGCGGCGGGCTGGCGACGGCGGCCAGCAATACCCCGCGCCAGCCTGCGGCCAACGTTTCCGCTGCCGGCTTGCTCGCCGGCCAGCCCGGAATACGCGCCTGCTCCGCCGCGGCGGGCAGCTGCGCGGCCGCCAGCGGCGGCCCGGACGGCGCGGCGGCCGGCGACGGCAGCAGCTGCAGTTGCAGCCGCGGCTGGCTGGCCAGCACCCGCATCAGCAGCTGCGCCCCCGGCTGCAGCTCGGCGGCCACCAGCCCTGGCAACAGCAGCGTCAAGCCGTGCTCGGTGACCACCCGCACGCCCAGTTGCTCGCGCGCCAGCACCGACAGCTGCAGGGTGCTGCCCACCGCCGGCAGCGGCAGCGCTGGTGCCGCGGCTTGATGGCCGCTACGCAATGCCTGCACGCCGAGCGAAGGCTCCACGATCATGATGCTATCCCTGCCGCTGGCTGGAAACGGAAAAAGCCAGCTGCTGGGCAGCTGGCGTCAGTGAGCAAAACGCGAGGTTTGCCGTGGAATTACTGCAGCAGCGACATGGCCATGGAGGACATGCTGCCGGACTGCTTCAGCATCGAGGTGCTGGCCTGCAGCAGCATCTGCTTGGTGGTCATGGTGGCGCTTTCCGACGCGTAGTCGGTATCCATGATGCGGCCCTTGGCCTGGGAGACGTTGCCGCTCATGTTGTTCAAGTTGTTGTACACGTGATCCAGACGGTTAGCCGCGGCACCCATCTTGGCGCGCAGGGCACCAACGGTATCCAGGGTGTTGGCCAGGGTGTCGATCATGGTGTTGGCGGGGCCGGCGGTGGCGATTTCAGTACCGGCCGCGCCCGGAGCGGCGGCGTAGTTGGTGCTGGCGGCGCCCAGCGCGGTGGTCAGCGCGGTCAGTTCGGTGGTGGCGTTGAAAGCCATTTTTTCCGCGGTGCTGGAACCGATCTGGAAGTTGACGGCAGCGGTGAACTTGCCACCGGCCTTGAACAGCGCAGCGCCGCCGAAGGTGGTGTTGTTCATGATGTTGTACATTTCCTGACCCAGCTGGTCGTATTCAGCCTGCATCGCAGTCTGGTCGGCGCTGCTGGAGGAGCCGTCGGCGGCCTGGGTAGCCAGGTCTTTCATGCGGGTCAGGATGTTGGTCACTTCGCCCAGCGCGCCTTCGCCGGTCTGCAGCATGGAGATGTCGTTCTGGGTGTTGCGCATCGCCACTTTCATGCCGCTTACCTGGGCGTTCAGGCGGGTAGCGATCTGCAGGCCGGCGGCATCGTCCATCGCGGAGTTGATGCGCAGGCCGGTGCCCAGGCGCTGCATCGAGGTGGACAGGTCTTTCTGGGTACCTGCCAGCGCGGACTGGGTGGACAGGGAAGCGGCATTGGTGTGCAGACTGAGCATGACTAACTCCTTGTATGTTGTCGGATGCGGGCAGCGTTGCATGCCCTCACTGACACAAGGCGGCGCCCGGGGCGCGAAGCTTAAATTTTATTTTGAAAATTTTTACGCCAGTAGAAAGCCAGCCCTGCAAATCCCGCCGGCTGGCCATAAAAAACGGGGCGCCTGGCGCCCCGTTGCGGATGATGCGGCCAACCTTTACAGCGTCAGGCCGCCGGTTACCTCAATGGCGGCACCGTTGATGTAGCTGGCTTCGTCGGACGCCAGCCAGGCATACACGTTGGCGATTTCTTCCGGCTGCGCCATGCGCTTCATCGGCACCTTGTCTTCCATTGCCTGGATCACTTTTTCCGGCATGGATTTCAGGATCGGGGTGGCGACGAAGCCCGGGCATACCGCGTTGGCGCGAATGCCCTTCTTGCCCAGCTCCTTGGCCCAGGTCTTGACGAAGCCGATGACGCCGAACTTGGATGCCGCGTAGTTGGTCTGACCGAAGTTGCCGTATACGCCCACCACCGAGGAGGCGTTCAGGATCACGCCGGCGCCCTGCTCGATCATGGTGTCGACCACCGCCTTGGTACAGTTGTAAACGCCCTTCAGGTTGATGTCGATGACCTTGTCGAACTGGTCGTCGTTCATCTTGATCAGCTGGGCATCCATCACGATACCGGCGTTGTTGACCAGCACGTCAATGCGGCCGAACTGCGACTTCAGCGCGCCCACCATGTCGGCGATCTGCGCCTTGTCGGTAACGTCAACCTTGTAGCCGACTGCTTCGGCACCGCTGGCCTTCAGCTCTTCCACCACGGCATTCACCGCGTCCAGATTGATGTCGCAGACGGCGACGATGGCGCCTTCCTTGGCGAATTTTTCGGCAGTGGCCTTACCAATGCCACTGGCACCACCGGTAATGATGGAGACTTTCCCTTTCAAGCGCATAATTCTTCCTTTGCTGAAATTGCAGGCGACCCGTTAGTCGACCGGTCATGTCCTCCACCACCGACCTTACGAGATAGCTATCCCTGTTTTTATCTGTCTTTTTGCTTATTATGCAGGCTGGATAACGCAATATATTGCGCCGCACAACCTATCGTGCGGTGCAATATAGCGCATGGTTGCCGCGAAGGTAAAGCAATCGCTCTAGCGGCTTTACCGGCACTGTCGGCGGTGTGGCAACTAAGGCGCAACATGCAAAAAGGGTGGCTTGCGCCACCCTTTCTTGCATTCCGGGAACCGATTATTCCAGGCCCTTGCTGGCCAGGTAGTCCTCGTAGTTGCCGGTGTAGTAGTCGTAGCCGCCCTTGCCGTCCAGCTCGATGATGTGGGTAGCCAGCGAGCTGACGAACTGACGGTCGTGCGACACGAACATCAGGGTGCCCTTGTACTTCTCCAGCGCCATGTTCAGCGCTTCGATGGACTCCATGTCCATGTGGTTGGTCGGTTCGTCCATGATCATCACGTTCGGTTTCTGCAGGATCAGCTTGCCGTACAGCATGCGGCCCTTCTCGCCACCGGACAGCACGCGCACCGCCTTGTCCACGTCGTTGCTGCCGAACAGCAGGCGGCCCAGCGTGCCGCGGATCACCTGCTCGTCGTCGCCGTCCTGGCCCCACTGCCGCATCCACTCGGTCAAGTTCCAGTCCAGGTCGAAGTCGGCCTCGTGATCCTGGGCAAAGTAGCCCACCTGGGCCTTTTCCGCCCACTTGATGCTGCCGTGATCGGCGGTGACGCCTTCGGCGAACGGAGCCTCGAAGGCGCCGGCCAGCAGTTTCACCAGCGTGGACTTGCCGGCGCCGTTGGGGCCGATGATGGCCAGGCGTGCGCCGGCCTCTAGGATGAAGTTCACGTCCTTGAACAGCACCTTGTCGCCGTAGCCCTTGTTCAGCGCGGCCACGTCCACCGCCTGGCGGTGCAGCTTCATTCTGTCGTCCATCTCGAAACGGATGAACGGGCTCTGGCGGCTGGACGGCTTCACTTCCACCATATCGGCCTTCAGCTTGTCCACCTGCTTCAGGCGGCTGGTGGCCTGGCGGGCCTTGGACTTGTTGGCCGAGAAGCGGGCCACGAATTCCTGCAGTTCCTGGATGCGCTCCTTGGCCTTGGCGTTGGAGCTGAGCTGACGTTCACGCGCCTGGGTGGAGGCGATCATGTAGTCGTCGTAGTTACCCGGGTAGATGCGGATGGTGTTGTAGTCCAGATCCGCCATGTGGGTGCACACTTCGTTCAGGAAGTGACGGTCGTGCGAGATGATGATCATGGTGGAGTTGCGCTCGTTCAGCACGTGCTCCAGCCAGCGGATGGTGTTGATGTCCAGGTTGTTGGTCGGTTCGTCCAGCAGCAGGATGTCCGGGTTGGAGAACAGCGCCTGTGCCAGCAGCACGCGCAGCTTCCAGCCGGGGGCCACTTCGCTCATCGGGCCGAAGTGCTGCTCCACCGGAATGCCGACGCCCATCAGCAGCTCGCCGGCGCGCGCTTCGGCGGTGTAACCGTCGTACTCGGCGAACTTGGCTTCCAGGTCGGCGGCGCGCATGTAGTCGTCTTCGCTGGCTTCCAGGTTGGCGTAGATGGCATCGCGCTCGCTCATCGCCGCCCACATTTCGCTATGCCCCTGCAGCACCACGTCCAGCACGCGCTGGTCTTCATAGGCAAACTGGTCTTGGCGCAGCTTACCCAGGCGCAGGCCACTTTCGATCGCGACTTCACCGCTGGTCTGCTCCAGGTCGCCGCCCAGGATCTTCATGAACGTGGACTTGCCGGAACCGTTGGCACCGATCAGGCCATAGCGGTTGCCTTCGCCGAACTTCACGGAAACCTTGTCGAAAAGCGGCTTGGCGCCGAACTGCATGGTAATGTTGCTTGTCGTAATCACGCGGCTAATTCCTTATACCAGTCTCTGATGTGTACCGGAAAACCGTGCATTTTAGCACAAACCTCCTAACAATCAGCGGCTTGCGCCTTGTACGTATTGCTTGCGCCCGGCAACGGGAATTCCGCTACAATCAGCCGTCTCTATTCAACTCTTATCCAGATAGGCAGACCCATGCTCACCGGCAGCCTTGTTGCACTGGTCACCCCGATGTTCGAGGACGGCCAGGTCGATTTCGAATCGCTCAATCGTCTCGTAGACTTCCATATTGCTAACGGCACCAGTGGCATCGTCGCCGTCGGCACCACGGGCGAATCCGCCACTCTGGGCGTAGAAGAGCACATCAAGGTCGTTGAGGCCGTGGTCAAACATGCCGCCGGCCGTACCCGCGTGGTAGCCGGCACCGGCGGCAACTCCACCGCCGAAGCCATCGAACTGGCCCGCCTGGCCAAAGGCGCCGGCGCCAGCCACACCCTGTCGGTGGTGCCGTACTACAACAAGCCGACCCAGGAAGGCATCTACCAGCACTTCCGCGCGATTGCGGAATCGGTGGATATCCCGGTGATCCTGTACAACGTACCGGGTCGCACCGTGGCCGACATGAGCAACGATACCGCGCTGCGTCTGGCCCAAATCGACAACGTGGTCGGCATCAAGGACGCCACCGGTGATATCGGCCGTGCCTGCGACCTGGTGCTGCGCGCGCCGGCCGACTTCGCGCTGTACTCCGGCGACGACGCCACCGGCATGGCCTTCATGCTGTGCGGCGGCCACGGCGTGATCTCGGTTACCGCCAACGTGGCGCCTCGCCTGATGAGCGAGCTGTGCCAGGCGGCCCGTGCCGGTGAAACCCACACTGCCCGCAAGATCAACGACCAGCTGCAAGGCCTGCACAAGCAACTGTTCATCGAACCCAATCCGATTCCGGCCAAATGGGCGATGCACCGCATGGGCATGATGCCTGCCGGTCTGCGCCTGCCGCTCACCCCGCTGAGTAGCAGTGCCGAATCCATCGTCGAAGCCGCCATGCGCCAGGCCGGCGTCCTGTAACCTGCCGAACATGCCAATGAACAAGACCCTGATGACCGGCCTGCTGTGTGCAGGCCTGCTATCCGCCTGCGCCAGCAGCAACCCGGACAGCAAGTACGATTTCAAATCCGACTCGCCGAAAACCAAAGCCGGCCTGGAAGTTCCGCCGGACCTGAGCCTGCCGAGCCAGCAGGATCGCTACCCGCTGCCGAGCAGCACCAGCGCACTGGCGCAGCAACAAGCCGCCGCCCAGCCGGGCAAGCCGGCCGGCCAGGCCATTCTGCAGCAGACCGCCAATGCCAGCCTGGAACGGGCCGGCAGCCAGCGCTGGGTAAGCGTGCAGAACAAATCGCCGGCGGAACTGTGGCCGCTGCTGAAAGCCTTCTGGCAGGACAACGGCTTCGTGATCCAGAACGAAGACCCGGAAATCGGCTACATGGAAACCGACTGGGCGGAAAACCGCGCCAAGCTTGGTGCCGGTGCCATCCGCAACATGCTGGAAACCGTCGGCCTCGGCTCGGTGATGTCGACCCCGGAGCGCGACCGCTTCCGCATCCGCATCGAAAAGAGCGCCACCGGCACCGATGTGTTCTTCAGCCATCGCGGCATGTACGAGATCTACATCAACGAAGCCAAGGAAGAGACCCGCTGGCAGCCGCGCCCGACCGATCCGGAACTGGAAGCTGTGTTCTTGGAGCGCTTCATGGTGCGCCTGGGCGTGGATGAAAAGGTTGCTGCCCAGAGTCGCACCCAGGTTGCAAGCGCCGCCCCTGCCAGCAAAGCGCGTCTGGCCGACGGCGTGATCCAGCTTGACGACAGCTTCGAACGCGCCTGGCGCCGTGTCGGCCTGGTGCTGGAACACAACGGCCTGACCATCACCGACCGCGACCGCTCGCTGGGGGTGTACTTTGTCAGCCCGGCAGAAGATGAGGCCAAGGCCAAAGAAAAAGAAGGCGGCGGTTTCTGGAGCAGCCTGGCCTTCTGGCGCGACAACACCAAACCGGCCGACGATGCCCGCGCCAGCCTGCGCGTGCAACTGACCGCCGCCGGTGAGCGCCAGGTCAGAATCGACATCCGCCCGGAAGGCAACACCCCGCTGCCGGCCAAGCAGAAAGAACAGCTGCTGCAGAAAATGGCTGCCGAGCTTAACTAAGCGCCTGCTGCCCGCCACCAAAAAAGCCCGCGATTGCGGGCTTTTTTTCGACTCTAGGCAAGCAGCGTCAGCTGCAGGCAACAAAAAACCGGCCAGAGGCCGGTTTTTTCGCAATCACAAAAGTGATTACTGAGCTGCGGAAGCTGCCGGAGCGGAAGCGTCAGCTGCCGGGGCGGAAGCGTCAGCTGCCGGAGCGGATGCTTCAACCGGAGCGGAAGCCTCAACGGCCGGAGCGGAAGCTTCTACCGGAGCTTCTTCTTTTTTACCGCAAGCGGACAGAGCAACGGCCAGCAGGGCAGCAACGAGGAGCGACTGTTTCATTTGGTTATTACCTTTGAAAGTAAGTTGAACAAGACGTCTGGTTCACCACCTTCTTAGCAAAAACGCTTACTAAAGAAAGCAGTGTAGATACTGTCAGTGCGCAGAATTGTAGCACGAATAAAATTGCTGGGAAGAGGGAATGCGCTAATTTATTGCAGATATTTCGTCCTTCAATGCTGCATTGCAGCAACAAGAACGATCCACCCTTCCCGACTCCGCAAATATTCTTCGTTTTCGATCCTGCAAGAATATTGGCATGTTACGGCAATTAGCCGGCCTCTACCAGTGGGTACCACCATCCCGTGAGGTAGCCTTCATACAATGTGGGCAACATCGTGTCTGTAACGCCACTTCCGGCGAGCTGCCTGTCATTGGCCAATTGTTGCCAAGCAGTCAGGTCATCCGGTTCGCATTCCAACACGCTTCCGTTGCAGTACAGCATTTTTTTGGCATAAAGAATCTGGCTTTTTAAATCCAGCACGATGCCATGTTGTTGAACCGCATCGGCAAATTCCACCTCGTCCAGCTCCTCATCCGGCGCATCGTAGAATACATGCGGCTTGGGCTCGGTAAGGTAATGGCCAAGAAAATCGGACACGGTAGCGTCGTCCCAGCGGATCTCGCGCAGCATGCGGCCAACCTGCGCCACCATGCTGTCATCGATGCGCGCCGGATCGGACTGCGTCGTCAACTGCGGATCGGCATATCTACCATCCATGCAAATGCGGTCCTGCAGGTAAACCAGGAATTCCGTCGCTAACTCCTGCGCAGATGGCGCCCTGAAGCCGATGGAATAGGTCATGCCCGGTTCCAGCGCCACGCCGTGATGCGCGCAGCGCGGCGGCAGGTACAACATGTCGCCGTGCTCGAGGATGAACTCCTCTTCCGGCTGGAAATCGCGCAGCACCTTGATCGGTGCATCCTCGATGAAGCTTTCGTCCTGCTGCGTCGAGATCTGCCAGCGCTTGCGTCCGCCCACCTGCAGCAGGAACACATCATAAGAATCGAAATGCGGCCCCACCGTCCCGCCCTGCGGCGCATAGCTGATCATCAGGTCGTCCAGCCGTGCATACGGGATGAAATTGAAGCGCCACAGGATATCGGCCACATGCGGCAAATGGTGGTTCACGTTCTGCACCAGGATGGTCCAGTCGCTTTCCGGCAGGCGCTTGAAGCGCGACGGGCGGAACGGGCCGCGCTCCAGCTTCCACTGGCCGTTGCGGAATTCGATCAGGCGCGACTCCACTTCCTCCTGGCCGGCCAGCTCGGCCAGCACGTCAAAATCCACCAGCTCGCCGACATCCTTCAGCGCACCGCGAATCAGCAGCGGCTTCTTGTGCCAGTAATCCTGCAGGAAAGTGGCGGCCGACATGCCGCCCAGTAGGTCAATTGGTTTCATGGCAATTTCTCGTTGTGCCATCAGGCAATGGTTTACAATATCAACAGCGTGTTTTTCGCAGAAGTCTGGCGCATCTGCCGCCACAGCGGCATGCGATGCCGCAAACTTCCCCTCATTTTCTTTACGACGGTACCGCCTCATGCAAATCGTTAAAAACTCGGTCGTGACTCTCCATTACGAAATGTACGACGCCGACAACAACCTGCTCGACAAGACCGAAGAGCCGATCGCCTACCTGCATGGCGGCTATGACGGCATCTTCCCGATGGTGGAAGAAGCCCTGCACGGCAAGGCCGTTGGCGAGTCCGTTACCGTGACCATGAGCCCGGACGATGCCTTTGGCGACCCGGAAGAAGAGCTGATCCGCGTTGAACCGCTGGACGCGCTGCCGGAAGACGCCGAAGTAGGCATGATGTTCGAAGCCGACGATCCGGAAACCGGCGACATCATCCTGTTCCGCGTCACCAACGTGGCCGACGGCAAAGCCGTACTGGACGGCAACCACCCGCTGGCTGGCCTGACCATCCGCTTCGTGGCCACCGTGGCCGAAGTGCGTGAAGCAACCCAGGACGAAATCACCCACGGCCATGCCCACGGTGAACACGGTCACCACCACTAAGCCGCCACGCGCGCGCTGACAAAACGGGGCTCAGGCCCCGTTTTTGTTTTGTCGCCACGCCAGCACCGCCAACAGCAGCACCAGCAGGTTGTAGCCAAGATACGCTTCGTTCGGCACACCGCGCTGCAGCTTCCATATCGCCACCGCCACCGAAACCGGCAGCAACAGCGCCAGCAGCAGCCGCGCCTGCGGCCAACGTACGGCCTGCACGCGCCATGCCAGCGCCGCCACCGCATAACCCACCGCCGCCCCGGCAGTCACGTCCAGCGGCCAGTGCACGCCGATGGCCAAGCGCGACAGACACACCAGCGACACCAGTAGCAGGCCGGCCAGTTGCCACGCCAGGCGCTGCCCGGCTGCCAGCAAACCGCACAGCAGCGCCACCGCCATGGCATGGCCGGATGGAAACGAGCCGTTCGCCGGCAGCACATCCAGCAACTGCACGCTGCCCGCCGGCAATACCAACGGCGGGCGCGGCACCGCGAAACCCGCCTTCAGGCCGATGGCGGCGGCAACAGCTCCGGCAGCCGCGCCGCGCGCCACAACAGCAACGCCACCACCAGCGTCCACTCCCCCGCCATGCTCAGCAGGCGCCAGAGCACCGCCGGCAGCGACTGCGCCGCATGGTGCAGCACCAGAAACAGCGCCTGATTGACGCCGCTGGCGGCCAACGTCAGCGCCAGCAACGCCCACAGCAGTGCCAGACGCGGATTGCTCACGGTTGCTGGCCCAGCGTCACGCGGTCGTTGCCGGCCAGGTCCGGCAGGGTCGCCACCTGCTGCAGGCCGGCGGCGACAAACAGCGCGCGACAGGCCGCGCCCTGGTCATAGCCGTGCTCCACCAGCAGCCAGCCACCCGGCAGCAGGCGCTCGGGGGCGCCGGCGGCGATCGCGCGCAGGCACGCCAGGCCATCGTGCTCGTCGGTCAGCGCCATGCGCGGCTCGAAGCGCACGTCGCCCTCGTCCAGGTGGTGATCGTGCTGTTCGATATACGGCGGGTTGCTGACGATGGCATCAAAGCGCAGCGCCGGCGGCAGCGGCGCCAGCCAGCTGCCGTGATAGAACTGCACCGCGGCACCAAGGTTGGCCGCATTGGCCTGCGCCACGACCAGCGCCGCAGGCGACAGGTCCACCGCCGCCAGCTGCCACTGCGGTGCCTCCAGCGCCAGCGTGCAGGCGATGATGCCGCTGCCGGTGCCCAGGTCCACCACCCGCGCCTGGCGGGTGCGGCCAACCTTGTCCAGCGCCGCCTCCACCAGGTGTTCGGTTTCCGGGCGCGGGATCAGCACCGCCGGCGACACGGCAAAGTCGCGGCCATAGAATTCGCGCCGTCCCAGCAGATAGGCCACCGGTTCGCCGGCCAGGCGGCGCGCCGCCAGCGCGGCATACGCCTGCCACTGCGCCTCGGGCAGCGGGTCCGCCCCGGCCGACACCATGGCGGCATGGCTCAGCCCGCTGACGTGGGCCAGCAGCAAGCGCGCCTCCAGGCGTGGCAGCAGGAAATGGCGCAGGGCTTCGTTGAGTGTCGGCATGATTTACAACAGGAACAGGCTGGCCAGCCCCAGGAAGATGAAGAAGCCGCCGGAGTCGGTACAGGCGGTAATCAGCACGCTGGAGCCGACCGCCGGGTCTTTGCCAAACCGCTCCATCATGGTCGGGATCAGCACCCCCATCGACGCCGCCAGCATCAGATTCAGCGTGGTGGCCGCCAGCATCACCAGCCCCAGCGAGAAGCTGCCGTACAGCAGCCAGGCCAGCACGCCCAGCGCCGAACCCCACACCAGACCGTTGATCACGCTGACCCCCAGCTCCTTGCGCCACAGCCGCTGCGCCTGCCCCGGCTGCAACTGCCCCATCGCCAGCGCGCGCACGATCATGGTGATGGTCTGGTTGCCGGAGTTGCCGCCGATACCGGCGACGATCGGCATCAAGGCGGCCAGGGCCACCAGCTTTTCGATGGAGCCTTCGAACGCCCCGATCACGCGACTGGCGACGAACGCGGTGCACAGATTGATCGCCAGCCACGACCAGCGGTTCTTCACCGAGTCGATCACCGGCGCGAACAGGTCTTCCTCTTCTTTCAGGCCGGCCAGGTTCAGCGCCTCGGTGTCGGATTCCTCGCGGATCACGTCCACCATCTCGTCCACGGTCAGGCGACCGACCAGCACGCCCTTGTCGTCTACCACCGGCGCGGTCACCAGGTCGTAACGTTCGAACGCCAGCGCCGCATCCACCGCTTCTTCTTCCGGGCTGAAGCTCACCACCTCGGTGGCCATGATGTCGACGACCAGCGCCTCCGGGTCGGAGATCAGCAGCTTGCGGATCGGCAGCACGCCTTTCAGCACGCCGTCTTCATCGGTAACGAAAATCTTGTCGGTCTGGTGCGGCAGCTCGTCGAAGCGGCGCAGGTAGCGCAGCACCACCTCGCAGCTGACGTCGGCACGGATCTTCACCAGCTCGAAGTCCATCAGCGCACCGATCTGGTGCTCCTCGTAGGACAGCGCCGATTGCAGCTGCTGGCGCTCTTCCTCGTCGAGGCCGCCCATCACCTCGTACACCACCTGGCGCGGCAGGTCGGCGGCAAGATCGGCCAGCTCGTCGGCGTCCAGCTGCTCGGCCGCCGCCACCAGCTCGTGCTGCTCCATCGACTCGATCAGCGATTCGCGTACCGCGTCGGACACTTCCAGCAGGATGTCGCCTTCGTCGTCGGCGTCCACCAGGTCCCACACCAGCAGGCGGTCGTCCAGCGGCAGCGCTTCCAGGATGTAGGCGATGTCGGCCGGGTGCAGTCCCTGCAGCTTGTTTTCCAGCTCGGCCAGGTTCTGCTTGTGGACCAGCGACTCCACCAGGTCATGCTTGGGCATGTCCTGGCGATGCACGAGCTCCTCCACCAGGCGCTGACGCTCGATCAGGCGCTGCACTTGGAGCAGGTTTTCCTGCAGACGATCGGTAGGTTGTTTCTTGTCGACAACCGTCATGCACGTCTCCTTCCGCCCAGGGCGGAGTGCACGCACAATCCGGCAATAGGCAGGGTTATTGGTCAGCCAGCGTGGCTGTTAAAAGATAGGGCAAATGAAAACTGGGTAAGTCCATGAGTAAAACCGCGCTCCCTGCGCAGCCATCACGAATAGAGGCGCGCATTGTAACATGCCGCCTGCGGGCAGCGGTTACCGATTGTTGACGGCAAAATGGCCGCGGACGGGCAGTCGGCGGCCATTTGGAACGGGCGTGCGGGCGGTTACGGCGTGTCGGCGTAGACCATGCGCCGCTGGATGATGCGGGTCTTGCGCGCCAGCCCCGGCGCATTGCGGTGCTCATCGTAAAAGCGCGGGTTGGGCACCATGGCGGCCAACTTGGCGGCCTGTCCGGCGGACAGCCTGGCGGCGCTGCTGCGGTAGTAGTGCTTGGCGGCGGCCTCGGCGCCGAATACGCCGTTACCCCACTCGATCACGTTGAGGTAGATCTCGAAGATGCGGCGCTTGTCCAGCACCGCCTCCAGCATCACGGTGATCACCGCCTCTTCCAGCTTGCGCCACGGCGTCTTCTTGCTGGACAGGAACAGGTTTTTCGCCAGCTGCTGGCTGATGGTGGAGCCGCCGGCCACGATGCGGCCCTGCTTCAGGTTCTTGTCGAACGCTGCCTCGATGCCATCCCAGTCGAAGCCTTCGTGGTCGACGAACTTGGCATCCTCGGAGGCGATCAGCGCGCGCTTGAGGTTGCCGGAGATGCGCTCATACGGCACCCAGCGGTGACGCAGCTCGGCCTCCGGATCGTCTTCCTGCAGCCGGGCCAGCTGCTCGTTCATGAAGGCGCTGGCCGACGGGTTGTAGCTGCGCCAGTAGACGATGTGGCTGAAGATCCACAGGTTGTACAGAAAAAGGGCGGCCAACAGCACCGCCCCGATTCGCAGAGTCCAGCGCAGCACTTAGGCCAGTACCTCGCGCAGCAGGTTGGTGACCTTGCGGGTATCCGGCTGCTCTCCGCGCCAGATGCGGAACGCCTCAGCCGCCTGCTCCACCAGCATGCCCAGGCCATCGGCCAGCATGCCGCAATGCTCGGATTGCGCGCGGCGCAGGAACGGGGTCAGCCCGCGGCTGTACACCATGTCGTAGGCCAGCGAACGGCCGCTGAAGATACCGGCCGGGATCGGCGGCAGCTCACCGGACAGGCTGGTGGAGGTGCCGTTGATGACGATATCGAACTGCTGCCCCGCCAGCGCCTCGTAGCTGCAGGCGGCAATCTGCCCCAGCGCACGGAACTGGTGCGCCAGTGCCTCGGCCTTGATCACGGTGCGGTTGGCGATGGTCACGCTGGCCGGCTTCTCGGCCAGGATCGCCGGCAGCACGCCGCGCACGGCGCCACCGGCCCCCAGCAGCAGCACGCGCTGGCCGGCCATCGGCACGTCCAGGTTTTCCACGATGTCACGCACCAGGCCCACGCCGTCGGTGTTGTCGCCATACACCTTGCCGTCGCGGAAGCTCAGCGTGTTCACTGCCTCGGCCAAGCGCGCGTTGTCGGACACCTCATCGGCAAAACGGAAGGCATCGCCCTTGAACGGCAGGGTGACATTGAGGCCCTTGCCGCCGGCGGCGGCAAAGGCGGACACCACCTCGTTGAACTTGCCGAGGTCGGCAAACAGCTTTTCATACTGCAGCACCTGACCGGTGGCGGTGGCGAACTCGGTATGGATGAACGGCGACTGGCTGTGCGACACAGGATTGCCGATGACGGCGTAACGATCAATCATGGTTTACATCTTCCGATAAGGGTAACTGGGCAAGCCGGTGGCAGCCGCTTGGCCGAGGGCACACTTTGCCTTGTCGGCCAGGAAACTGCAACCGTTGCCCCGCCTTGCTGTCAGCCCTGAATCCAGGGCAAGCCGGCGGCCTTCCAGCCATTGACGTTGCCGCGGTGCTGCGCCGCATCGCGGTCGCCCTCGAAGCCTTCCAGAATGTTGTACACCTCGCGGTAGCCGGCAGCTGCGGCCAACTTGGCGGCCTCGTCGGAACGGGCACCGGAGCGGCAGATGAACAGCACGGTGGCGTCCTTGGCCACCTGCGCCTCCAGCTGCGGCACGAACTGGGCATTGGGCACCATACCGGGGAAGGTGCGCAGCTCCACGCGCACCGCTTCCGGCACCACGCCGACGAACTGCCACTCGGCGGCGCTGCGCACGTCCACAATCACGCTGCCCGGCAGCGCCTGGCGCAATGCCCAGGCCTCGGCAGGCAGCAGCGCGCCACTATAGGTAAGACCGAGTTGGGCGCCGCGTTCGCGCGCCGTGGCCAGCAGGTTTTCTGTCGTCATGTTGTATTCCTTCTAACGCCGGCGCCTTGCGCCGCGGGTGAATGGGCTGTCATCGGGACATCACAGTGTCAGCTGCATGATAATGGCTGTCATCAGTCAGCGGGCAAATGGCACGCAAGTCGGTTTCTCGCACCAATTTGACGCGGCAATCACACCCTGCGCCTCAAGTTGGTGCACCATAATGGAACGAGTGCGGCCAACCTTGCGCCAGCGCCCTGAAATAGCGCCGTTACAATCTGGCACGCTTCATGCTTTAACCCTGGCACACCTGTATAGAGTGCCTACAATCCCCGGCACATAGCTTTCTCACTAGGAGATCTCCATGGCGGTTGCAGACGTAGTCAAGCTGATTCAAGACAACGACGTTAAATTTGTCGATTTGCGCTTTACCGACACAATGGGTAAAGAACAGCACGTTACCATCCCGGCACACGTACTGCTGGAAGATGCCGACGAGTGGTTCGAACGCGGCCATGCGTTCGACGGCTCCTCCATCGCCGGCTGGAAAGGCATCCAAGCCTCCGACATGCTGCTGATGGCCGACCCGGCTACCGCCAAGATCGACCCGTTCTTCGACGAGCCGACCGTATTCATGTCCTGCGACGTGATCGACCCGGCCGACGGCAAGGGCTACGACCGCTGCCCGCGTTCGGTTGCCAAGCGCGCCGAAGCCTACCTGAAGGCCTCCGGCATTGGCGACACCGCCTTCTTCGGTCCGGAACCGGAATTCTTCATTTTCGACAGCATCACCTGGGGCACCGACATGTCCGGCTGCTTCGTGAAGATCAAGGCAGAAGAAGCTGCCTGGGCTTCCGCTGAAGAATTCGAAGGCGGCAACACCGGCCACCGTCCGGGCGTGAAGGGCGGCTACTTCCCGGTACCGCCGGTTGACTCCTCGCAAGACATCCGCTCGGCCATGGTGCTGCTGCTGGAAGAGCTGGGCGTACCGGTAGAAGTACACCACCACGAAGTGGCCACCGCCGGCCAGAACGAAATCGGCACCAAGTTCAGCACCCTGACCCAGCGTGCCGACTGGACCCAGATCCTGAAGTACGTGGTACACAACGTGGCGCACAGCTACGGCAAGACCGCTACCTTCATGCCGAAACCGATCGTTGGCGACAACGGCTCCGGCATGCACGTGCACCAGTCGATCTGGAAAGACGGCAAGAACCTGTTCGCCGGTGACGGCTACGCCGGCCTGTCCGACATCGCCCTGTACTACATCGGCGGTATCATCAAGCACGCCAAGGCGCTGAACGCCATCACCAACCCGGGCACCAACTCCTACAAGCGTCTGGTTCCGCACTACGAAGCACCGGTGAAACTGGCCTACTCCGCCAAGAACCGTTCCGCTTCCATCCGCATCCCGCACGTGGCCAACCCGAAAGGCCGTCGTATCGAGGCACGCTTCCCGGATCCGCTGGCCAACCCGTACCTGTGCTTCTCCGCACTGCTGATGGCTGGCCTGGACGGCATCCAGAACAAGATCCACCCGGGCGACGCCGCCGACAAGAACCTGTACGACCTGCCACCGGAAGAAGACAAGCTGATCCCGACCGTGTGTGCATCGCTGGATGAAGCGCTGGCCGCACTGGACGCAGACCGCGAGTTCCTGACCCGTGGCGGTGTGTTCTCCAACGAGTGGATCGACGCCTACATCGACCTGAAGATGAAGGAAGTGAACCTGACCCGCATGACCACCCACCCGGTGGAATTCGCGATGTACTACTCGCTGTAAGCGACTCGACCCCGCGTTACAGCCACCCCGCACCGGCAACGGTGCGGGGTTTTTCACGTCCGGCCGCCGGCGGCCAACATGACGCCGACCGGGCAATTGACTATCATCCACGCAGAACCCCTGCCGAACACCCCGATGCCACGCCACCTGACTGCCCTGCTGCTTGCCGCCTTCTGCGGCGCCACCCATGCCGACACCATCTACAAGTTTGTCGACCAGGACGGGCACGTCACCTTCACCAATGTCCCCCGCCCCGGCGCCAGGGCCATCATGGTCAGCCCCAATGGCGGCGCCACCCCGGCCGGTCCGCGCAAGAAAACCAGCCTCAGCCAGCCGGCGGACAACGGCAACACCCCCTCCATCGCACCCGGCGTGCAGAAGCAGCGCGACGCCGGCCGCCGCCGCATCCTGGAAACCGAGCTGGCCAACGAACACAAGGCGCTGCTGCTGGCACGCACGGCCCTGACCGAAGCCCAGCAGAAAGCCGGCAGCAAGCCGGAGCAGCTGCAGCGCCTGCGCGACGAAGTCACCGATCGCGAGCGCAATATTGATGCACTGACCCGGGAGCTGGGCGGCTGAATGCACTAAACTAGTGCATAAGCCGCTGCTGCACTATTCTGCAGCAGCCCGGTGGCGGGCTTGCTTCTTGCTAGTTGCCTGCCACACCAACATCGGGCATCCGTCACATGACAACGCACGCTTATTCCGGCCTGGAACTGCTCGATACCCCGGTCTTGATCGTCGAACGCAGCGGCCAGCTGCACTTCGTCAACCCCGCCTGTGAAGACCTGCTCGGCATCAGCCACAAGGAGCTGAAAAAGCTCACCCTGTACGAACGCTTCCACCACAACAAGGCGCTGCGCAACGCGGTGCAGATGGCGCTGGACCACGCCGGCAGCTTTATCGAACACGACCTGGAACTGCTGCCGGACGGCGACGAAGCCATCCACGTCGGCCTCACCGTCACCCCCATCGACAGCCCGCCGCGGCTGGCACTGCTGGAGATGCGCCCCATCGACCAGCAGCTGCGCATCGTCAACGAAGAACGCCACCTGCTGCAGCAACAGGCCAACCGCGAGCTGATCCGCAATCTGGCGCACGAAATCAAGAACCCGCTGGGCGGCATCCGCGGTGCGGCGCAGCTGCTGGAGCACGAAATTGCCGACCGCCCGGAGCTGCTGGAATACACCGGGGTGATCCGCGAGGAAGCGCTGCGGCTGCAGCACCTGGTCGACCGCCTGCTGGCGCCGCACCGCCGCCACGTGGCCAGCGACGTCAACATCCACGAAGTGCTGGAGCGGGTGCGCAGCATCCTGCTGGCCGAGTACCCGCAGCAGCTGAGCATCCGCCGCGACTACGACATCAGCCTGCCGCAGCTGGCCGCCGACAAGGAGCAGCTGATCCAGGTGGTGCTCAACATCGGCAAGAACGCGGTGCAGGCAATGAAAGGCAGCGGCGAGCTGATCCTGCGCACCCGCGTCGCCCGCCAGGTCACCCTGGCACGCAAACGCCATAACCTGGCACTGAAATTGCAGATCATCGACAACGGCCCCGGCATCCCGGAAGAAATCCGCGAACACGTGTTCTACCCGCTGATCACCGGGCGCGCCGAAGGCACTGGCCTGGGGCTGACCCTGGCGCAGACCTTCGTGCACCAGCACGGCGGCACCATCGAATTCGACTCCCGGCCCGGCAACACCTGCTTCACCGTACTGCTGCCGTTCGGCCCGGATCAATAACCAAAGGCAAGCCAAGCATGACGCAAACAGTCTGGATCATCGACGACGACAAGGCCATTCGCTGGGTACTGGAAAAGTCCCTGGCGCGCAGCGGCATTGCCTATGTGAGCTTCCCCAGCGCCGACGACGCGCTCAACGCGCTGTACGATGCCACGCCCAGCGTCATCATCAGCGACATCCGCATGCCCGGCACCGACGGGCTGAAATTCCTCGCCAAGGTCAAGCAGGAGCACCCGTCGCTGCCGGTGATCGTGATGACCGCGCACTCCGACCTCGACTCCGCGGTGGCGGCGTTCCAGGGCGGCGCCTTCGAATACCTGCCCAAGCCGTTCGACGTCGACCAGGCGGTGGCGCTGATCGAGCGCGCACTGGCGGAAAGCCGCAGCGGCGACAACGCCGACGAGGCGGCAGTGGACATGCCCACCCTGCTGGGGCAGGCGCCGGCGATGCAGGACGTGTTCCGCGCCATCGGCCGCCTCAGCCAGTCCAGCGTCACCGTGCTGATCACCGGCGAATCCGGCTCCGGCAAGGAGCGAGTGGCCGAGGCACTGCACCGCCACTCGGTGCGCGCCGGCAAACCGTTCATCGCACTGAACACCGCGGCGATCCCGAAAGACCTGCTGGAATCCGAGCTGTTCGGCCACGAGAAAGGCGCCTTCACCGGTGCGCTGGGCACCCGCCGCGGCCGCTTCGAGGAGGCCGAGGGCGGCACGCTGTTCCTAGATGAAATCGGCGACATGCCCACCGAACTGCAGACCCGCCTGCTGCGCGTGCTGTCCGACGGCCACTTCTACCGCGTCGGCGGCCACACCCCGATCAAGGCCAATGTGCGCGTGATCGCCGCCACCCACCAGAACCTGGAAGAACACGTCAAACAGGGCAAATTCCGCGAAGACCTGTTCCACCGCCTGAACGTGATCCGCCTGCGGCTACCAGCGCTGCGCGAACGCAGCGAGGACATTCCGCTGCTGACGCGCCACTTCCTGGCGCGCAGTGCGGCCAACCTTGGGGTGGAACCCAAGCGCCTCACCGACGCGGCGATGGAGCTGGTGCGCCACTACCCGTTCCCCGGCAACGTGCGGCAGCTGGAAAACCTGTGCCAGTGGATCACGGTGATGGCGCCGGGGCAGACGGTGGAAGTCTCCGACCTGCCGCCGGAATTCCGTAACGAACCCGGCACCGTCAGCAGCGAACCCGCCGTCGCCAGCAGCAGCGCCACCGGCAGCGTGGCCACGCCGCCGGCCAGCAGCGGCAGCGCCGACTGGGCGCAGTTGCTGGCACGCGAGGTGAGCCAAAGGTTGGCCGCAGGCGAAACCGGCATCATCGATGACCTGACCGCGCGCTTCGAGAGCACCTGCATCAAGAGCGGCCTGGCGCATACCGGCGGCCGCAAAGTAGAAGCGGCGCAGCTCTTGGGCTGGGGCCGCAACACCCTCACCCGCAAGATCCAGGAACTGGGCCTGGAGCACGGGGCGGAATGATGCGCATCCTGGAGCTGCGCCAGATCGACGCCGAACAGCTGGCACAGCTGGTGGCGCTGCTGCAGGACTGCGTGCACGGCGGCGCCTCGGTCGGCTTCCTCGCGCCGCTGGCGGACAAGGAAGCGGCGCGCTACTGGCAGCAGCTGGCGCGCGAGCTGCACCTGGACAGCCTGCGCTGCTGGGTGGCCTTGTACGACGGCCGCATCGTCGGCAGCGTGCAGCTGGCGCTGTGCGGCAAGGCCAACGGCCGCCACCGCGGCGAGATCCAGAAGCTGCTGGTGCACAGCAGCCAGCGCGGCCGCGGCATCGCCGGCCGGCTGATGCAGGCGGCGGAGCAGGCGGCGCGCGACGTTGGCCGCACGCTGCTGGTGCTGGACACCGACAGCAACTCGGTGGCCGCCCGCCTCTACCCGCGGCTGGGCTGGCTGCCGGCCGGCGACATCCCGCACTACGCCGCCAGCCCGGACGGCCAGCTGCACGCCACCCGCTACTTCTACAAGACCCTGCCCGCCTGACAGCGGCGGCGCGCCGCCCGGGCGCGCGGCCACGTTCTATCATGACAGCACTCCCCCGCCGCGAGCCCGTCATGCCGCCACCCGCCCCGCCGTGCTGGCACCAGCTGGATAGCCAGCAGGTGCTGGCCCACTGTCACAGCCGCCGCGACGGCCTGAGCGCCGCCGAGGCCGCCAGCCGCCTGGCCAGCCACGGCGCCAACCTGCTGCCGCAGCCGGCGCGCAAGAACCTGCTGCAGCGCTTCCTGCTGCAATTCCACAACCTGCTGATCTACCTGCTGCTGGCCGCCGCCGCCATCACCGCCGTGCTCGGCGACTGGGTGGATACCAGCGTGATCGTGGCGGTGACCGTGATCAACGCCGCCATCGGCGCGCTGCAGGAAGGGCGCGCCGAAAGCGCGCTGGCGGCGATCCGCAAGCTGCTGGCGCCCGGCGCCATCGTGGTGCGCGGCGGCGAGCGCCACGCCGTGGACGCCAGCCAGCTGGTGCCGGGCGACATCGTGCTGCTGCAAAGCGGCGACAAGGTGCCGGCCGATGTGCGGCTGCTGGACACCCGCTCGCTGCGCATCGACGAAGCGGCGCTGACCGGCGAATCGCTGCCGGTGGACAAGCACAGCGCGCCGCTGCCGGCCGACACCGCGCTGGCCGAGCGCAGCAATATGGCCTATGCCGGCACCCTGGTGAGCGTCGGCCAGGCGCATGCGCTGGTGGTGGCCACCGGCAGCGCCACCGAGCTGGGCCGCATCAACGCCATGCTGGGCAGCGTGCCGGCGCAACTGACACCGCTGAGCCGCGAGCTGGCGCGCTTTGCCCGCCAGCTCTCCATCGTCATCGTGGCGGTGGCGCTGCTCACCATCGCGCTGGGCATCCTGTGGCGCGGCCATCACTGGCAGGCGATGTTCATGGCCGGCGTCGGCCTGGCGGTGGCGGCCATCCCCGAGGGGCTGCCGGCCATCGTCACCATCACCCTGGCCATCGGCGTGGAGCGCATGGCGCGCCAGCGCGCCATCATGCGCAAGCTGCCGGCGGTGGAAACGCTGGGCTCGGTGACGGTGATCTGCTCCGACAAGACCGGCACGCTGACCCGCAACGAGATGACCGCCAGCCAGGTGCAGCTGCGCGACGGCCAGCTGCAGGTCAGCGGCAGCGGCTACGCGCCGGAAGGCGGCCTGTTCCGCCACGGCCAGCCGCAGCACTACGGCAGCCACGCCGCGCTGGATGCGCTGCTGCAGGCCGCCGCACTGTGCAACGACGCCCGGCTGCAGCCGCAGGCCGGCGGCTGGCAACTGCTGGGCGACCCTACCGAAGGCGCACTGCTGGCACTGGCGCTCAAGGCACGGCTGCCGCTGGAGCAGCTGCTGCAGCGGCTGCCGCGACGCGATGCCATTCCGTTCGAGTCGGAACACCGCTTCATGGCCACCCTGCATCACGACCACAACGGCCAGCGGCTGATCCTGCTCAAGGGCGCGCCGGAGGTGGTGCTGGCGCGCGTCAGCCACGAGCTGGCCGCCGGCGGCGAGCAGGCGGCCAACCTGCCGTGGTGGCAGCAGCAGGCCGCCCGCCTGGCCGGCGACGGCGGCCGGGTGCTGGCGCTGGCCAGCCGGCAGCAGGCGCACGGCAGCAGCGAGCTGAGCTTCGACGACGTGGCCGGCGGGCTGACGCTGCTGGGGCTGGTGGTGCTGCTCGACCCGCCGCGCGCCGAGGCGCGACAGGCGGTGGCGTTGTGCCGCGCCGCCGGCATCCGCGTCAAGATGATCACCGGCGACCACGCCGCCACCGCCGCCGCCATCGGCCGCCAGCTGGGCATCGGCGATGGCCGCGCGCTGAACGGCCACGACCTCGACGCGCTGGACGACGCCGCGCTGGCGGCCGCGGTGCAGCAGGTGGACGTGTTCGCCCGCGCCAGCCCGGCGCACAAGCTGCGGCTGATCGCGGCGCTGAAGCAGCACGGCGAGGTGGTGGCGATGACCGGCGACGGCGTCAACGACGCGCCGGCGCTGAAACAGGCCGATGTCGGCGTGGCAATGGGCGGCAAGGGCACCGAGGCGGCCAAGGAGGCGGCGGAGATGGTGATCAGCGACGACAACTTCGCCACCCTGGTCAGCGCGGTACGCGAGGGCCGCACCGTGTACGACAACCTGAAAAAGGCCATCCTGTTCATTCTGCCCACCAATGTCGGCCAGGCGCTGATCATCATCGCCGCCATCCTGTTCGGTGTGGCACTGCCGGTCAGCCCGGTGCAGATCCTGTGGGTGAACATGGTGTCGGCGGTGACGCTGGCGCTGGCGTTCGCCTTCGAGCCGACCGAACACGGCGTGATGCGGCGCCCGCCGCGGCCGCCCGGCGCGCAGCTGCTCGACCGGCTGTTCCTGTGGCGGCTGGTTTTCGTCGGCCTGCTGATGGTGGCGCTGCCGTTCGCGCTGTACCTGCAGCTGCTGGCCGAAGGCGGCGGCCACCCGCTGGCCAGCACCATGGCGGTGAACAGCATGGTGGCGATCGAGATCGCCTATCTGTTCAACAGCCGCCAGCGCCACGCCAGCGCCTGGCGCCGCGACACGCTGCTGGGCAACCCGGTGGCGTTTGGCTGCGTACTGCTGCTGATCGTGCTGCAGCTGGCGTTCAGCTACCTGCCGTGGCTGCAGGCGCTGTTCGGTACCGCCGCGCCGAGCGGCCGCCACTGGCTGCTGGCCGCCGCCAGCGGCGCGCTGGCCTTCGTGCTGATCGAAGCGGAAAAGGCGCTGCTGCGCCCGCGCTGAGTGCGGCCAACGTTGGCCGCATTCAGCGCCATCACGCCAGCACGCTCAGCCCCGGCAGGGTGGCAAAGCTCTGCTCGCGCACGGTGTGCAGGAAATCCTGCATATAGCCCAGCTCGGCATCGTCGCTGCGCAGCGCGGCGTACAGCTCGCTCTGCAGCCCGCCGGCGCCGATGCGCGCGCTGGCCACGTAGCCGCGCTCCAGGTAGGGCTGCACCGCCCAGTACGGCAGCGCCGCCACGCCGCGGCGGCTGGCCACCAGCTGGATGATGGCGATGGTCAGCTCCGACGAACGCCGCGCCGGGTTCACCCCGGCCGGCTTCAGCACCTTGCGCATCAGCTCCAGCATCGTATCCGGCACCGGGTACTGGATCAGTGTTTCACCGACAAAATCCTCGGCCTGCCACACCGGCTTGCCGGCCAGCGGGTGGTCATTGGCCATGATCAGTACCATCTCGTAGGCGAACAGCGGCTGATAGCTCACGCCATCCAGCGGCTCCGCCTCCGAGGTAATCGCCAGATCGGCGCGCCGCGTCGGCAGCAGCCCCACCGGGTCGGCGTGGAAGCCGGACACGATGTCCAGCTCCACCGCCGGCCAGTGGCGGCGGAAGGCGTCCATCGCCGGCATCAGCCAGTCGAAGCAGGTATGGCATTCCACCGCGATGCGCAGCTCGCCGGCCTCGCCCTCGCGCAGGCGGGCGATGTCGCGCTCCGCCGTGGCGATGCGCGTGCCGACTTCGCGCGCCAGCGTCAGCAGCCGTTCACCGGCCGGGGTGAAGCGCAAGGGCTGCGTCTTGCGTTCGAACAGCGGCAGGCCGTAGTACTCCTCCAGCGCCTTCAGCTGGTGCGACAGCGCCGACTGGGTAAGGAACACCCGCTTGGCCGCCTGCGAGACGCTGCCGGTCTCGGCCAGCGCCAGCAGGGTCTTCAGGTGCCGCAATTCCAGCAAGGTTTGCGACATGAATTCACCTCATATTGATCAGTAAAATAATGAAATTGCCTCATGATTGTAGGTGCCGCATGCTGAATGCACAATTTTAATCAGCCAAGGCATTCCACATGAGCCACATTCACCTTTTGGGTTTTCCCCGCATCGGCGCCAGGCGCGAACTGAAATTCCTGGTCGAGAAATTCTGGAACAACGAAATCGATGACGCCGCCCTGCAGGCCGGGGCGCGCGAACTGCGCCAGAAGCACTGGCTGCTGCAGAAAGGCGCCGGCCTCGACATCAGCCCGGTGGGCGATTTCTCGCTGTACGACCAGGTGCTGGACGCCCAGCTGCTGGTGGGCGCCATCCCGCGCCGCTTCGGCTTCGATGCCGCCAAGCTGAGCCCCGCGCAGTACTTCCAGCTGGCTCGCGGCAACCAGAGCCAGCACGCGCTGGAAATGACCAAGTGGTTCGATACCAACTATCACTACCTGGTGCCGGAATGGCACGCCGACAGCAGCTTTGCGGCCAACCCGGCACCGCTGCTGGCGCAGGTGGCCGAAGCGCAGGCGCTGGGCATTCACGCCAAGCCGGTGCTGGTCGGCCCGCTGACCCTGCTGTGGCAGGGTAAGGCCAAACAGGCCGGCTTCGACCGCCTGACACTGCTGCCGGCGCTGCTGGCGGCCTACCAGGAGCTGCTGGCCGCCTTGCACGGCGCTGGCGTGCAATGGGTACAGCTCGACGAGCCTATCCTGAGCCTGGATCTGCCGCAGGCCTGGCTGGACGCACTGGCCGACAGCTACCCCCAGCTGGCGCACAGCCCGCTCAAGCTGCTGCTGGCCACCTACTTCGGCGATGTCTCCGCCCACGCCGCACTGCTGAAGGCGCTGCCGGTGGCCGGCCTGCATCTGGACCTGGTGCGCGCACCGCAGCAACTGCCAGTCTTCCTGCAAGGTTGGCCGCAAGACAAGGTGCTGTCCGCCGGCCTGATCGATGGCCGCAATATCTGGCGCGCCGACCTGGATGCGGTACTGCAGCAGGCCGAGGCGCTGCGCGCCCAGCTGGGCGACAAGCTATGGCTGGCCCCCAGCTGCTCGCTGCTGCACAGCCCGTTCGACCTGGCACAGGAAATCCAGCTGGATGTGGACCTGAAGAGCTGGCTGGCGTTCGCGGTACAGAAAGTGAACGAGCTGAAACTGGTCAAGCGCGGCCTGCTGCAGGGCCGCGACAGCATCGGCAACGAGCTGGCCGCCAGCAACTTCGCCCGTGAGCAGCGCCGCAGCAACCCGCGTATCCACCGCGCCGACGTGGCCAGCCGCCTGGCCGCGCTGCAGCCGGGCAGCGACCGCCGCGCCAGCCCCTACTCGCTGCGCGCCGCGGCGCAGGAAAGCTGGCTCAAGCTGCCGCTGCTGCCCACCACCACCATCGGCTCCTTCCCGCAGACCAGCGAGATCCGTGCCACGCGCGCCGCCTTCAAGCGCGGCGAGATCGATGCGGCCAACTATGAAGCGGCGATGAAGGCGGAAATCGAACTGGTGATCCGCAAGCAGGAGGTACTGGACATCGACGTGCTGGTGCACGGCGAAGCCGAGCGCAACGACATGGTGGAATATTTCGGCGAGCAGCTGGATGGCTTCGCCTTCACCGAGTACGGCTGGGTGCAGAGCTACGGCAGCCGCTGCGTCAAGCCGCCGCTTATCTACGGCGATGTGGTGCGCCCGCAGCCGATGACCGTCAGCTGGACGGTGTACGCGCAGAGCCTGACCCCGCGCCCGGTAAAAGGCATGCTCACCGGCCCGGTAACCATCCTGCAGTGGAGCTTCGTGCGCAACGATCTGCCACGCAGCGAGGTGTGCCGCCAGATTGCGCTGGCGATCAACGACGAAGTGCTGGACCTGGAAAACGCCGGCATCAAGGTGATCCAGATCGACGAGCCGGCGGTGCGCGAAGGCCTGCCGCTGAAGCGCGGCGACCGGGACGCCTACCTCGCCTGGGCCGGCGAAGCATTCCGTCTGTCATGCGCCGGCGTGGACGACAGCACCCAGATCCACACTCACATGTGCTACTCCGAGTTCGGCGACATTCTGCCGGCAATCGCCGCGCTGGATGCCGACGTGATCACCATCGAAACCTCACGTTCCGACATGGAGCTGCTGCGCGACTTCGGCAGCTTCCACTACCCGAACGAGATCGGCCCCGGCGTGTACGACATCCACAGCCCGCGTATTCCGGCGGAGCGTGAACTGGAAAACCTGCTGGCCAAGGCACTGGACGTGATCCCGGCCCGCCGCCTGTGGGTGAACCCGGACTGCGGCCTGAAAACCCGCGGCTGGCCGGAAGTGGAAGCCGCGCTGCAAGCCATGGTCAACGTCACCAAGCGCCTGCGCCAGCAGCTGACCGCCACCGCCTGACAGCACAACTGAAGCCAGCCAACGCCCGTCTGCCCCGCGCAGACGGGCGTTTTCGCATCCCGCGCCACGGGGTAGAATCCTGCCCAGTTTCCTAGCGGCAAGACATTCATGAGCACCGAACTGCAAATCGAAGACATCGTGGTGGGCGACGGCAAGGCCGTGGTCAAGGGCGCGCTGATCACCACCCAGTACACTGGTTACCTGGAAGACGGCACCAAGTTCGACTCCTCCTACGATCGCGGCAAGCCGTTCCAGTGCGTGATCGGCACCGGCCGGGTGATCAAGGGCTGGGACATCGGCCTGATGGGCATGCAGGTCGGCGGCAAGCGCAAGCTGTTCGTGCCGGCCCACCTCGCCTACGGCGAGCGCCAGATCGGCGCCCACATCACACCTGGCAGCAACCTGCTGTTCGAGATCGAGCTGCTGGAAGTGCTGACCCGCGACGACTGAGCCTCTGCTTATCGCCCGACGCCCCAAACACCAAAGCCCGCTAACGCGGGCTTTTTGCTTGTCTGTGCAGCGATTGGGCCGACCGGCGGCCAACGCTGATCACATGGGCAGACATGAGGTGGGGAATCGGGCGGCGTGCAGGCGGGCTAGCGGCTTGGGTCCGGTACGGTGCGTGCGCAGCACGCACGCCACAAAGCACAAAGCCCAGCTTGATCTCTCAAGCTGGGCTTCACATGGGGGAGTCTGGCGGTGTCCTACTTTCACACAGGTATCTGCACTATCATCGGCGCTGAGGCGTTTCACGGTCCTGTTCGGAAT
>NZ_JBHRXN010000034.1:0-21175 GCF_042648525.1 Vogesella facilis
CCTATCGGTTATTTGGTTTGTTAAAGAGCGGGCTGACTTCGTTTCGTTGCGTCGTCAGCAGAGGAGGCGAACTATACCCACCCACCTTACCCCCGTCAACACCCGCCACCGCAAAAAACCCAACGAATCCGACAAGTCATTGATCTGCAAGGACCGCAAAAAGCAAAAAGGTTGGCCGCGGCCAACCTTTTTGCCTTGCAACCGGCTTAGCGCATGGATTCGAGCAGTGCCGGTGTCAGCATCGCTTTCAAGCGCACCTGCTCGATGCCGTGTTTTTCGCGATGGCTTAGCCACCAGATGGCGCCTTTCTTCACGCTCCACAACAACGGCTGCTCGGACATGACACTGGCGGCCAGTCTGCCGATATAGGGCTGATGCCCCACCAGCACGATGGTTTGCCCCACCGCCGGCCAATTGATGGCCTGCAGCACCTGCTCGACACCGGCATCCGGGTTCAGTGCCGGCAGCACTTCGTAGCTCTTGGCCAGCAGCGCCGCAGTTTGCTGCGAGCGGCGCGCTTCGGACGCCAGCAGCCGGTAACCATCCGGCAGCTGCGTGCGCAGCCAGTGCGCCATATTGCTGGCTTGCTGCCGGCCACGATGCGTCAGCGCACGCGCCAGGTCGTCGCTGCCTTCTTCTGCCTCGGCGTGGCGCCACAGGATCAGATCCATGATTCATTCCTCGTTATTGTTATCTGCTTGCCAGTATGCCAGCGCTGCATTACGGCAATAGGTAATGCACCAGCATCGGCGCCAACAAAGCGGTAAACAGGCCGGTCATGCCCATGGCCAGACCGGCAAAGGCGCCGGCAGTTTCCGACAGCTGGAACACCCGGGCCGTGCCGATGCCGTGCGCCGCCACCCCAGTGGCCACGCCCAGCACCACGTCGTCCTTGATGCCGAACAGCCGCGCCAGCGGGCGGGCGAATACCGCGCCGATGATGCCGGTAACGATGACAAAGGTGGCCGCCAGCGCCGGGATGCCGCCCAGCACCTCGGCCACCCCCATGGCGATGGGCGTGGTGACCGAACGCGGCGCCAGCGACAGCAGCACCTGCCGCGGCAGGCCGAACAGTTGGCCGCACAACACTGCGCTCACCACCCCCGCCACGCTGCCCAGCAGGATGCAGCACAGGATGGTGGCGGCATTGCGGCGCAAGCGCCCCAGATTGTTATACAGCGGAATGGCCAATGCCACCGTGACCGGCCCCAGCAGGAACTGGATGAAGCCGGCGCCAAGAAAGTACTGCTGGAAGTTCATCCCCAGCGCCAGCAACGACAGCACCACAATGACCGCGCCCAGCAGCACGGTATTGGCCAGCGGGTGGCCGTGATAGCGACGACTGAAGATCAGCGCGATGCGGTAGGCCAGCAGGGTAAGCAATACCCCGGTAAGCGGCGAATGCCGCATCCACTCCAGCACACTGCCATTCATGATTGCGGCTCCCGCGGGCGGCTGAGCCAATGCATGGCCAGCAGGGTGACAACAAACGTCGACAGGGTGGCCAGCAGCAGCACCGCCGCCATCGCCAGCGGATGCGCGGACAGCAGCGGCCAGAACGCCAGAATGCCGACCCCGGCCGGGATGAACAGCAAGGACATATGCGTCATCAGCGTGGGCACATGCTGCCGCAGCGCCGCCGGCACGCCCTGGCGCAGTAACAGGATAATGAACAGCAGCAGCATGCCGATGACGGCACCGGGCACCGGCAGCCCCAGGCTGCGTGCCAGCACTTCGCCGCAGAACTGGAAGCCCAGCAGCCAGATAAAGGTTTCGATCATGATATGGTCGGATTGCAAGCTAGCGCGGCAACTTGGCCGCAATGACGGGGGACAGCAGCGGGCGCGCTTTGGCATAATGCGCGCCATGACTACGCACCCCCTCTGGACCGACACACTGCCCTTGCCGCCAGGCGCACTGGCAGCCTGTATCGGCACACAAGGCTCGCTCACCGAATACCTGATGGCAAGCGGCCAACCCTTTGTCGTGCAAGTGCTGGCGCAGGGCGAAGACAGCGCGTTGCCCGACGAGCAGACGCTGCTGCAGCTTAATGCACAGGCAACAGTGTATGCCAGACAGGTCTGCCTGACACTAGCGGGCGAACCCGTGGTGGTCGCCCGCAGCATCACCCGCCAGGATTGCCAGGTATGGCGCCCGATCCTAGAACGCGGCGCGCGCTCGCTGGGTTTCACCCTGTTTGGCGGCCTGCCGGCGCTGCAACGCGACGCCTTGCAGTTTGCCGCGGTGCAGACACCGCACGGCCTGCACACCCTGGCTGCCACCCACACCACGGCCGCTACCCTACTGGCGCGGCGCTGCCGGTTCCAACTGCAGGATTCGCCGCTGCTGGTGAGCGAAGTCTTCCTGCCCGCCCTGGAGAAATACCTGACATGAGCCACGCCACCATGCACGATCGCCTGCAGGTTTATCGCCAGCTGATGCGGATGGACAAGCCCATCGGCACCCTGCTGCTGCTGTGGCCCACGCTGTGGGGGCTGTGGCTGGCCTCCAGCGGCCGCCCGGACCCGCTGGTGCTGGTGGTGTTCGTGGTGGGCACCTTCCTGATGCGCTCCGCCGGCTGCGTGATCAACGACTACGCCGACCGCCATATCGACCTGCACGTGGCGCGCACCAGCCAGCGGCCGTTCGCGCGCGGCGCGGTAAGCGAAAAAGAAGCGCTGCTGCTGGCGGCCGCGCTGGCGCTGCTGAGCCTGCTGCTAATCCTGCCGCTCAATGGCCTGACACTGCTGATGAGCATCCCGGCAGTGCTGCTGGCGGCCACCTACCCGTTTACCAAGCGCTTCTTTCCGCTTCCGCAGGCCTATCTCGGCATCGCCTTCTCGTTTGGCATCCCCATGGCGTACGCGGCGCAGACCGGCCAGGTACCGGCCAGCGCCTGGTGGCTGCTGGCGGCCAACCTGTTGTGGACGGTGGCCTACGATACCGCCTACGCCATGGCCGACAAGCCGGACGACCTGAAGATCGGCATCCGCACCTCGGCCATCACCTTTGGCGACCATGACGTAGCCGCCATCATGCTGTGCCATGGCGTGTTCATCGCCATGATGCTGCTGCTGGGCGTGGAGCAGGGCCTGGGCTGGCCCTACTACCTGGCGCTGCTGGCATCCTGCCTGTTGATTGCCCGGCAATACCGCGAGATCCGCACCCGCGATCGCCAGCTGTGCTTCAAGGCCTTTCTGGACAACAACCGCGTCGGTGCGGCGATTTTCGCCGGCATCGCGCTGGACTTCCTGCTGCGCTGAGCAGCCGCCGCCGGCCAAAAGCAGGGCAGCGCTTGGCTGCCCTGTTTTTTTTGCCGCGTCCAGCAGCGTCTTCTTGATACCGCAGGCTGTCGCCGTGGTCTAAGTTGAAACAGATAGCGCCTGCTGGCGCATCCGGTACACAACAAGGAGACAGCTATGCTCAGCGGGATCTATCAAGTCCGCCTGGCAACCAGTGACGGGCAATTCAGCGAAGGGCAATGGGTGGTGGAAGAGCAGCACCTGAACGGCAATGACCACAATGCCCGCTACCAGGGCCGGCTGCTGCTGTCCGGCGAACACGTCGCGGTGCGGCTGGACGTACAGCGCAACCCGGAGGCGCCGCACACCCTGTTCGGCCCGGCCAGCCACTACCTGCTGGCGCTCAGCGGCCGCCTGATGCGCGACAGCAATAACTTCACCCTGTCCGGCCCGATCGAACAAGTGCCCGGCATGTTCGCCACCCTCAGCGGACACTGGATCGGCGCGCTGGAATAAACCACGGCTCGCTGCGGCCAACCTTTGACCGCAGCCGCCGCGCCGCGCTACAGCAAGCGCCCGTCCAGCAGCCGGAACTGCTGCTGGCAGGTGTCGGCCAGCCGTGGATCGTGGGTCACGATCAGGAAGGTGGTGCCCTCTTCACGGTTCAGCTCGTGCAGCAGCGCAAACACCTCGGCGGCAGTCTGCGTGTCCAGGTTGCCGGTGGGTTCGTCCGCCAGCACCAGCCGCGGCCGGTTCATCAGCGCGCGCACGATAGCCACCCGCTGCTGCTGGCCGCCGGACAACTGCACCGGGCGCTTGTGCGCATGCTCCGCCAGCCCCACCCGCGCCAGCAGCATGCGCGCCCGCTCCCGGTCCGCCCGGCTGATGCGGCCCACCCCGGCCAGCATCGGCATCAGCACGTTTTCCTCGGCACTGAACGCTGGCAGCAAGTGGTGAAACTGGAAGATAAAACCCAGATAGCGGTTGCGCAGCGTGGTGCGCGCGGCGTCGTCCAGCCCGCTGGTGGCGCCGCCGGCCAGCTGCAGCTCGCCCTCGGTCGGCGGCTCCAAGAGGCCGATGATGTTCAACAGCGTGGATTTGCCGGAGCCGGACGGCCCGATTAGCGCGGCAAAGCTGCCTTCCGCCAGCGCCATGTCGATGCCGTGCAGCACCTCCACCCGTGGCGAGGCGCCGCCGCCGTAGGATTTGCGCACACCTTGCAGCAGCAATACCTCAGCCACGAATCGCCTCCACCGGGTCCAGCCGCGCCGCGCGCAGCGCCGGCAGCAGCGCCGCCAGCACCCCGACCAGGAAGGCGATGATGGCGGTGCTGACAAACAGCTCGCTGTCCAGCACCACCGGAAACAGCGGGCTGCCGTCTTCCGTCTTGGCAATGTGGGTAAAGCCCACCGCCAGGCCGCCGCCCAGCAGCGAGCCGAACACCGCTCCCACCATGCCGACGATGCCGCCCTGCAGCAGGAAGATTCCCAGGATGCGCGAGGCCGGCGTGCCCATCGCGCGCAGAATGCCGATCTCGCGCTGGCGCTGCACCACCGACACCACCAGCACGCTGGCGATGCCCAGCGCCACGGCAAAGGTCACGAACACGCGGATCATCAGGCTGGAGGCGCGCTGGCTTTTCAGCGCCGTCACCAGCTGGCCGTTGCTGGATTGCCAGCTGTCGGCGGTGAGGCCGGTGGCCGCCGCCAGGTTGGCCGCCAGCGTTTCCGCCTCGTGCAGCTGGCTGCTCCGCACGTAGATTTCGGTGATGTCCAGCCGGTAGCCGAGCAGGTTCTGCGCGCTGCGCAGCGGCAGCAGCACCCAGCGCCGGTTCAGGTCCTTGATGCCGAAATCCAGCACCGCGCTGACCTGCACCGAATCCTGCGCGCCGCTGGCCGACTGCAGCCGCAAGCGGCTGCCCGGCGTCAACCCCAGGTCGGCGGCCAGCTCCTTGCCGACCAGCACCTGGCCGCTGCCCAACACCAGCTGGCCACTGACCAGCTTGTTGTCCAGCCGCACCACCTGCTGGTAATCCGCCAGCTGCACCCCCATCAGCGTCACCGATTTGCGCACCCCGCCCTGCTGCGCCACGCCGGGGCCGGCCGCCATCGCCGCCGCCGCGCTCACCGTCGGCGTCGCCCGCACCACGCTCAGCAAGCGGCCCCAGTTGGCGATGGTGTTCTCGCGCTGGGTGCGCTTGCGGATGTCGGCCAGCGCCGTCGTTCCCGCCGGCACCTGCAGCACCGGCAGGTTGTTGCGCTCCGCCGGGCGCAGCACCACGTGCGCCTGACTGGACAGCGTGCGCTCGACGATGGTGGCCTGCAGGCCATTGACGATGGCGGTGATGTACACCACCACCGCCACGCCGATGCACACCCCGCCGAGGATCAGCGCGGTCTGGAAGCGCCCCTCGCGCAGCAGCCGCCATGCCACCGTCCAGACGAAGTTCATGGCTGCACCCGTACCCGTTGGCCGTCGTCCAGCTGCGGCGCCGGCACCACCACCAGCTCGCCGGGCTGCAGACCGGACTCCACCGGCAATTGCCCGGCCACCGCGGCGGCGGTGCGCACCGCGCGCCAACTCAGCCGTTCATGCTGCACCACCGCCACGCGGCCATCGCGCAGCGCCGTAGCCGGCAGCAACAGCGCCCGCTGTGCCAGGCCGGTGCGGATCTCCGCCGACACCGTCATGCCGCTTTTCAGGAACGGCGCCGGCTGCGTCAGCTGCAGCTCCACCTCCAACGTGCCACTGTTCTGATCCACCTGCGCCGCCACCCGGCTGACCCGTGCGGCCACCGGTTGCCGGGCAAAGGCATCGGCCAGCACCGCCGCCGGCTGCCCCACCGCCAGATGGCCGACATCGCGCTCGTCCAGCTCCAGCAGTACCCGCTGCCGCCCGGCGCTGGCAAACAGCAGCGCCGCCTTGCCGGCGGTGAGCACATCGCCGGCCTCCACCTCGCGGCGCAGCAGCACGCCGTCGCTCGGTGCCCGCAGCTCGCTCTGCCCCAGCCGTGCCTGGTACTGCTGCTGCAGCGCCTGCAGCTGTGCCACGCTCTGGCTGGCGGCATCGCGGCTCAGGCGCGCGGCATCCAGCGCCGCCTGGCTGACAAAACCCTGGGCAAACAGCTGCTGCTGGCGCTGCCACTGTCGCTGCGCCTCCTGCGCGCTGGCGCGTGCCGCGGCCAACTGTGCCGCCGCCTGCGCCTGCAGCGCCTGCAGTTCTTCCGGCTCCAGCCGCAGCAGCACCTGCCCGGTGCGCACGCTGGCGCCCTCCTCCACCGGGGTGGCGATCACCCGCCCGGTGAGCGTGCTGGACAGCGTGCTTTCCTGCTGCGCCGCCACCCGGCCGCTGCTCACCACGCTGTACTGCACCGTGCCGGCGCGCAGCCGCAGCACGTGCACCAGCGGCGGGCGCATCCACCACCAGAGCGCGGCCAACAGCAGCCCTGCCAGCAGTGCCCACCGCAGCCACTTTCCGCGCCATCGTCCCATGCCAGCCCCTTCGGCTTCTTGCCATCCTGTTTGCATTGTAAGCGCCCGCCCGTCGCCACTGCTGGCGACATATGAAACAATTGCCGGCCGATTGTCCCGCCCTGGAGCTGATACATGAGTTTTGCCGACATCCTCGCCACCCTGCCCGCCATCGATGGCATCGCCGCCGTGGAGCTGCTGGACGCCAGCGGCCACAGCGTGGCGCGCCTGGAAAACCGCCCCGGCACCGCCGGCTCGGTGCGCGTCTACCATGCGCTGCACGCCCGCTTCGGCAGCATCGACCAGGCCGCCGCCACGGAAGGCCTGGCGCTGTACGCCGAGCACACCGCCGATGCGCGCGCCTTTCCCGGCAAGCACCCAAATATCGACCGCCTGCTGGCCATTGCCGAACAGGGCGCCCCGGCGCTGAGCCTGCACGTGATTGCCGCCTGAGCCCGATCACACGCCAACAAAAAGCCCGCCGTGATGGCGGGCTTTTTGCTAACTGCATGCGGCCAACGTTGGCCGCAAGGCTTTCAAGCAATCGACGATCTCGCGAGCGATGGCGAGACAAGGCGAAAGCTGAGGGGTGCGGAGTTGACATGAAGTCAATGCGCCCCCTGGATCGCTTTCAACGCTGTATCGCCCAAACGCAGTGATTTGAAAAACTGCAGCAGATCGTCTGCAAATTCTTATACGTCCTGGCCTTCAACGATGCCGTCGTGGCTGGCCGACTGCCGGGGCAGGATCAGGTTCAGCACGATGGCCAGCAGCGAGCACAGGCCGACGCCGGCCAGGCCGAAGCTGCCGAATTTCAGCTCCAGGCCGCCGATGCCGGCGGTGAGCACCACCGAGATGATCACCAGATTGCGCGGCTCCATCAGGTCCACCTTGGCCTCGATCAGCGTCTTCAGACCAATGGAGGCGATGGTGCCGAACAGCAGCACCATGATGCCGCCCATCACCGGCATCGGGATCGACTGCAGCAAGGCGTTGAACTTGCCGAAGAAGGCCATGGCGATGGCGAACAGCGCCGCCCAGGTCATTACCACCGGGTTGAAGTTGCGGGTAATCATCACCGCGCCGGTTACCTCGGCGTAGGTGGTCACCGGCGGGCCGCCGATCAGGCCGGCCAGGCACACGCCCAGGCCGTCGCCGGCCAGGGTGCGATGCAGGCCCGGGCTCTTGGTGTAGTCGTTGCCGGTCACGCCGCCGATCGCCATCACGCCGCCGATGTGCTCGATGGCCGGAGCGATCGCCACCGGCAGCATGAACAGCGCCGCCGCCCAGTTCACTTCCGGGCTATGGAAGGCCGGCGCCGCGAACCACGGCGCATTGGCCACCTTGGCAAAATCCACCACGCCGAGGAAGGCGGCGGCGATGTAGCCGACCACCACGCCGGCCAGGATCGGCACCAGCTTGAACATGCCGCGTGCGTAGATGGACACCGCGATGGTGGTGGCCAGCGAAATGGCGGCCAGCAGCAGCGAGGTCTCGTACGGCATCACCTGATTGCCACCGGCGCGGCCCATGGCCATGCCGGAGGCGGCACCGGCCACGGAGAGACCAATGATCATGATCACCGGGCCGATCACCACCGGCGGCAGCAGGCGGTTCACCAGCGCCATGCCGCGCCAGCGCACGATGGCGGCAAACACGAAGTACATGAAGCCGGCGCAGAACAGGCCAAACATGGTCGCGGCCGGGCCCCAGATCTGCATCGAGTAGATAATGGGGCCGATGAAGGCGAACGAGGAGCCGAGGAAGATCGGCACCTGGCGGCCGGTGCACAGCTGGAACAGCAGCGTGCCGACACCGGCCCCCAGCAGCGCCATGGCCGGGTTCAGCCCGGTCAGCAGCGGCACCAGCACCAGCGCGCCGAAGGCGACGAACAGGATCTGCGCGCCGGATATCGCCGTCTTGAGTTGTTGAAACATGTGATTTCCCTGTTGTTGTCGATTGGTGTGGAAGTCCTTCAGCGCCTGTTTACGGGCTTGCGAGCTAGAGCGAGACAAGGCAAAAACGGCCGAGGAAGCGGAGTTTACAAGTAGTAAATGAGCATTCCGAGGACGTTTTTAACGCCGTATCGCCGACGCGCAGCAGATCGTAAACAGGCGCTTGCTACACCGTGCAGTACATCACCGCCTGCGCAATGATGTTGTTCTGGTCTGCCGCCAGCGTACTGTGCCGGCGGAAGTCCAGCACCATCGCCTGCACGCGGCGATAGGTGTCGAAATTGGGCAGCGGCCGGTAGCCGATGTCCACCCCCAGCCGCGCGGCCAGCTTCTTGATGGTGGTGGGCTTGATGCACACGTGGCGCTGCGGGTCGCTGTAGGCCAGGAAGCAGGTCACCAGCGGCCACTTGGCCGGGTTGGCGTTGCCATCGTGGCGGCACAGCTGCAGCACTTCGACGAAATCGGCAAAGCTGGTCTCGTCGAAGCGGTACAGCAGCGCGTACAGCGCCGCCAGGAACGGCCGGTGCACATCGCTGAACGCCAGGTAGTTGCGGAACGCCATCTTCTCGAAGG
Source organism: Vogesella facilis (assembly GCF_042648525.1). NCBI lineage: Bacteria > Pseudomonadati > Pseudomonadota > Betaproteobacteria > Neisseriales > Chromobacteriaceae > Vogesella > Vogesella facilis. The sequence goes on from NZ_JBHRXN010000034.1 coordinate 9,241, forward strand.
TGCTCACCGTGCTGCAGCGGCCCACGATGTGGCGGCAGCTGTCGATCGCTGCCGCGATATTGCCGCTGTCCAGCGCCGCGCGCAGCAGCGGCTCGGCCAGGCCGTCGCGGCACAGCGCAATCACGCCGTCTATGCTGCGATGCTTCTTGCCCAGCGCCAGCCAGGCCTCGTCCTGCAGCCCGTGCGGAAAGCGGGCGAGAAAATCGGCGTCGATCTGTTGATAGGCGTTCATGACAGGCTCCCTGCGGCCAACGTTGGCCGCATCAAGGCCAGGCGGCCGCCGGACAGCGGCCGGCCGGCATCAGGCGTGCTTGGTACCGAAGATCTTGTCGCCGGCGTCGCCCAGGCCCGGGATGATGTAGCCGTGCTCGTTGAGGTGGCTGTCCAGCGAGGCGGCCACGATCTGCACGTCCGGGTGCGCGGCGTTGACCGCCTTGACGCCTTCCGGTGCCGCCACCATCACCACCGCCTTGATGTGCTGGCAGCCGTTGCGCTTGAGCAGGTCGATGGTGGCGATCAGCGAGCCGCCGGTGGCCAGCATCGGGTCGATAATCAGCGCGATGCGCTCGTCCAGGTTGCCGACGAATTTCTCGAAGTAGGACACCGGCTCCAGCGTCTCTTCATTGCGCGCCAGGCCCACCACGCTGATCTTGGCCGACGGCACCAGGTCGAGCACGCCGTCCAGCATGCCGATGCCGGCGCGCAGGATCGGCACCACGGTCACTTTCTTGCCCTTGATCTGCTGCACTTCAATCGGGCCGCACCAGCCTTCGATGGTCACCGGCTCCAGCTCGAAATCGCGGGTGGCCTCGTAGGCCAGCAGGCGCGCCAGTTCCTGGGTCAGCAGGCGGAATTTCATGGTGCTGATATCGCCCTCGCGCAGCAGGCCGAGTTTGTGCTGCACCAGCGGGTGTTTGACGACGGTAATGTTCATGGCAGGTCCAAATCTTGCGACTGGCGGCCGCCCCTGCCGGTGACAAGGACAGCCGCGTTCTGGATACGGAAAACCGGCAGGCGCTTGCCTGCCGGTACGGGATTTGGGGCGGCATTTTACAGGCAAACGCTTGTTCACGTGCTGCGGGATGGCCCTTGCTATCCGTGATAGCCGATTTTGTCGCCGCCGCTTGCCCGCCATCAAACAAAAACGGCCCGCACAGGGCGGGCCGTTCAGGAGCAAAAGCGGCTCAGACTGCCAGGTCTTTCAGCAGGTCCTGCAGTTCGCCGGCCTGGTACATTTCGTACATGATGTCCGAGCCGCCAACGAACTCGCCTTTCACGTACAGCTGCGGAATGGTCGGCCAGTTGGAGAATTCCTTGATGCCCTGACGCACATCGGCATCGGCCAGCACGTCAACGGTCACGAAGTCGTTCACGCCACAGGCCTTCAGGATCTGTACCGCGCGCGCGGAGAAGCCGCACTGCGGGAAGGTGGCGGAGCCTTTCATGAACAGCACTACCGGGTTGCTGCTGACAGTCTGCTGGATGGTGTCTTGAATGGACATGGTTTTCCTTTGCTTCGGTCTGGCGCCGGGCAATTACCCGACTAATTCAATAAGTTATTTTAGGCCCGCTTGCCCCGCCGGCTCAAGCCTTGCGTTGCAGCACGGCGGCAAAAAAGCCATCGCTGTTATGCAGGTGCGGGCGCAGGCTCAGGTAATCGCCGGTGTCCAGCGCGATCTTCTGCTCGGCCAGCAGCGCATTGGCCGGCAGCAGGCTGAAGTCCGGGTTGGCCGCCAGGAAGGCCTCGACGATGGCCTGGTTTTCCGCCGGCAGCAGGCTGCAGGTGGCGTACACCAGCCGGCCGCCGGCACGCACCAGGCGCGCGGCGGAAGCCAGGATGGCGGCCTGTTTCACGTTCAGCTCGGCCACGCTTTCCGGGCTCTGGCGGTATTTCAGGTCCGGGTTGCGGCGCAGGGTGCCCAGGCCGGAACACGGCGCATCCACCAGCACGCGGTCGGCCTTGCCGGCCAGGCGCTTCACCTTGGTGTCGTTCTCGTGCGCGATCAGCGTGCTGTTGACATTGGACAGCCCGGAGCGCGCCAGCCGCGGCTTGAGGTTGGCCAGACGCTTCTCGGAAATATCAAACGCGTACAGGCGGCCGGTGGAGGCCATTTGCGCGCCCAGCAGCAGGGTCTTGCCGCCGGCGCCGGCGCAGAAATCCACCACCATCTCGCCACGGCGCGCGCCGGTGAGCAGGCCCAACAGCTGGCTGCCTTCGTCCTGCACCTCGATGGCGCCCTGCACGAACAGCGGGTGCTTGGCCAGCGCCGGCTTGCCCTTGAGGCGGATGCCCAGCGGCGAGTACGGCGTCGGCTCGCAGTCGATGCCGGAATCGCGCAGGTACACCACCGCCTCGTCGCGGCGCATCTTCAGGCTGTTGACGCGCAGGTCCAGCGGCGCGGCGCTGGCCAGGCCCTTGCCCAGCGCCACCACTTCGCCTTCGTCCTGCTCCGCCAGCATGCCGACCACCCAGCCCGGTAGGCCGGCGCGCACATTGATGTCCGCCGGCAGCTCGGCACCCTTGATGCTGGCCAGCCATTCGTTTTCGCCTTCCTTGGTCACCGACTCCAGCTCGCGCAGGTTGCTGCCGCCGATGCGCACCAGGGTGGCCAGCGCCAGGCGGCGGGTGTTGATGCGCGGCGCGCACAGGTGGCGCAACAGCTCCAGATGGCGCAGGCAGGCAAAGGAGGTCTCCGCAATCAGGTGACGATCGGCGGCGCCCAGCTTGTTGTTCTCGCGGAAGAAGGCGGACAGCACGGCGTCGGCCGGGCGGTCGAAACGCAGCATGGCATGCAATACCTTGTCCAGCTGCTCGAATTGTCTAGCGTTTACTTTCATTGTTCAGCTTTCTCGGCGGCAGCTTCCAGACAGTCTTGCCCGCCAGTTCAATCAGGTTAGCCCGCATTTCGTAGCGGGCATCCTTGCCCACTCGCAGTACGCGGATCGGAATATTGGCAAAGTCAGGCGCCAACCAGAATTCGTACATTTCATCCGGCTGCTTCACCCGCACCACTACGGCACGGATCACGCCGTCGCCGGTATCGAAGTCGGTTTCGCCATCCGGTTTCAGCAGCATGCGGTACACCTTCTTGCCGGTGGTGATCTGGATCGGCGCGTCGCCCATATTGTCGCCGCGCAGCGCCAGTTGCACCCCCAAGCCCAGCCAGTCCTGCGCGCCGGCGGCCAGCGGTTCGCTCTTGTCGGCGTTGCGGTCGCCGTAGGCCAGCACACCGCCAGACCAGTCGAAATTGGCACGCTCGCGCAGCTCGCCGTCGCGGGTCGCGGCAAAGTGCTCCGGCTTCAGCCCCAGCTTGTCCACCGTACCGGTGGTTTCATAGTGCAGTTTTGGGCCGATCACCGGCACCACGTCGGTCACCAGGCTGTAGCTGCCCGCCTCGCGCTGCCACACCATATTGCCCCGCCCGGCTGCTATGCCGGAATAGAACAGCGAATACTGCACGCGCGCGCTGAACGGGAAGCGGCGGATCGGCTTGTCCGGTTTTACCGTCTCGGCCTCGGCCGCCGGCGTGGCGGCCAGTGCCGCGCTGGCCGCCACTCGGGACGGCAGTTCCGCCGCGCCGGCACTGGCCACGTGATGCGGTGCCTCTGCCAGCGCTGCCGATGCCGCCATGCTTGCCACTGGCGCAGACGCCGCCGTGTGCCGGATAAGCGGACGGGGCTTTTTCTTCCGCGCCACCACTGGCTGCGAGGCATCGTAGTGGCGGCCGCCGGCCGGCCCGGTGGCCAGCAGCGCGGTTTCCAGCGCCGGCGCCGACGCCTCCTCCAGCTGCATGCTGTCCAACCGCACGCTGAGCTTGCGCAGCTTGGGGTCATCCGGCATGTCGATGGCGTCGAACGACAGCAGGCCGCCGCCCAGTGTCAGCAAGTGCAGCAGCAGGGAAAACAGGAAGGCCAGCAGCATCAGGCGTCTGGCTGTCAGGCGCGGCAGTTTCAACGCGGGGCCGGCACCAGCAGGCTAAGGTTGGCCGCAGCCGCCGTCACGCCGGCCACGCGGCCGGCGGCAATGCCCAGTTCACCGGCCACGAAGCGGCGCACCGCTTCCGGGTACAGCTTGTGTTCCTGCTGCAGCACGCGCGCCGCCAGCGTGGCTTCACTGTCGTCGTCCAGCACCGGCACCACCGCCTGCGCCACGATCGGGCCGTGGTCCAGCTCGGCGGTGACGAAGTGCACGCTACAGCCGGCCACCTTGCAGCCCATGTCGATGGCACGCTGGTGGGTGTGCAGGCCGGGGAAGGCCGGCAGCAGCGACGGATGGATGTTCAGCATGCGGCCTTCGTAACGTGCGGTGAAGGCCGGGGTGAGGATGCGCATGAAGCCGGCCAGCACCACCAGATCGGGGGCGAAGGCGTCGATTTCGGCGGCCAGCTGCGCGTCGAACGCTTCGCGGCTGGCAAATTGTTTGTGATCGAGACCCACGGTGGCGATGCCACGTTCGGCGGCCCAGGCCAGGCCCGCAGCGTCCGGCCGGTTGGCGATCACCGCGGCGATGTTGGCGCCGGCAATGTCGGCGTCGACGATGGCCTGCATATTGGAACCGCGGCCGGAAATCAGGATGACGATGTTTTTCATGGTGCTGTGACAACCGGCGCCGGCGCCGGATAACGTTGGCCGCAAACGGGTTGCAGCGGGCGGCGACATCGGCTGCCGCCAAATGACAAGCGCCGCCAGCAGGGCCAGCGGCGCTATCGGACCAGTACGGCTTACGCCACCTGGGTCTGGTGCTCGTCGCCGTTGCGGGCGCGGATCACGCCGATGCGCGATACGGTTTCGCCCTGCTCGGTGAGGAAGGCAGCCGCGGCGTCGGCATCGGCCGCGTCCACGATCACCACCATGCCGATACCGCAGTTGAAGGTGCGGTACATTTCCTGCGCATCGACATTGCCTTCCGCCTGCAGCCACTGGAACAGCTTGGGCAGTTCCCAGCTACCGGCGTCGATCTGTGCCACGGTGTTGGCCGGCAGCACACGCGGGGTGTTCTCGGTGATGCCACCGCCAGTGATGTGCGCCATGCCCTTCACGTTCAGTTGCTGCATCAGTGCCAGCAGCGGCTTAACGTAGATGCGGGTCGGGGCGATGATGGCGTCACGCAGGGTCTTGTCGCCGTCGAAGGCGGCATCCAGCTGCGGCTGCGCGCGCTCGATGATCTTGCGCACCAGGCTGTAGCCGTTGGAGTGCACGCCGTTGGACTTCAGGCCCAGCACAACGTCGCCCGGCTTGATGTCGCGGCCGGTGATGACCTTGCTCTTTTCCACCACGCCGACGGCAAAGCCGGCCAGGTCGTACTCGCCCACCGGGTACATGCCCGGCATCTCGGCGGTTTCGCCGCCGATCAGCGCGCAACCGGCCTGCTCGCAACCTTCGGCAATGCCCTTGATCACGTCGGTGGCCTGCGCCACGTCCAGCTTGCCGCAGGCAAAGTAGTCGAGGAAGAACAGCGGCTCGGCACCCTGCACCAGGATGTCGTTCACGCTCATGGCCACCAGGTCGATGCCGACGGTGTCATGCTTGTTCCAGTCGAAGGCCAGCTTGAGCTTGGTGCCCACGCCGTCGGTGCCGGAAACCAGCACCGGTTCCTGGTATTTCTTGGAGATTTCCACCAGTGCGCCGAAACCGCCGAGGCCGCCGAGGACTTCCGGGCGCATGGTGCGCTTGGCAAACGGCTTGATGTTTTCGACGAGCGCGTCACCGGCATCGATATCGACGCCGGCGTCACGGTAACTGAGGGACGTGGTGTTCAAGGTAAACTCGCTTTCTGCTAACGTAATCGCTTTGCTGCCTGGGAGTGCGCGGGCTCGTGGCCCGAAGCGCCTGTATTTTAACTGAAAACCGACCCGCAGTCAGAACTGCGTCAAGGGAGCGAGCATGCAGCTCAACGACATCGCCTTCGGCACCACCGACTGGACGGCGATCGCGGTGGAAATCCACCCCGGTGCGCAGGGCGAAGCGCGCTGGCGCACGCAGCATTTCGGCGACATCCGCGTGCGCATGGTGGAGTACAGCGCCGGCTACCTGGCCGACCACTGGTGCCACAAGGGCCACATCCTGCTGTGCCTGGCCGGCGAGCTGCACACCGAGTTGGCCGATGGCCGCCGCTTCGTGCTGACGCCGGGCGTCAGCTACCAGGTGGCCGACCACGCCGAAGCGCACCGTTCGTCCAGCCCGCAAGGCGCCTCCCTGTTCATCGTCGACTGACCCTGCCGCGTTGCGGCCAACCTTTTCCGATATTCCCACCATGCAAGCGCAACGCTCCAACCTGCTGCCCTGGCTTCTGGGCGCCGCCGGCCTGCTGGCCGTGCTGTGGCTGCTGGACCGGCTGTCCGCCGTGCTGGCGCCGTTCATCACCGCCGCGGTGCTGGCCTACATTCTCGACCCGCTGGTAGACCGGCTGCAGGCGCGCGGCCTGTCGCGCACCGTCGCCTTGCTGCTGGTGATGCTGGCCGGCTGCTTTACCGTGCTGGGGCTGCTGCTGATCGTGGTGCCGATGCTGATCTCGCAGGCGCAGGCGCTCACCGCGCGGCTGCCGGTACTGGTGGACTTCGTGCAGCACAACGCGCTGCCGTGGCTCAACCGCACGCTGGGCACCGCCATCAGCATCGACAGCCAGAGCTGGCGCGAGGCACTGGCCGGCAACGCCGCCGGCGTGCGCCAGGCGCTGGCACGCATCGCGCCGCAGCTGGGGCATGGCGGCGCGCTGCTGCTGCAGACGGTGGCCAACCTCACCCTGCTGCCGGTGCTGCTGTACTACTTCCTGCACGGCTGGGATCACATGGTGCGGCGCGCCGCCACCCTGGTGCCGCGGCGCTGGGTGGACGAGGTTGGCCGCATTGCCGGCGAGGTGGACGACATGCTGGGCCAGTTCCTGCGCGGCCAGCTGTCGGTGATGCTGATCATGGCGGCGCTCTACGGCGGCGGCCTGGCGCTGGTGGGGCTGGATTCCGGCCTCGCCATCGGCATCGTCGCCGGCCTGTTGGTGTTCATCCCCTACCTAGGCGCCTTTACCGGCCTGCTGCTGGCCACGCTGGCGGCGGTGCTGCAGTTCGATAACGCCAACGGCCTGCTGCTGGTGTGGGGGGTGTTTGCCGTCGGCCAGCTGCTGGAAAGCTTCCTGATCACCCCTTACCTGGTGGGCGAACGCATCGGCCTGTCGCCGGTGACGGTGATCTTCGCGCTGATGGCGTTCGGCGAGCTGATGGGCTTCGCCGGCGTGCTGCTGGCGCTGCCGCTGTCGGCCATCAGCGTGATTCTGGGCCGCCACCTGATCCGCCATTATTTCAACAGCCGCTTTTATCAGCGTAGAATCGACCCCTGATCCCAGATAGCCCATACCGATGTTGGACCAGCTCGTTCTCGACCTCCTGCCGGAACCCCACCCGGCGTTCGACAACTTCCTTGCCGAACGTAACCGCGAAATCATTGCCGCGCTTACCGCCGAGGAAGGCGAACGCTTCGTCTACCTGTGGGGCGAGCCGGGCTGCGGCAAGACCCACCTGCTGCAGGCGTGGATCGCCCATGCCGAGCGCCTGGGCCGCGCCTCCATCTACCTGGACGCCCAGCACGAGCACCTGCCCGACTTCGCCCGCGAGGCCAGCTTCATCGCCGTCGACCATGTAGACGACCTGGCGCCGGACGACCAGATCATGCTGTTCTCCATCTACAACTCGCTGAAGGAAAGCGGCGAAGGCCGCCTGCTGATGGCCGGCCGCCAGCCGCCGATGCAGGCGCCGGTGCGCGACGACCTGCGCACCCGCCTGGGCTGGGGCCTGGTGTTCGAGGTGAAGGCGCTGTCCGACGACGACAAGCTGGACGCGCTGCGCCAGCACGCCGCCAGCCGCCAGCTGGCGGTGGGCGACGACGTGTTCCGCTACCTGCTTACCCACTGGCGCCGCGACCTGTCCAGCCTGATCGCCATGCTGGACATGCTGGACCGCTACTCGCTGGCGCTGCGGCGCCCCATCACCGTGCCGCTGGTGAAAAACGTACTGCAAACCACAGAAACCGAGCCATGAACCTTGCCCTGTTTGACCTCGACAACACCCTGATTGCCGGCGACTCCGACACCGAGTGGCCGAAATTCCTGATCAAGCGCGGCATTCTCGATCCGCAACACCACGCCCGCCAGAACGACTACTTCTACGAGCAGTACAAGGCCGGCACGCTGGACATCTTCGAATTCCTCGATTTCCAGCTGGCGCCGCTGACGCGCTTCAGCCGCAGCGAGCTGGACAGCCTGCACGCCGACTACATGGCCGAGCACATCCTGCCCATCATCCCGCAGAAAGCGCGTGAGCTGGTGGCTGCGCACCAGGCGCAGGGCGATATGGTGATGATCATCACCGCCACCAACCGCTTCATCACCGCCCCCATCGCCCGCGAGCTGGGCGTGGAGCACCTGATCGCGGTGGAACTGGAGCAGGACGCCGCCGGCAACTACACCGGCAAACCCACCGGCACCCCCAGCTTCCAGGCCGGCAAGATCACCCGCCTGAACGAATGGTTGGCCGCACGCGGCGAAACGCTGCACAGCTACGCCGACACCTTCTTCTACAGCGACTCGCGCAACGACCTGCCGCTGCTGTCCATCGTCAGCAAGCCGGTGGCGGTGGACCCGGACGACGCGCTGCGCGCCCACGCCGAAAGCCACGGCTGGCCGGTGATCAGCCTGCGCGACTAACCTCAACGCCGCACGCTCTCCCAGTACGACCAGGAAAACAATAGTCGTTATGGACAAAGCACTGACCAGCAGTAAATTGCACTGTCTCTGCCCACAGGATGGCTTCATCCTGGAGCAATTACAGGGCGAATTTCCCGCGGCCTACCTGTTGTTGCATCCGTTCCTGCAACCTCGCACCCTGCCACTGGCCAGTTTTACCCCAGAGCACTACCCCAGTCGCAGCCAGATCGTGGCGGACTGCCAGCCAGTGAGCTGGCAGTCTGTGGTTGCTGGCTTGGGCCTGCCGGATATCGCCGCCATCGATATCGCGCTGGGCACACTGTCACTCAGCCTGCGCCAGGAGTTCTGTCGTGACGACTACGCACAGCAGCTGGTCCAGTACTGTGAACAACAGGGGCTGATCCCTCCAGACAATGGTTATTTACCAGATATCTGCTACGCCTCATGGCTAGATATGCTGGCAGGAGACAATGATCACCTGTGGTGTGGCGATGAGTTTGGTGAGGACTGCCTCCCAATAACACTTGATGAACTGAGCGGTGACGGTGACACACTTGCCCCCTACCCACATGCCCGCTTTTTCTCGGCAGATGGCGAAGTAATGCTGTGCACCCATTGGGATCGCTATTACTCCCTGCTTGCCGGCACTCCTGACCGACTACAACCCTTTACTCGCTTCGAGGGCTTTTACTGCCAGCCAGACACCTATGTGCGCTGGAGTCGGCCATCGCTGCATGCAGGAGCCTGAAATCCAATGGAAAAACTCGACGCCTTTCTTGCCCGTGCCGAAGCGCTGATGGCACGGCTGGAGCCGCTGCTGCCGCCGGCCATTCCCGAGCCGGACTGGCAAGCGCCAGCCTTCCGCTGGTGCCGCGCCGGCATTACCGGCTGGCTGGAAGCCATCCACGCGCCGCATACCGTTGCGCTGGGCGACCTCACCGACATCGAGCGCCAGAAGGCGCTGATCGTGCGCAACACCGAGCAGTTCCTGGCCGGGCGCCCGGCCAACAACGTGCTGCTTACCGGCGCGCGCGGCACCGGCAAGTCCTCGCTGATCAAGGCGTTGCTGGCGGCCTATGCCGCGCGCGGCCTGCGCGTGATCGAGGTGGACAAGAGCCACCTGCCGGACCTGGGGCAGATCGTGGCGCTGGTGGCCGGCCGCCCGGAGCACTTCATCCTGTTCTGCGACGACCTGTCGTTCGAGGAGGGTGAGGACAGCTACAAGGCGCTGAAATCGGCGCTGGACGGCGGCCTGGCGCAGCGTGCGGCCAACCTGCTGGTCTACGCCACCTCCAACCGCCGCCACCTGATGCCGGAACGCAGCAGCGAAAACCGCGAAGGCTGGGTGAAGGACGGCGAGATCCACCCCGGCGAAACCACCGAGGAAAAAGTGTCGCTGTCCGACCGCTTCGGCCTGTGGCTGTCGTTCTATCCGTTCGACCAGAACGCCTACCTGTCGGCGGTGCGCGGCTGGCTGGCGCACTTCGATCTGCCGCTGGATGGCGAGGCCGAGCGCGCCGCGCTGCAGTGGAGCCAGCTGCGCGGCAGCCGCTCCGGCCGCGTGGCCTGGCAGTTCGCCTGCGACTGGGCCGGCCGCGAGCCGGACGCGCGCATAGCCGAGCTGGGGCGCTGATCATGGATACCAGGAAGATCATTCCGGTGGTGGCCGGCGCGCTGATGCAGGCCGACGGCCACTTCATGCTCGGCAGCCGCCCGGCCGGCAAGCCCTATCCCGGCTACTGGGAGTTCCCCGGTGGCAAGGTGGAGGCCGGCGAGTCGCCATACCAGGCGCTGGTGCGCGAACTGCAGGAAGAAATGGGCATCACCGTCACCCGCGCCACGCCGTGGCTGCGCCGCGTGCACCACTACGAGCACGCCTCGGTGGAGTTGCTGTTCTACCGCGTGTGGGCCTGGGATGGCGAACCGCAGCCGCACGAGGGGCAAAGCTTTGCCTGGCAGGAGCCGGGCCAGCTGTCGGTGCAGCCGATGCTGCCGGCCAACGCGCCCATCCTGCGCGCGCTGCAGCTGCCGGACGTGCTGCACATCAGCTGCGTGCACGAACTGGGCCGCGATGCGGTGCTGGAGGCGCTGGCGCAACGCGACGATGAGCCGTGGGTGATCGTGCGCGAACCGCAACTGGACCGCGAACAGCTGGCAGCGCTGGTGGGCGAAATCAGCCAGATCGTGCATGCGCGCGGCGGCAAGCTGATCGTCAACGCCGACCCGGCGTGGCTGAAAGGCTGGCCGGTGGATGGCGTGCAGCTGAACGGCACCCGACTGGCCGCATTGCAGGAGCGCCCGGCGCACTTCACCTGGGTGGGCGCCTCCTGCCACAGCCGCGCCGAGCTGGAGCGCGCCGCCGAGCTGGAGCTGGACTACGCGCTGCTGGGCCACGTGCTGGCCACCGCCAGCCACCCGGCACAAGCGCCGCTGGGCTGGGACGGCCTGGCCGCGCTCACCGCCCCGGCCGCGCCGCTGCCGGTGTTCGCCATCGGCGGGCTGTCTGCGGCCAACCTTGACGAGGCGCGCCGCTGCGGCGCGCATGGCGTGGCGCAGATGCGCGCCGCCTGGCAACCAGAGCCTGCTTCGACATGAAAACCAAACTCACCCGCCAGCAACTGGCGCTGATCGCCGTGCTGCTGATCGCCTTCGCCCTGCTCAAGGGCGGGCTGATCTGGTGGTATCTCAACCACAAGCAACAGCCAGCAGCGCCGATCACCGTCAGCTGCAGCAATCTGCAAGCCGGCTGCCCGCTGCCGGACGGCAGCCTGCTGCAGCTGGACCGCGCCCCGCAGGCGGCCAAGCCGTTCGGCCTGAGCCTGAGCCGACATGCCGGCGAGCCGCCGGCCATCGAGTTCGCCATGCGCGACATGGACATGGGCTTCAATCGCTACCAGCTGCTGCCGCAGGGCGATGGCTGGCGCGCCAGCATCACGCTGCCGGTGTGCGTCAGTGGCAGCCGGCAGTGGCGGATGGCGCTGAAATACCCGGACAAGACCTGGCTGATCGACTTCGACAGCCAGTAGCCCTCCCCCTGCAGCCCAGCCAGACAAGCCACCCGAGCGGTGGCTTGTTTCATGCTGGCACACAGCTTGCTAGCTACAGACTTGCTCCATGGAGCGACAGGTGTTGTTCTCTGCTTGTCTGGCCGGCGCGACCCCGCGCAGCCAGATCGCCGGAGACTTTTGCACGGTTTTGGTGCAACCAAACCGCCCGAATTGGTGCAACGCGCCAATTCGGGGC
>NZ_JBHRXN010000034.1:21293-54009 GCF_042648525.1 Vogesella facilis
CTCAGCCGTCATCTCGACAGGCAACAAGGTTGGCCGCAGCAATGCGGCCAACCTTTTGTCTTTCTGGCGCCGCGCGCAGCAGGCAACACCGCGGCGTGCCGTAGCGCTAGCGGCGCCTGCGACAGTGACACGCAAGGCCCGGCAAACCGCGCGCGCGAGCTGACGCTCACGGCTGCTCGCCCACCAGGTAGCGCTGGCTCATGGCCTTGAACTCGGCACTGCCGGACACCCGCAGCGCTTCGAACAGCACCATCTCGCGCGTCACCAGCACCGCGCCGGCATCGCGCATGCGCTGCAGGCCGTAGTCGCGGTTCATTTCGCCACGGCTGGAAACCGCGTCGGCCACCACGAACACCTGCTTGCCCAGTGCCAGCAGCCCCAGCACCGTCTGCAGCACGCAGACATGCGTCTCCATGCCGCACACCAGCACCTGGCTGCGCGCCAGCAAATCCTCCGGCAGGCAGTCCGCCGCCACGCAGGAAAAATGCAGCTTTTCCACCACCAGCGCCGCCGGCGCCGCCGCCAGCAGCTCGGGCACGGTATGGCCGAGGCCGTGCGGGTACTGCTCGGAAAACACCACCGGCAGCCCCACGTCGTGCGCCGCCGACACCAGCCAGCGGCAGCGCGCCAGCATGCCCGCCGCGTCCAGCACCGCCGGCAGCAGCTTCTGCTGCACATCCACCACCAGCAGGGTGGCGTCGTTCTTGTCGATCAGCATATTGCTCTCCTCGGTAATTCCGGCTTTCGCCGTTACAAGCCGGCTCCTACTATGACCTTGCACAGCTTACGCAGTTGCCATAAGCAAGGGCAAACCCCAGATGGGCGCGGCAACGCGTTGTGGCACCATGCGGGCAATACAGAGCACAGGCCCGCACGGCCGCCGGAGAGACTCATGCTGCAAGGCGCTTACCGCGAATTCCATCAACGCATCCTGGAAACCATCTCGGCGCGCCGGGTGTTCACCGACCCGCTGTCGACGCTGGCCTACGGTACCGATGCCTCCTGTTACCGGCTGACGCCCAAGGTGGTGATCAAGACCGAAAACGAGGACGAGGTGCGCGCCATCCTGCGCGAGGCGGCCAGCCTGCAGCTGGCGGTGACCTTCCGCGCCGCCGGCACCTCGCTGTCCGGCCAGGCGGTGAGCGATTCCATCCTGGTGGTGGCCAGCCACGGCTGGAAGCGGCTGCAGGTGCTGGATAACGGTGCGGCCATCCGCCTGCAGCCAGGGGTGATCGGCGCCGAGGCCAATGCCGCGCTGCTGCCCTACGGCCGCAAGATCGGCCCCGACCCGGCCACCATCAACTCGGCGATGATAGGCGGCATCGTCAACAACAACTCCAGCGGCATGTGCTGCGGCACCGCGCAGAACAGTTACCAGACGCTGCTGAGCCTGCGCCTGCTGCTGGCCGACGGCGCGCTGCTGGACAGCGGCGACGCCGCCAGCGTGGCGGCGTTCCGCGTCAGCCACGCCGGCCTGCTGGCACAGTTGGCCGCCTTGCGCCAGCGCGTGCTGGCCGACGAGGCGCTGGCGGCGAAGATTCGCCGCAAGTACAAAATGAAGAACACCACCGGCTACAGCCTGAACGCGCTGCTGGATTTTGCCGACCCGCTGGAGATGCTCACCCACCTGATGGTGGGCAGCGAGGGCACGCTGGGTTTTGTTGCCGAAGTCAGCTACCGCACGGTGGAGGAGCATCCGCACAAGGCCTCCGCCCTGGTGTTCTACCCAGACATCAAGGCCGCCTGCGACGCGGTACAGCTGCTGGCGCAGCACAAGGACGTGGTGTCCTCGGCCGAGCTGCTGGACCGCGCCAGCCTGCAGTCGGTGGAGAACAAGGCCGGGGTGCCGGCGTTCATCAAGACGCTGGGGCCGGACGCCGCCGCCATCCTGATGGAAACCCGCGCCGCCGACGCCGGCCAGCTTGCGGCCAACGTGGCCTTCATCGAAAACCGCATCGGCCACATCGCCAGCCTAGACGGCATCCGCTTCACCAGCGATAGCGCCGAGTACACCCGCTACTGGAACATCCGCAAGGGCATGTTCCCCAGCGTGGGGGCGATGCGTGCGGCGGAAACCACGGTGATCATCGAGGACGTGGCCTTCCCCATCGAGCACCTGGCCGAGGGCACGCTCAAGCTGCAGGCGCTGTTCCAGCAGTTCGGCTACCACGAGGCGATCATTTTCGGCCACGCGCTGGAAGGCAACCTGCACTTCGTGTTCACCCCCAACTTCAGCGGCGCGGCGGAAATCGCCCGCTACGAGGCCTTCCTCGACGCGGTGTGCCAGCTGGTGGCGGTGGAATACGAAGGCGCGCTGAAGGCCGAGCACGGCACCGGCCGCAATATGGCGCCGTTCGTGGAGCTGGAATGGGGCGCAGCGGCGTTCCGTCTGATGCAGGAGATCAAGGCACTGTTCGACCCGCAGGGCATCCTCAACCCGGACGTGATCATCACCCGCGACAAACAGCTGCACGTGCGCGACCTGAAGCCGATCCCGGCGGCCAATGCGCTGATCGACAAATGCATCGAATGCGGCTTCTGCGAGGTGATGTGCCCCAGCCGCGCCATCACCCTCACCCCGCGCCAGCGCATCGTCGCCAACCGCGAAATGGCGCTGCTGGCAAAGCAGGGCGACAGCGAGCGGCTGGCCGAGATCCAGGCCGCCTACCAGTACGCCGGCGACGAGACCTGTACCACCTGCGGGCTGTGCGAAACCGCCTGCCCGGTGGGCATCAACACCGGCAGCCTCACCAGCCTGATCCGCCAGGCGCAGCTGTCCGACATCGGCTGGGCCACCGCCAACACCCTGGCCGACAACTTCGCCACCGCCACCGCCGGCGCGCGGCTGGGGCTGAAGGCGCTGGACACCCTGCACGCGCTGGCCGGCGACGCCGCCACCGGCGCCGTGATGCGCGGCCTGCGCAAGGTAGTTGGCCGCAAGATTCCGCGCTGGACGCCGTACTTCCCGCGCGCCGCCGGCAAGCTGCAACTGGCCGCCGGCCAGGCGCACGCCGAACGCCGCGTGGTGTACCTGCCGTCCTGCCTGACCCGTACCTTCGCCCCGGCGGCCAATATGCCGGACGCCCGGCCGCTGAACGAGGTGGTGGCCTCGGTGCTGGGCAAGGCCGGCTACCGGCTGATCTACCCGGACAATCTGGCCAGCCTGTGCTGCGGCACGCCGTTCAAGTCCAAGGGCGCGGCCGAGGCGGCGCAGAAGAAGGTGAACGAGGTGGAAGCCGCGCTGCTGGCCGCCACGGAAAACGGCCGCTGGCCGGTGATCATCGACAACGGCGTGTGCACCGCCGCGCTGCTGGATGGCATCGCCGACCCACGGCTGCGCATCCTCGACGTGACCAGCTTCGTGCAGGAAGAGGCCGCGCAGTACCTGCAGTTCAGCCCGCAGGACGACACCGTGGCGCTGCACGTGGTGTGCTCGATGCGCAAGAAGGGCCAGAGCGCCAACCTCAACGCGCTGGCACGGCGCTGCGCCAAGACGGTGATCGAACCGGCCGGCATCACCTGCTGCGGCTTTGCCGGCGACAAGGGCTTTTCGCACCCGGAGCTGAACGAAAGCGCTCTGACCGGCTTGAAAGAACAGGTGGCCGGCTGCTGCGGCGGCTTCTCCACCAGCGCCACCTGCGAGATCGGCCTGTCCAGCCACAGCGGCATCCCCTACCAGCACCTGATGGTGCTGGTGGACAAGGCCAGCCAGCCGCGGCGCTAGAGCACACCCCGGCAACTGCCCGTGCCGCCACAACGTTGGCCGCACGGGCAGTTGTGTTGCCGGCTAAGCGCATGGCATGGTGTGGGTTCGGGCGCGGCCAGCCGCTGCCGCCCCGGCAACGCCGAAAGCCACCGATGAACTACCAGATCCGCCGCCTCGCCCCCACCGACGCCGCCGCGCTGCACCGCCTGCGCACCAGCCCCGGCGTGGTGCGCAACACCCTGCAGCAACCGTTCCAGTCGCTGGCCAGCGTGCAGCAGCTGCTGGACAACTTCCCGCCGCACATCCACGCACTGGTGGCCTGCACCCCGGACGGCGAACTGGTGGCCTGCGGCGGCCTGCATCTGGCCATCTCGGCACGGCGCCGGCATAGCGCGCTGCTGTTCCTGATGGTGCGCGACGACTGGCAGGGCAAGGGCGCGGGCAGCAGCCTGCTGCGCGCGCTGCTGGACTACGCCGACAACTGGCTGGATCTGAAGCGCATCGAGCTGGATGCGGTACACGACAACCACGGCGCCATCGCGCTGTACCAGCGCTACGGCTTCGCGCACGAGGGCGTGGCGCGCGGCTTCAACCTGCGCGAAGGGGTGTACGAGGACGCGGTGCTGATGGCGCGGCTGCGCTTTCGCCCCGGCGAGCATGCGGCCAACCTTGCGGAGCATACTGCGCAACCGGGCGCGGTCGCGCGGCGCGATGGCAGCCGCCAGCCATTCAGCCTGCGCCACAGCGAGCCGGCCGACGCCGCCGGCGTGGCGGCGCTGATGGCACACGACAGCACCCAGGCCAACACCCTGCAGCTGCCCTACCCCAACGAGGCGTTTTGGCGGCAGCGGCTGAGCGCCGGCAACCTCGGCCTGGTGGCGCTGGACGCCGCCGGCGGCATCATCGGCAATGCCGGCATCTGGCAGCCCGGCGACAACCCGCGGCTGGGCCACATCGCCGAACTGGGCATCACCGTGCATCCGGCGCAACACGGCCAGGGGGTGGGCAGCGCGCTGCTGCGGGCGCTGCTGCAACAGGCCGGCGACTACCTGCCCTACCGCCGGCTGCAGCTGAAGGTGTTCAGCGACAACGCGCCGGCGATCGCGCTGTATGAAAAATACGGTTTTGCCCGCGAAGCCACGCTGCGCGGCGACAGCCTGCGCCACGGCGGCTACCACGACAGCCTGCTGATGGCACGGGCGCTGAAATAACCATGCGCCGCCTGCTGCAGCTGGCCGGCAGTCTGTGGGCGGCGCCGTGCTCGCTGCTGGGCCTGCTGTGTGCGCTGCCGCTGCTGCTGTGCGGCGGCAGTCTGCGCCGCAGTCGCGGCGAGCTGCCAACGTGTCTGGAGATAGCGCTGCCACGGCGCTGGCAGCACCACCGGCTGCCGTTTGACGCCCTCACCCTGGGGCAGGTGATCGTGGGGCAGAATCATGCCGTGCTGGCGGCGCTGCGCGCGCACGAGCAGGTGCACGTGCGGCAGTTCCAGCGCTGGGGCGTACTGTTGCTGCTGGCCTACCCGGCCGCCAGCCTGTGGCAATGGCTGCGCGGCAGGCGGCCGTACTGGGACAATCCGTTCGAGGTGCAGGCGCGGCACCTGAGCGGCATTCCGCCGGAGCCGCGCCAACGCGCCAGCAAGTGAGCCGCGCTTGGCCGCGGCGTTAGCGCAAACCGGGCAATGTTGAATTTGTGATGCGAATACTGATGTTGCTAGCGCTGCCGCTCGGTACACGGGCAAGCCGCTACCGCCCTGGCCGCAACGTGAATGACGCAGACATGCCAGTGACCACCATCACGCCTGGCCGGCACTACAGCGCCGGCCACGGCAGTGCCGCCGGCGGGTTGGCCGCCAGGTAGTCGGCCAGCTGCGCTTGCGGCCAACATTCGCCGTGCGCGGGCAGGCTGCTGAAACTGAACGACTCGCCATCCAGCGCAAAGCTCAGCGCGTAGGCATGCAGATAGGTGCGGTCGGCGGCGCTGCCGCCGTACAGCGCATCGCCGAGAATTGGCGCGCCCAGCGACTTCATCGCCACCCGCAGCTGGTGGGTCTTGCCGCTGCGCGGGCGCAGCACGAACAGCCGCCGCCCCGGCGCCAGCGAATGGCTGAAGAACTGGGTGACCGCCGGGTTGGCCTGGCTCTGGCACAGGCGCCAGGCGCCGCCGCGGCCCTTGTCCATATCGCCCTTGATCAGCCCCTGCTTGCGGCTGGGTTTGGCGTCGGACAGCGCCAGGTAGTACTTCTGCACCTCGCGGCCGGCAAAGGCGGCGCCCAGCGCGGCGGCCACGGCCTGGCTGCGCGCCACCAGCAGCAAACCGGAGGTAACCTTGTCCAGCCGGTGTACCGGCCACAGCGCCGCATCCTGCAGGCCGTCGCGCAGGATGTCCAGCACGCCGGGCGCGTCGTCCTCGCGGTGGAAGCCGACGCCCGGTGCCTTGGCGATCACGTAGAAGCGCGGGTCGGTGGCGACGAGCTGGAACATGCGGGGCTTTCGGAATGGGAAACGGCCGGCATTGTCGCCAGCGCATGGCCGCAGGGCAAGTGTCCCGGCCACGCTAGACGTCACCGCAGCGCCCGCCACGCGCCGGCATGACCCGGGCGGCCATGCCCGCGAGCGCGCACATCATCCGCGGCGGGGCGCGACCACGTTGCCACACCAGCGCCACGCTGGCGCGGCCGGCTTGAGCGCCGCCGGCACTGCCCTCTCGGGCGGCACCGTGCGGCAAGGCTCAGCCCAGTGCTTCTTCCATCTTGCGCGCCGCCAGCCGCATCTGCTTGCGGATTTCGGCCTCGCGGAAGCGCTTCTTGTGGCTTTCGGTATCCAGCGACAGCGGCGGTACCGGCATTGCCTGGCCATTGTCGTAGGCCACCATGGTGAAGTAGCAGCTGTTGGTGTGGCGCACGCTGCGCTGCTGGATGTTCTCCGCCACCACCTTGATGCCCACTTCCATCGAGGTGCGGCCAACGTGGTTGACGCTGGCGTAGAAGGTCACCATCTCGCCGACGTGGATCGGCTGCTTGAACAGCACCTGATCCACCGACAGCGTCACCACGTAGCAGCCGGCATAGCGGCTGGCACAGGCGTAGGCCACCTGGTCCAGCAGCTTCAGCAGCACGCCGCCGTGCACGTTGCCGGAGAAGTTGGCCATGTCCGGCGTCATCAGTACCGACATGCTCAGCTCGCGCTGATTCATGCTTTGTTCGCTCATAATCCCTGCCTGTCCTTTCTGCCTTGTGGCCGCCCAAACAGGCGACCGGCATGTGTTCACTGTTTGCGATGACGGCGGCGTACAATGGCACTCCCACCCCACCGCCCGCTACCGCCATGTCTTCTTCATTGTCGCGACTGTTCCAGTACGCCCGCCATTACCGGCGGGATGCGTATCTTGCCAGCCTGTTTTCCGTGTGCAACAAATTCTTCGACATCCTGCCCGAGGTGCTGATCGGCGTGGCGGTGGATGTGGTGGTGAGCAAGCAGGATTCGTTCCTGGCCCGCCTCGGCATCACCGACACCTTCCACCAGCTGCTGTGGCTGGGCCTGCTCACCGTGTTGATCTGGGGCGGCGAGTCGCTGTTCGAATACCTGTACCAGCTGCGCTGGCGCAACCTCGCGCAGAACCTGCAGCACGACCTGCGGCTGGACGCCTACCGCCACGTGCAGAAGCTGCCGCTGGCCTATTTCGAGAATAAGAGCACCGGCAATCTGATGTCCATTCTCAACGACGACATCAACCAGATGGAGCGCTTTCTCAACGGCGGCGCCAACAGCATCATCCAGGTGCTGTGCTCCAGCGTGCTGGTAAGTGCGGTGTTCTTCTACCTGGCGCCTAAGCTGGCGGTGATCGCGCTGTTCCCGGTGCCGCTGATCCTGTTCGGCACCTTCTGGTTCCAGCGCCGCATCGCCCCGCGCTATGCCGCGGTGCGCGAGGCGGTCGGGGTGGTGAACGGCCGCCTCAACAACAATCTGCTGGGCATCGCCACCATCAAGGCCTTTACCGCCGAGGAGTTCGAGGCCGAGCACATCCGCGATGCCAGCGAGCGCTACCGTGCGGCCAACGCCCGCGCCATCCGCCTGTCGTCCGCCATCATCCCGGTGATCCGCATGGCGATCCTGGCCGGCTTCGTGGTAACGCTGGTGTACGGCGGCTACCTGGCGCTGTCCGGCGCCATCGGCGTCGGCAGTTACTCGGTGCTGGTGTACCTGACCCAGCGCCTGCTGTGGCCGCTTACCGGCCTGGCCGACATCGCCGACCTGTACCAGCGCTCGATGACCGCCATCGACCGCGTGCTGGGCGTGCTGGCCGCGCCGCTCACCATCGACTACCACGGCGCGCCGCTGCCTGCCGCGCAAGTATCCGGCGCGCTGGCTTTCAACAAGCTGTCATTCGGCTACGGCGAGCAGCAGGTACTGCACGAGGTGTCGCTGCAGGTGCCGGCCGGCCGCACCGTGGCCTTCGTCGGCGCCACCGGCTCCGGCAAGAGCACGCTGATCAAGCTGCTGCTGCGCTTTTACGAGTCGGCGCACGGCAGCATCACCCTGGACGGCCAGGACATCCGCGCGCTGGCGCTGGCCGATCTGCGCCGCGCCATCGGTTACGTGAGCCAGGACGTGTTCCTCACCGACGGCACGGTGGCGGCCAACATCGCCTACGGCATGCCGCATGCCAGCCGCGAGGCCATCATCGCCGCCGCGCGCGCCGCCGAGGCCGACGAGTTCATCGCCCGCCTGCCGCAGGGCTACGACACCGCGGTGGGCGAGCGCGGCCAGAAGCTGTCCGGCGGCCAGCGCCAGCGGCTGGCACTGGCGCGCGCCATCCTGAAAGACCCGCGCATCCTGGTGCTGGACGAAGCCACCAGCGCGGTGGACAACGAAACCGAGGCGGCGATCCAGCGCTCGCTGGAGGTGGTGTCGCGGGGCCGCACCACGCTGGTGATCGCCCACCGCCTGTCCACCGTGCGCCACGCCGACTGCATCTACGTACTGGAGCATGGCCGCGTGATGGAAACCGGCACCCACGAGCAGCTGTTGGCCGCGGGTGGCAGCTATGCCGCGCTGTGGCGGCTGCAGACCGGCGAGCGCAGCAGCATCACCGCCTGAGGCGCCGGCCGGCCGCACAGCAAGGGCGTGCCCGCAGGCACGCCCTTGCGCAGGCTGCTGACAAAATACCCATTTATGCGCCACCGGGCCCAGCGAAGCCGGGCCGCTCCAGCTAAGCCTTTGAATCGGCAGCCTTCCCGTTTACAAAACAAAGTCCTTTTGCGAGGCAAAAGGACTTTATCAACACTCTCAGCAAGGGCGTACCCATGGGCACGCCCTTGCTACTGGTGGCGATGTCCTACAATGAATCAGCCTTCCCAAGTGGCTGATTCCTCATGGCAATTTCCGGCATCTCCTCTTCCGGCGGTTACGGCGCTGCGCTGTACGGCAGCGCGGGGAGCCTGTCGACCATTGCCGACCGCTCGCCCGGCTACAGCAGCGGCAGCAGCAGCAATGGCAAGCTCAGCGAGGACGACCAGGCGCTGCTGCGCGCGCTGCAGAACCGCGACCGCGAGGTGCGCGCCCACGAGCAGGCGCACCTGGCCGCCGCCAGCGGCATCAGCGTCAGCGGCCCCAGCTACGACTACCAGCAGGGGCCGGACGGCGCGCGCTACGCCATCGGCGGCAGCGTCAGCATCGAGGTATCGCCGGCGCGCACGCCGCAGGAAACCGCGCAGAAGGCACGCATCATCCAGGGCGCCGCACTGGCACCGGCGCAGCCCTCCGGCCAGGATCTGGCGGTGGCCGCCAGGGCGCGGCAGATGGAGCTGCAGGCGCTGGCCGAGGAAGCGCAGCAACGCCAGCAGCAGAGCAAGCTGAGCCAGGCCTATGCCGACGGCGACGCCCCGCTGCTGCAGGGGCTGGCCGTCAACACCCGCGCCTGAGCCTTACAACCAGCGCCGCACCCGGCGGCAGTAGGCCAGGTAGTCGTCGCCAAAGCGTGCGGCCAACGCCCGCTCCTCCGGCACGATCTGCCAGCGGGTGATCCACAGCCAGAACAGCAGCGGCCCGGCCAGCGCCGCCCAGTTGCCCAGCCACAGCGCCCAGGCCAGCAGCAGGCACAGCATGCCCAGGTACATCGGGTTGCGGCTGAGCCGGTAGAAGCCGCTCACCACCAGCGCCGTGCTGTTCTGCGGCTTGAGCGGATTCACCGTGGTGTGCTGGCGGAAAAAAGCCAGCACCGCGCTGCCATCCAGCAGCAGCCCCAGCGCCACGAACGGCCACGCCAGCGCCGCCGGCAGCGGCATGGCCGCAGGCAGCCAGCCGTGCAGCCCATACATCAAGCCGGCACACAGCAGTGCCACCAGTGGTGGCGGCAGCTTGCATTCAAGTGCGTTCATGCTTTGCCTCCCCGATCGGCCGCGCCAGGCGCAGGCCGTTGAAAATCACCAGCAGGCTCGCCCCGACATCGGCGAACACCGCCATCCACAGGCTGGCTACCCCGGCCAGCGCCAGCACAAAAAATACCAGCTTGATCGCCAGCGCCAGCACGATGTTGGCGCGCAGCAGCGCCATGCTGCGGCGGGCATGGGCGAACAGCTGCGGCAGCTTGTCCAGCCGGTCTTCCATCAGCGCCACCTGGGCGGTTTCCAGCGCCACGTCGCTGCCGGCGGCGCCCATGGCGATGCCCAGCTCGGCCTGCGCCAGCGCCGGCGCGTCGTTGACGCCGTCGCCCACCATCGCCACCGCGCCATGCTGGCCCAGCGCGCGGATGCTGGCCAGCTTGTCCTCCGGCAGCAGCGCGCCGGTGGCGGCGGCAATGCCGGCGGCGGCGGCGATGCGTGCCACCTCCGCCGGGTGGTCGCCGGATAGCACCTGCAGTCGCATGCCCTGGCGCTGCAGCGCCGCCACCGCCGCCAGCGCTTCCGGCCGCAGGCTGTCCGCCACCTGCAGCGCGGCCAGCAGCCGGCCGTCAGCGCACAGCAGCATGCCGCCGCGCTGGCGGTAGTCGCTGGCAGCCAGCGCCGTCTCGGCCACGCCCAGCCGTGCGGCCAACCTGGCATTGCCCAGGCCGTAACGCACCCCGCCGATGCCGGCAATGACGCCCTCGCCGGCCAGCTCCTGCAACCCGTCCACCGCCAGCGGCGCGATACCCTGCTGCTGTGCCGCCTGCAGCACCGCGCGCGCCAGCGGGTGGGTGGAATGCGCCTCCAGGCTGGCCGCCAGTTGCAACGCTCCACGCTCGTCCAGCGCCGCATCCAGGCAGCGGATGTCGGCCAGTGCCGGCTGGCCGCGGGTCAGGGTGCCGGTCTTGTCCAGTGCCACCACCCGCACCCGGGCGGCGGTTTCCAGCGCCGCGCCCCCCTTGATCAGCATGCCGTGGCGGGCGGCGGCGGACAGCGCCGACACCAGCGTCACCGGGGTGGCAATCACCAGTGCGCACGGGCAGGCGATTACCAGCAGCACCAGCGCCTGGTACAACGCCTGCTGCCACGGCAGCCAGCCGGCCAACGGCGCACCAATGGCGAACAGCACGGCCAGCGTCACCACCAGCGGGGTGTACACCGCGGCGAAGCGGTCGATAAAACGCTGGGTGGCGGCCTTGCCGGCCTGCGCATCGCGCACCCGCGCGATGATGCGTGCCAGCAGGCTGCCGTCGGCGCTGGCGGTTACCTGTACCGTCACCAGCGCCGCGCCGTTGATGGTGCCGGCGAACACCTGCTCGCCCGGCCCCTTGGCCAGCGGCAGGCTCTCGCCGTTGATCGCCGCTTCGTCGAAATCGCTGTGGCCGCTGGCGATGCGCCCGTCCAGCGGCACGCGCTCGCCGGGGCGCACGCGCACGATGCGGCCAACCTCGACGCTGCCGGCCGCCACCTGCCGCCAGTCGTCGCCGTGCTGCACCCAGGCCAGCTCCGGCTTGAGCGCCATCAGCGCGCGCACTGCGGCGCCGGCGCGTGCCAGCGACATCGCTTCCAGCCGCTCCGACAGCGCGAACAGGAACAGCACCATCGCCGCCTCCGGCCACTGCCCCAGCAGCATGGCACCGCCTACCGCCAGGCTCATCAGGAAGTAGATGTTGAGGCTGCGGCTCTTCAGCGCATACCAGCCCTTACGCGCGGTGGCACGCCCGCCCAGCAGCATCGATGCCGCCGCCAGCGACACCACCGGCCAGCCGCTTTCCGCCTGGCCGGCAAAGGCCAGCGCCTCCGCCAGCAGCGCCAGCACGCCGGCGCTCCACAGCGGCCAGCCGGCCGGCCGCACCGGGGCGACAAGGTTGGCCGCATTCTCCTGCAGCCGCGCGGCCAGGCCGCTGGCAGCCAGCGCCTGCTGCACGGCGGCCAGGCTGGCGCCCTGCTGATGCACGATCAGCGTGCGCTCGATGTAGTTGAAGTCCAGCTGCAGCACGCCGGCCATGCCGGCCAGCGCCTTTTCCACCATGCGCCCCTCGGTGGGGCAGTCCATAGCCGGAATCGCCAGCCGCCACGGCTGACTGCCGGCCGGTGGCGGCGCGGCCGGCGCCGCCACTGCCGGGGCGCCACCGCAAGCGGCGTGCTCGTGCGAATGGTCGTGCTGATGGTCGTGGCCGTGCCCATGCGCGTGGGCATGGCCGTGCTCAGGCTGGTGCTCATGCCGCTGGCCGGCGGCCTGCTCTGCCGCGCTGCTGTGGCAACATTTGTTCATGTCGGTCTCCGCAATGAATTCGGGCTGCCGGCGACGTACTACCGGCCAGCTGATTGCCGCATTGCAAACCTTGTAGCTACTATAAGGTCAAGCACATTTTCGGGAGACTGCCATGCAGATCGGTGAACTGGCCAGAAAGAGCGGCTGCGACACGGAAACCATCCGCTACTACGAACGCGAGGGCCTGCTGCCGGCGCCGGCGCGCAGCGCCAGCGGCTACCGCCGCTACGAGCTGCCGCACCTGGAGCAGCTGGCCTTCATCCGCCACTGCCGTTCGCTGGACATGTCGCTGGCCGACATCCGCCGGCTGCAGGACTACCACCTGCACCCGTCCGCCGCGCCCTGCGACGACATCAACGCGCTGCTGGATGCGCAGATCGGCCGCATCCACCAGCAGATCGCCAGCCTGCAGCGGCTGGAGCAGCAGCTGCTCACCCTGCGCGCCCGCTGCGATGCGCCGCATACCGTGGCCGACTGCGGCATCCTCAAGACGCTGGAAGGCGCCGCCAGCGGCGAAGGCTGCGCCTGCCACGACAGCGCCGGCGGCGATTGAGCGCCCCCGGGGCTGGCCGCGTCCCGCGCCAGGCAGTATAGTTGCCGGTTTGCTGGCCGCCACGGCACGTAAGTCATTAATAAATATTAATAATTACGTACCAAGTGGCTACCAACCGGAAACATTTACCCTGGAAAGCCTGTCCCGATGAAGTTGTCCATGCCAACGATCTTTTCTGTCCTCACCCTGGCCGGCTGCCTGCTGGCCGCCCCGGCCGCCCAGGCCATCTCGCTGTACTCCTCGTCGGAAAGCGTCAGCGCCACGGTAGGCAGCATCTCCGACACCGTGCGCGGCTCGTCCAAGGCGCTGCACGTGGCCGAAGGCGATTACAAGGTGATCGACGTGGCCCAGGCCGACGGCAAACCCGGCCAGCTGCGCCTGACGCTGCAGGCGCTCAACAACCCGCAGCAGGCCGATTTCTACCTGTATGTGCCGCAGGCGGATGCGCAGCACGCCGCCGTGGCCAGCGGCAATACCGTTACCGCCAGCAAGCGCCCGTACGGCCTGGCGTTCGCCAAGGCCGATAGCGCGGCGCCGTTCGTGCTGGTGCTGGAACAGGCCTGGCTGCAGGAGCTGCAGCCCAAGCAGCTGTCCTGATTCCCCGCTGCGCCGGCCCGCTGCCGGCGCCACGCCGTTCCTGCCTCCCGATTGCCACCGCCATGCCCGCCCCCATCGTGTCCCCGTTGTTAGCCAACGTTGGCCGCAAGCTGCTGACGGCGAGCTGCCTGCTCGCCGGCTGGCTGCTGCTGGCCGCCGTGCCGGCCCAGGCCAATTCGCTGCTGTTCTGCGACCGGCCGGCGGCGCAGTCCGCACAGCAGAAAAACCGCCTGCTGTTGTTCAGCGACGCGGTCAAGCAGCTGCTGGAGCAATCCGGCAGCCAGGCCGCCATCGTGGCGCGCGCCGGGCTGGATCTCGACCGCTTCGCCATCCGCTACACCCACGCCGGCATCAGCCTGCGGCAGAGTCCGAACACGCCGTGGTCGGTGCGCCAGCTGTACTACGCCTGCGACGACAGCCAGCCGCACATCTACGACCAGGGCCTGTCCGGCTTCCTGCTCGACAGCCACCAGCAGGACAGCGCCTATGTCTCCGTGCTGCTGCTGCCGCCGCGCGCCGAGCAGCAGCTGGCGGCCACCGCGCTGGACCGCGCGCAGGCACTGGCCATGCTGGGCGCGCAGTACAGCGCCAATGCCTACGCGTTTTCCACCCAGTACCAGAATTGCAACCAGTGGCTGGCGGAGCTGCTGGCGCGCGCCTGGGGGCAGTTGCCGGCCGCGGCGGCGCCGCGCGAGGCGGCGCAAGCCTGGCTGCAGCAGGCGCAGTACCAGCCCAGCAGCATCGACGTGAAATACGGCTTCCTGGTGTGGGCCGCCTACCTGGTGCCGCTGCTGCACAACGGCGACCACCCGGCGGCCGAGCTGGCCGCCCGCCACTACCGGGTGAGCATGCCGGCGGCCATCGAGCAGTTCGTGCGCGCGCAATGGCCGGACAGCCAGCGGGTAGAGCTGTGCGTGCGTAACCAGCAACTGGTGGTGCACCGCGGCTGGGACAGCATTGCCGACGGCTGCGTGCCGGGGGCGGGCGATGCGGTAAGCACGCTGGGCTGAGTTCCCGCTACCGCCAGCCCGCAGGCGTGCACGCCTCGCCTTGCCGGCAGCAAAAACAAAAACGGCAGCCAGAGCGGCTGCCGTTTGCTTTGCTGCGGCCAAGGTTGGCCGCAAGCCTTACTTGCGCTCTACCTGCGACACGTCGCGCACCGCGCCGGTGTCGGCACTGGTGGTCATCGCGGCGTAGGCGCGCAGCGCCGGGCTGACCACGCGCTCGCGGCCCAGCGGCTTCCAGGCATCGCGGCCCTTGGCTTCCATCGCGGCGCGGCGTGCGGCCAACGTTTCCGCGCTCACTGCCAGGTGGATGCGACGGTTGGGGATGTCGATCTCCACGGTATCGCCCTCTTCCACCAGGCCGATGGCGCCGCCCTCGGCGGCTTCCGGCGACACGTGGCCGATAGACAGGCCGGAGGTACCGCCGGAGAAGCGGCCATCGGTGAGCAGTGCGCAGGCCTTGCCCAGGCCCTTGGACTTCAGGTAGCTGGTCGGGTACAGCATCTCCTGCATGCCCGGGCCGCCTTTCGGGCCTTCGTAGCGGATGATGACGATGTCGCCGGCCACGATCTGGTCGGCCAGAATGGCCGCCACCGAGGCGTCCTGGCTTTCGAAGATGCGCGCACGGCCAGTGAATTTCAGAATCGAGTCATCGACACCGGCGGTCTTCACGATACAGCCGCGCTCGGCGATGTTGCCGTACAGCACCGCCAGGCCGCCGTCCTGCGAGTAGGCATTGGCCTTGTCGCGGATGCAGCCGTCGGCACGGTCGTTGTCCACCGTCGGGTAGCGCATGCTCTGGCTGAAGGCGATGGTGGTCGGCACCCCGCCCGGCGCGGCGCGGTAGAAGCGCTGCGCGGTACTGTCTTCGCCGTGGCGCATGATGTCCCAGGCTTCCAGCCCGGCGCCCAGCGTCGGGCTGTGCACGGTGGGCACGTCGCGGTGGATCAGTCCGGCGCGGTCCAGCTCGGCCAGGATCGCCACCACGCCGCCGGCGCGGTGCACGTCTTCCATGTGGTACTTCTGGGTGGCCGGCGCCACCTTGGACAGGCACGGCACGCTGCGCGAGATGCGGTCGATGTCGGTCATCTTGAAATCGACGCCGGCTTCGTTGGCCGCCGCCAGCAGGTGCAGCACGGTGTTGGTGGAGCCGCCCATCGCCACGTCCAGGCTCATGGCGTTCTCGAACGCCTGCTTGGTGGCGATGCTGCGCGGCAGGATGGAGTAATCCTCCTGCTCGTAATGGCGCTTGGTGATCTCCACGATCAGGCGGCCGGCGCGCAGGAACAGCTCCTTGCGGTCGGCGTGGGTGGCCACCAGGCTGCCGTTGCCCGGCAGGGACAGACCCAGCGCCTCGGTGAGGCAGTTCATCGAGTTGGCGGTGAACATGCCGGAGCAGGAGCCGCAGGTCGGGCAGGCGGAACGCTCGACGCGCTCCACGTCCTCGTCCGATACCGCGCTGTTGGCCGCTTCCACCATGGCATCGACCAGGTCGAGCTTGCGGATGTCGTTGCCCCATTGCACCTTGCCGGCCTCCATCGGGCCACCGGACACGAACACCACCGGGATGTTCAGGCGCATGGCCGCCATCAGCATGCCGGGGGTGATCTTGTCGCAGTTGGAGATGCACACCAGCGCGTCGGCACAGTGCGCATTGACCATGTATTCCACGCTGTCGGCGATCAGGTCGCGGCTGGGCAGGCTGTACAGCATGCCGCCGTGGCCCATGGCGATGCCGTCGTCCACGGCGATGGTGTTGAATTCCTTGGCCACGCCGCCGGCTTTTTCGATCTCGCGCGCCACCAGCTGGCCCATATTGTGCAGATGCACGTGGCCGGGCACGAACTGGGTGAAGCTGTTGGCAATGGCGATGATGGGCTTCTGGAAATCCTCGTCCTTCATGCCGGTGGCGCGCCACAGCGCGCGGGCGCCAGCCATGTTGCGGCCGGCGGTCGAGGTTTTGGAACGGTACTGGGGCATGGTGAATCCTTAATGTCTCTGAATCTTTGTCCCGCGGCCAAGGTTGGCCGCAGCGTGCAAGCTGTGCAGCGTCCGGGTGCCGGCTTCTGGCGAGCGGCTGACAGGAACTTCCGGGTAGCGGCAGTTTCTGTATGCAGCAGGCTGTCATGGTTGTGACGCCACGCTGCCGGACGCTTTCCGTATAATCCGCGTCTTATCGTCCTCTTTTACCGCAAACGCACATAACTGACAAATGCTGATCCATCCTCAGTTCGACCCCGTCGCCATCCACCTGGGCCCGCTGGCCGTGCACTGGTACGGCCTGATGTACCTTCTCGGCTTCGTGCTGTTCCTGCTGCTGGGCAATTACCGCATCCGCCAGCAGCCGGACGGCATCTGGCGCAGCAAGGATCTGGACGATTTCCTGACCTGGGCGGTGATCGGCGTGGTAGCCGGTGGCCGCCTGGGCGAGGTGCTGTTCTACCAGCCGGGCTACTACCTGTCGCACCCGACCGAGATCCTGATGGTGTGGAAAGGCGGCATGAGCTTTCACGGCGGCTTCATCGGCGTGCTGGTGGCCATGGCGCTGTTCGCCCGCAAGAAGGGCGCGAGCTTCTGGCAGATCAGCGACTTTGTGGCGCCGCTGGTGCCCACCGGCCTGGCCGCCGGCCGCATCGGCAACTTCATCAACGGCGAGCTGTGGGGCCGCGTAGCCCCGGCCGAGCTGCCGTGGGCGATGGTGTTCCCGCAGGTGGACCTGCTGCCGCGCCACCCGTCGCAGCTGTACCAGGCGCTGCTGGAAGGGCTGACGCTGTTCGTCATCCTGTGGCTGTTCTCCGCCAAGCGGCGCCCGGTGGGCCAGGTGTCGGCGCTGTTCCTCGCCGGCTACGGTTTCTTCCGCTTCGTCGCCGAATACTTCCGCACCCCGGACGCCGGCATCTTCGGCCAGTCCGACGTGATCAGCATGGGCCAGTGGCTGAGCCTGCCGATGATCGTCGCCGGCGCGGCGCTGTTCGTCTGGTTCGGCAACCGCGCGGGGCGCAGCGCGGTCTAAACCGCATGCACACCCGTCTCCTCTCCCTGCTCGCCGCCCTGCTGCTGGCCGGCTGCGCCCACTACCAGTGGCGCCACGCGGACGGCAGCAGGAGTTTCGACAGCGACAGCTACCAGTGCCGGCAGGAAGCGGCCGCGGCGTTTCCCCCCGACATCCGCCAGCGCACGCTGCCGCCGCGCTACATCGGCCCGCGCTGGCACTGCCCGCCCGGCGCCTATAGCCACAGCTCCTGCTGGCTGGACGGCGGCCTGTGGGACTGGCCGGAAACCGAGGCCTACGATGTCAACGCCCGGTCGCGCGACGACTTGTACCGCAGCTGCCTGCAGGCGCGCGGCTGGGCCTATCGCCGCGTGGACTGAAAACCCGGGGCTTTTACGCTAAAATGCGCGCCGGCGGCTTATCGTCCGCCACCAGACCAAACAATGCAGTCGCCAGGCTGCATTTTTGTTTGGGCAGTTGCGGCCAACGTTGGCCGCAGGCGCCCATTGAACGCACGCGGCCTTGAGTCCGCCTAGCCGAAAGCCTGAACATGAAAGCCAAGATCGCCCTGGCCAGCCTGCTGCTGGCCGTCTCCGCCGTGGCCGGCGCCGCCGATGCCATCCTGAAAGTGTCCGCCATCCCGGACGAAGCCCCCACCGAACTGCAGCGCAAGTTCGCACCGCTGGGCAGCTACCTGGAAAAAGAACTGGGCATGAAAGTGCAGTTCGTGCCGGTAACCGACTACGCCGGCGTGGTCACCGCCCTTACCGCCGACCAGATCGACATGGCGTGGCTGGGCGGCTTCACCTTCGTGCAGGCCAGCCAGCGCGGCAAGGTAGTGCCGCTGGTGCAGCGCGCCGAGGATGCCAAGTTCACCGCCAAGTACATCGGCAGCGTGGAAGCCGGCATCAAGACCCTGCAGGATCTGAAAGGCAAGCGCTTCGCCTTCGGTTCCGCCTCCTCCACCTCCGGCCACCTGATGCCGCGCTACTTCCTGCAGAAGCAGGGCATGCAGCCGGAAAGCTACTTCAAGACCGTCGGCTACTCCGGCGCGCATGACGCCACCGTGGCCTGGGTCGCCTCCGGCAAGGTGGAAGGCGGCGTGCTGAACGCCTCGGTGTGGGACAAGCTGGTGGAAGCCGGCAAGATCGACCAGAGCAAGGTGCGCCTGCTGGGCACCACCCCCACCTTCTACGACTACAACTGGACCGTGCGCGGCAGCATGGACAAGAAGCTGCAGCAACGCATCCAGGCCGCGTTCCTGAAGCTGGACGACAGCAAGCCGGAGTACAAGGCCATCATGGAGCTGCAGCGCGCCAGCAAGTTCATCGCCACCAAGGCGGAGAACTACGAGGGCATCGAAGCTGCCGCCAAGGCCGCCGGCCTGCTGCAATGAGCCTGGCGCTGAGCGAAGCGACACTGTCGCTGCGCGGCCAGCGCATTCTCGACGGCATCACCCTGCGCCTGGCGCAGGGTGAGCAGGCGGCGCTGATCGGCCCGTCCGGCGCCGGCAAGTCCAGCCTGCTGCTGCTGGCCGCCACCCGCTACCGCGCCGACAGCGGCAGCGTGCGGCTGCTGGATACCGAACCGTGGCAGCTGGATGCCGCCGCGCTGCGCCGCCTGCGCAGCCGCATCGGCAGCGTGTACCAGCACGCGCCGCTGCCGGCGCTGCAACGCGTGGTTACCGCCGTGGGCGCCGGCCGCCTGGGCCGCATGTCAACGTTGGCCGCATTGCGCCGCCTGCTGTGGCCGCAGGATGTGGCCGCCATCCGCGCCGCGCTGGCGCAGCTGCAGCTGGCCGACAAACTGTGGCAGCGCGGCGACCGCCTGTCCGGCGGCCAGCGCCAGCGCGTCGGCATCGCCCGCGTGCTGTACCAGGCGCCGGAGCTGCTGCTGGCCGACGAGCCGGTAGCGGCGCTGGACCCGCGCCTGGCCGACGACACCGTGGCACTGCTGTGCCGCGATGCCGCCGCGCGCCGCGCCACCCTGCTGGTGAGCCTGCACTCGGTGGAGCTGGCGCTGGCGCACTTCCCGCGCCTGATCGGCCTGCGCGCAGGGCGGGTAATGTTCGACCTGCCGCGCGAGCAAGTCAGCCCCGAGCTGCTGGCGGCGCTGTATGCCGGCGACACCCCGCCCGCGCCGGATGACAGCCCGGCGGCCAACCTGCCGCGCGTCGCACCATGCTGAACCCGGGCAGCAGACAGCCCCCCGGCGCCAACACCGCGCGCGACCCAAGGTTGGCCGCACGGCTGGGCTGGCTCGTCGCCGCCCCGCTGCTGCTGCTGGCCGCCATGGCCTACACCGGCTTCGACCCGCGCCTGCTGCTGGACCCGGCCACCCTGGCCACCCTCGGCGGCTTTGTCGGCCAGTTCTTCCCGCCCAGCCAACAGCCGGACTTCCTCGCCAGCCTGCTGCGCGAAACCGTCACCACGCTGGCCATCGCCAGCACCGGCACACTGCTGGCGATGCTGCTCGGTCTGCCGGCGGCGCTGTTCACCAGCCGCGCGCTGGATCGCGACACGCTGTGCGGCGATGCCGTCTCCCGCCCCTGGCGCCTGCTGCAGCACAGCCTGCGCGCGCTGCTGGTGCTGCTGCGCGGCGTGCCGGATCTGGTATGGGCGCTGCTCCTGGTGCGCGCCGCCGGCCTCGGCAGCCTGCCCGGCGTGCTGGCGCTGGGCCTGGCCTACGGCGGCATGCTGGGCAAGGTGTACGCCGAGATTCTGGAAGCGCAGCCGCGCGAACCGGCGGCGGCGCTGGCCACCAGCGGCGCCGGCCGGCTGACCATCTTTGGCTACGCCCTGCTGCCGCAGGCGGCGCACGAGCTGATCAGCTACAGCGTGTATCGCTGGGAATGCGCGATCCGCGCCTCGGCGGTGATGGGCTTCGTCGGCGCCGGCGGCCTGGGCCTGCTGCTGGACACCGCCATCCGCATGCTGGATGGCGGCGAAGTGGGCGCGCTGCTGCTGGTATTCGTGCTGCTGGTGGCGCTGACCGAGACGGTGAGCCGGCTGGCGCGGCTGGCGGTGGAAAGCCGCCGTGGCGGCCTGCTGCTGGCGGGCGGCTTTCTGGCGCTGCAGGGCGCCGCGTTCTTGTGGCTGTGGCCGCAATGGCAGGGCAACCCGTTCGATGTCGGCGGCGTGCTGCGCTTCGGCGGCGAGCTGCTGCACCCCAACCTGGCGCCGGCCTTCCTGCTGCAGGTCGGCCACGGCATGCTGGAAACGCTGGCGCAATCGGCGCTGGGCACCGCGCTGGCCTTCCTCGGCGGCGCGCTGCTGGCCTTGCCGGCCAGCAACCGCGGCCCGCGCTGGCTGCGTCTGCCGGTGCGGCTGCTGCTGAACTTCCTGCGCGGCACGCCGGACCTGCTGTGGGGCGCCATCGCCGTACTGGCGCTGAGCCTGGGCCCGGCCGCCGGCGTGCTGGCGCTGGCGCTGCACACCAGCGGCGTGCTGGGCCGGCTGTTCGCCCAGACGCTGGAAAACCTGCCGCCGGAGCCGGAGCAGGCGCTGCTGCTCAGCGGCGCCCCACCCGCCGCTCGCCTGGCCTACGGCCTGCTGCCGCAGGCGCTGCCGCAGTGGATCGCCTACAGCCTGTACCGCTGGGAGAACAATATCCGCATCGCCGCCATGCTCGGGCTGGTCGGTGCCGGCGGCCTGGGCCAGCAGCTGTATCTGGCGCTGTCGCTGTTCCAGCTGCACAACGCCGCCACGCTGATCGTGGCCATGCTGCTGCTGTCCTGGGGGGTGGAGGGCCTCAGCCGCCGGCTGCGGCGCGGGCTGGAGTAGGCATCGAAAAACCTGCGGCCAACCTTGGGCAAAGGTTGGCCGCAGGTTTTTGCCGCTGGCACGCCAGCCTGGCCGCTGCCGGCGTCGCCACGCGCCCGCTCAACGCTTGTGCGCCGCCGCCGCGCCGCCTACAGTGCCATATGTCCACCCTGTCATTACCAGCGCGGTGATACGCGCAGACTATCAATACCATGATCAATTTTCGCCTCATCCGCCACCTGTGGCTGTTTCTCGCCGTTGCCGAGGAGCAGCATTTCGGCCGCGCCGCCAAGCGCCTGGGCATGTCGCAACCGCCGCTGACCGAGCAGATCCAGATTCTGGAGCAGGCGCTGAAGGTGAAGCTGTTCGAGCGCTCGCGCCGTGGCGCGCAGCTGACGGCGGTGGGACAGGCGATCCTGCCGGCGATGCGCAAATTCGCCGAGCAGCTGGAAAGCCTGGAGCTGGCGGTACGCGAGGCGGCGGCCGGGCAGATCGGCACCCTCACCATCGGCGCGATCAGCTCGGCGATCCTAGAGGTGCTGCCGGGGCTGATCGCGCAGATCAAGCAGCAGCACCCGGGGCTGACGGTGGCGGTGAAGGAGATCGACAGCTATGAGGCGCTGCCGGCGCTGCACAGCGGCGACATCGACCTGGCGTTTGCGCGGCTGGAAGGCGAGCTGGGCGCGCACATCGGCGTGCTGCCGCTGCGCGAGGAGCCGCTGGCGGTGGCGCTGCCGGCCACGCATGCGCTGTGCAGCAGGCCGCAGCTGGCGCTGCGCGATCTGGCCGGCGAGGATTTCATCATGTTCGCGCGCAAGGTCAGCCCGATCTCCTTCGACCGGCTGACCGCCGCCTGCCACAGCAGCGGATTTTCGCCGCGCATCCTGCACGAGGTGCGCTCGGTGACGTCGCAGATCGCCTTTGTCGGCTGCAATCAGGGCGTGGCGCTGGTGCCGGCGTCGGTGCAGCACACCGCGCCGGCCAGCGTGGTGATCCGGCCGCTGGCCGACGCGCTGCAGCTGGTGACCACCGCCATGGCCTGGCACACGCAGCGCCACAACCACCTGCTCGACGCGGTGCTCGCCACGCTGCGCGGCAGCGCGGTGGCCGGCGATTAGCTGCGGCCAACGTTTGGCGACGAGCGTTCAGCGCCGGCTGGCCAGCAGCACGCCGGCGATCACCAGCAGCGTGCCGGCCAGCTGCGGCAGCGACAGCGGCTCATCCAGCAGCCACCAGCCGAAGAAGATGGTCAGCACCGGCCCCAGCATGCCGATCAGCACCGAGCGCGCGGCGCCGATGTGGCGGATGGCGGCGGACTGCCAGAAGATCGGCAGGATGGTGGAAAACAGCGCCATGCCCACGCCGTAGCCATACACCGGCAGCGGCAGCACCAGCGCCTGCCACGGCCGCGCCAGCACGAAATGCAGCAGGACGGCGGCGGTGGCCACCAGGATCGCCAGCAGCGAAAAACGCATCGCGCCCAGCTGGCGGATGGCCAGCTCCGAGCCGGCGCTGTACAGCGCGTACAGCAGCGCGCAGGCAAACACGAAGCCGGCGCCGATGAACACCCGCGACACGTCGGCGCTGTGGCCCAGGTCGTGCACGAAGGCCACCGCGATGCCGGCATAGGACAGCAGGGCCGCCAGCACGATGCCGCGCTCGGCCTTCTTGCCCAGGCACAGGATGCCGATCAGGATGGTGAGCGTCGGGTAGGTGAACAGGATCAGCCGCTCCAGCCCGGCGGAGATGTACTGCAGGCCGTAGAAATCCAGCATGCTGGAACCGTAATAACCGGCCACCCCCAGCGCCAGCAGCAGCGCGACTTCCCGCCCCCTGGGCCTGGCCATGCCGCGCAGCACCGGCCGCGCCGCCAGCAGCACGAACGGCAGGCACAGCCCCATGCGCAGTGTCAGCAGCGTGACGGCATCGACCGGCGCCGCGGCATAGGCCAGCTTGACGAAGATGGCCTTGAAGGAAAAACCGAAGGCGGCGAGGAAGGCAAACATGACGCCACGGCGGGCGGGGTTGGACAGCACGGTTTTCACGGCGCGGCTTTCTGCAAACGGACAGCCGCCATGCTGGCGCCTGGCGCGGCGCGCGTGAAA
The DNA here is from genome assembly GCF_042648525.1 of Vogesella facilis. Classification (NCBI taxonomy): domain Bacteria; kingdom Pseudomonadati; phylum Pseudomonadota; class Betaproteobacteria; order Neisseriales; family Chromobacteriaceae; genus Vogesella; species Vogesella facilis. The sequence goes on from NZ_JBHRXN010000034.1 coordinate 44,669, forward strand.
TACTTTCCACCTAGCGCTGTGATATGCGCAGGCTATCAATGCCGGCTGGCCGGCAGCCGCGGTCAGCGCGTGCCCGGCCAGGCGCCATTGCTGCGGCCAACCTTACATACCGGGCAGCTGCCAGTGCGCCAACGCCTCCTGCTTCAGCGCCGGCCACTGCTGCAGCCAGCAGCAGTGGTGATCGAAGCCCGGCAGCGCCACCACCTGCGGCCGCCGCGCGGGCGGGAAGCGCGCGGCGTAGGCATCGGCCGGCACGCGTCCCACCTGGCTGTCCTGGCCGCCGACGTAATGCCGCTGCGGCAGCCATTGCAGCACCTGCCAGTCGTCCCCCGGGTTCAGCGAGCCGCTCAGCGCGGACAGCTGCTTGTCCTGCGCCCACGCCCGGTGATCCAGGCTGGCCGCCACGGTGATCAGCCCGGCCACGTCCTGGCGCCGGGCCGCCAGCAGCGCCGCCAGCGTGCCGCCGCCGGAATAGCCGACCAGCAGCAGGCGCTGCGCGCGGAAGCGCTGCTTGAGCTGGTCCAGCGCCTGGCTGCTGGCCTGCACCACCTCCGGCGCAAAACGCAGCCGCGTCCAGTACGCCTGCCGGCATGGCGCCTGGTCCGTCGACTCGTACTGGCAGGGGCGCGCCAGGTAGGCGGCCGGCTGGCGGTCCTGCAGCGCCAGCTGCAGTGCCAGCGGGTTGATGGGGGTGGGATCGTCCGACGGCGTGCTGGCACCCAGCCAGGCCAGGCCGTCGCCTTCCAGGTACACGGTCAGCACCTCGGCCGCCGCCGGTGCCGCCGGCAGGTAGGCTCGCAGGCGGAAGCTGTCGCTGTGCAGGCTGGTTGCCTGCCAGCCGCGCGCCGTCGCCAGTGCGTCGGCCGTGTGGCTGCGCTGCGCCAGGTCCGGCACCTGTACGCAACCGGCCAGCAGGCCCAGCCAGGCGCTGGCCAGCAGCGCCCGGCCGTATCGTTGCGGATTCATGCGATGTGCTCCACCCGGTCTACCCGGTCCAGCGGCAGCGCCGCCTGTTGCCATTCCTGCGCGCTGATCGCCAGCACCAGGGCCGCCACGCTGCGGTCGTTCAGCAGCGCCAGGCAGCGCTGGTACCAGTTGGCCGCCAGCAGCGGATGCGGCTGGCCGGCGGCATCCTCGCACTGCTGCGCGCTGGCCAGGTAGCAGGCCAGCCCGTCGCGGGCCAGCTGCTCGCGCCGCTGCCGCGCCGCGGCCAGCGCCCGCTCGCCGCCGACAAACACTTCCAGCGGAATGCGCCCGCCGCGCGGGAACAGCCGCTGCAGCAGCCGCGGCATCGCCAGCAGCGAGCTTTCGCTGGCGCCCAGCGCCGGCGCCGCGTTCACCTCGTTGATGATGGCGCCGTTGCGATGCCACGGCTGGCGGATGTCGGGGGTGATCAGGTCGATGCCGGCCATCTCCAGCCCGAACAGCGCCGCCGCCCGCACCGCCAGCGCCAGGTTGTCGGCATGGGCGCAGGCCAGCATGTCCTCGTCGCGGCCGCCGTCGGCGCTGGATTCGATGTCGCGCAGCGCCAGCCATTGCCCGGCGGGCGGCACCGCCTCCAGCTGCCAGCCGGCGGCGTGCAGGCAGGCCGCGCTGGCGGCATCGGCCAGCAGCGGCGGCAGCCGGCGCCACGGCGGCAGCTGCCGCGCCCGCTGGTTAGCGGCGTCGATCAGAGCGCGGATGCTGCTACGGCCATCGCCCTGCACCGCCACCGGCAGGCGCTTGACGATGTACATCACCTCGCCGGCCACCACCAGCAGGCGGTGGCAATCGCCGGCCACTTGTTGCTCCACCAGCAGCGGCAGGCCGAAGCGGCTGCCGTCGCTAAAGGCGGCCAACAGCGCCGCGTCGTCGCGCAGATTGACGCTGACGCCTTCGCCGCGGTCGCGCGCCAGCGGCTTGATCACCAGCGGCCACCCCAGCTGCCGGGCCGCGGCCAGCGCCTCTTGCGGGTTGCCGGCCGGCAGGTGCCGCGCCGCCGGCAGCCCGGCCGCCTGCAGCCATTGCGCGCTCAGCTGCTTGTTGCCCGCCACGCGGATGCCGATCGACGAATCGCTGTCCAGCCGGCTGGTGAACGCGTGCCGCAGCCGGGCGCCCCAGCCCAGCTGGAACACGCCGTTGCCTTCGTGCCGCCACGGCACGTTGGCCGCAGTGGCCGCCTGCAGCAGCGCCATGCTGGAGGGCGCAGCGATGGCATGCGGCAACAGCTGTGGCAGCAGTTCCCGACTGAGGTAGTCGAAAAACGGCTGCACGGCATCGCCGGACGGCGGCCGGGTGGCCAGCTGCAACAGCCAGTGGCGGCAGGCGGCGGCGGCCAGCTGCAGCGGCGCGGCCGCCACGCCGTCCGGCACGGCAAACTGCAGCGTGCAGTGCCAGCCGTCCGCCACCGCCGTGCTGCCGGCGGCGAGCGCCGGCGCGCCCGCCAGCGGGATGCAACAGCCGCGCAGCACGGCGCCGGTGGCGGCGGCGATGCGTGCCGCCAGCCGGTCGGCGGCCGGGGGCAGCGGGCCGGCCGCCTCGGCAAAGGGCTGCTCCAGCCAGGCCTGCAGCCAGCCGTCCAGCGCCGCCCAGTCCAGCGTGATGGGCAGGGCTGGCAGCTGCAGCGTCAGCAGCGTCGCCCCCTGGTTGCCGGGCCGGCCCTGTGCCGGCGTGGCAAGCTGCGTCATGGCTGTTCCCCGTCCGCGGCCAGGTGCAGCTGCAGCAGCTGCCGTAGTTGGCCGCACGCTGCCGGCGTGTCGCCCCGCTGGCTGGCGATGTTGTCGTTTAGCCACTGCAGCCGCGAGATCGCAGCCACCGGCAGGCCACTGGCCAGCCAGTCGTCGCGCTGCAGTACCACCAGCAGGGCCTGCAGCTGCGGCTGGCGCAGCAGCGCCGGCACGCGCGCAAAGCTGCCGTCGAGCGCCAAGGGCAGCGGCTGGCCCTGCGGATCGAGGCATAGTTCATCGCTGCAGACAAAGCAGGCCACGCCACTGGCGGCCAACTCTGCCTGCCGCTGGCGCGCCGCCGCCAGCGCGGCGGCATCGCCGACGAACACTTCCAGCGGCACGCGGCCGCCGCCGGGCAGCAACCGCTGCAACATGGCCGGCAGGTAGCGCTGGTATAGCGCACTGCTGCCCAGCTGCGGCGCATGGTTGACTTCCAGCACCACCGCGCCGTTCTGCTGCCACGACACGCTGATGTCGCGGGAGAGGATGTCCACCCCGGCCATGCTCAGCCCCAGCCGGCGGACGGCGCGGCACGCCAGCGCGGTATTGTCCGGGTGGATCTGCGCCGTCAGGTCATCGTCCTGCGAGCCTTCCTGGTTGCTGGGCAGCGGCCGCAGCCACAGCTGGCTGCCGGCGGCGGGTACCGCCTGCCAGTCGTGCCCCTGCTGTGCCAGGCAGGCCGTGGCCAGCGCGTCGTCGGGCAGCGGCGGCAGGCGCTGCCACAGCAGCTCGCGCTGGCGCCGTTGGTTCTCGGCAGCCAACAGCTGGCGGATGCTGTGCACGCCGTCCGCCAGCAGGCCGGCGGGCCGCCGCCGCACGGCGCACAGCAGCTCGCCGTCCACCAGTTGCAGATGATGGGTGTCGCCGGCGATCTGGCGCTCGGCCAGCACCCCGGCCCCCAGCGCCGCGGCGTGGGCATAGCCGGCCCGCGCCGCGGCGGCGGTCGCCACTGCCAGCGTCACCCCCTGCCCGCCCACGCTGCCCGCCGGCTTGATCACCAGCGGGGCGCCCAGTTCGGCCAGCGCCTGCTCCGCGTCGGCCGCGCTGGCGAGCTGCCGCTGCGGCGCCACCGGCAGGCCGGCACTGGCCAGCCATTGCCGGGTCAGCGCCTTGTTGCCGCCCAGCTGGATGCCGAGCATGGCATCACGCTCCACCCCCGCGCCCTGCAGCACGCGCGCCTGCGCGCCCCAGCCCAGCTGGTAGATGCCGCCGCCCAGCGGCAGCCACGGCACCTTGGCCGCGTGCGCGCAGGCCAGCAGGCTGAAGGTGGTGTAATCCAGCGGATGGCGCCGGCTCAGCGGGCCGATCAGCGTCGCCTCCAGCTGGCGGTGCAGGGCTTCCGGCTGGGCAAACTGCGCCGGCGTGGCGAGAAAGCCGTCCAGCACGATGGCGGCCGCCTGGTAGCAGCGGCGCAGCTCGTCCGCGGCCAACTGCGGCAGCTGCACCACGGCGGCGGTGACCTGCTCGCCGCCAGCTGCCGCGGTTTGCAGCTGTAGCAGGCGGCCGGGCAGGAACACCGGCAGCCGGGCCAGCCGCTGCAGCTGTGCGGCCAACTGCAGCACGCGCCAGCTCCATTGCACCGCCGGGCTGGCCAGCGGCACCGCATCCGCCGCCACGCAGGCGCAGGGCGCCAGCTGGAAGGCGGCCGCCAGCCAGGCATCCACCGCCGGCCAGTCAGGGTTGGCCGCCAGCGCGGCGGGCTGCAGGCGCAGGCTGGCCAGCGCTTGCGACAGGCCGTGGAAATGACCCGGCGCGGGGGAACAGCTCAGTTCGACGATAGCGGCCATGGCGACAAGAAAAAATGGCAGCGGGTTGCCCGCTGCCATGCTTGGTGACAGTTAAAGAAGGGACTCAGAACATCCAGCGCAGTTTGACCGACACTGTCTGATTGAGGAAGTCCGTCTTGTACATCGCGTCGTAACGGCCGGTCAGTTCCACGCCGTTGGCCAGCTTGTGGGTCAGGCCGAAACCGCCGCGCACCTGCCACGGGCTGGTATCGGCGCCGTAGGTGACGAAGGCCGCACTCGGTGCGCCGGCAAAGGCGGACACGATGGACGACTTCTCGTTCAGGGTGTCGTAGCCGACGCCCAGGTTGGCCTGCAGCTGGGTACCGCTGTCCAGCGTCTTGTTCAGCTTGCCTTCCACCGCCAGCACCAGCGCATCCGACTCGCGGCCCTGCACCTGCAGGTTCAGCGCACCGGCACCGCTCTCGCTGTAGGCCTTGTCCTTGATCCAGGTGTAGTCGGCACGCAGCGCCGGGGTGAAGCTGGTGCTGTCGTTCAGCGCATAGCTGCGGCCCAGGCCGACACCGGCGTGCGCGGTGAGGCTGTTGTAGGCGGCAGTAGCCGTCGACTGGGTCAGCGCGATGTGGCGCTCGCCGTGGGTACGACCCTGACCGATATCGGCCTGGAAGTTCAGGTTGGTGCGCTCATCCAGGCTGTAGCTGCCGTAGCCCACCAGCTGGTAGACGTCCACTTCGCTGCTTTGCGGCGCCACGCTGGACTTGCTGTCGATATTGATATTGGCGTAGGCCAGTGCCCCGCCCAGGCGCAGCTTGGACGACAGTGCGCCATCCGCGCCCAGGGTCAGGCCGTAGGTACGGGCATCGTAACCAGCCACGCCATCACGGTCGTTCTGCTCGGCCCAGGAGCCGAACGGTTTTACCCACGCGTAGCGGTCGCTATATACCGCATCGCCCGCCGACAGGCCGGTATTGCCCTCGATACGCGCCTGCACGATCTGGTTCACGCTGGACAGCGCATCCTGTGTGGCGGTAGTAGTGGCACCCGCATGCAGCGGCAGGGTTTGCGACACCGCGTCGGAGACTTCCTGCTCGGTCGCCAGCTGGCCCAGCGCATCCACCACCTCTTGCAGGCCGGCAGCGCCGGAATCCAGCACCTGTGCCGCGCCCAGGCCCGGGAAGTTGCTGTTGTCGCGGGCGGCCTGCTCAACGGTCAGCGCGCGCACGGCGTCGATGTACAGCGCCTGGGTATTGGAGTTGCTGTTCAGCGTCACCACGCGCTGGGTAAAGTCGAACAGCGCGCTGTTGTCGGTAATCTGGGAGAAGGTGCCGTTGATGCTGCCGGCCGTGGTGTGAATGATGTCGAACGAGCTCATGCCGGAACTCAGACTCAGGCCACTGTCGGCCTTCACATCCACATCCAGCGTGCCGTTCAGGCTAGCGCTGGCGGCATACAGGCGGCTGTAGCTGCCTTCGTCACTAGTCGACACGATGGCAACGCGTAGCGTGGCACCGGACTCCTGGGTGAAGTTACCGGTCAACATGGCACTACCGGCGGTACCGCTGTTGCGGATGTCGTTGCGATCCACATTGGTTTTCAGGGTGACCACACCGCCATAGGCATTGAACAGATCGGTAGCCACGATAGAGCCAACGAGCTGACCAGCGTTCTCGATATAGGTGGCCTGCGCCGGACTACCGCTAGCACGGTTGACGGCATAGCTCTGCCCGACAATCACGCCAGTGCTGTAGTTGTTGATCTGGGTGTTATAAGTACCCGAGGTATCCTGCACATAGATGGCGGTGCTACCGGTGATGCGGCCGCTGTTGCTAAGGGAAGTAGAAATACTACTTTCAGTGCTCACCGAGACGGCCGTGCTGCCCGACACATCGATGGAGCCTGCGGAGGTGACGGTCAGCGGGCAGTTGCTCAGCGTCTGGGTCGTGGTCAAGGCGGTGCTGACGGTGTTATTGCACACGCTGGCCTGAGCGCTGGTTGCTGCCAGTGCAAAGCACGCAGCCACGGTCGCAAGTACCAGCGGTTTGTGTTTGCTGCCAGGTTGGCCGCAATGCGAACGGGAGTCGGCAAGACTGGTGAAGTGCGAACGTGTCATCATTATTCTCGTTTTGGAGTAAGTCACGACATTGTGATTACATAAGTAATAATTGAAAATACATTCGACCATGCGCCAGACAGTTATTTAAATGGCTGTGGCATTATTTACCCAGCAGGCGCGCCAGCGCTGATACGGCAACGCTGCTAGCGACAAGGCACAGCCGGTACAGGAATAACCCGGCAACATGACGCCCGACCGTATTTATTAGCAAATATTTAAAAAAAGCTCACCATGCAACAGCTAAGCGTTTCACATATGGATTTGTTTCCTACTCGGGTCTGGAGTGTCGGCCTGCCGCATCTGGAAGCGCAGCGGCCGCAGTGGATCGCACAAATCGAGAGCTGGCGGCAGCAGACCCCCAAGCCGGAAGGCCGCTCCAACCGCATGGGCTGGAACAGCGCGCAGACCCTGTTGCAGGAGCCGGCATTCCAGCCGCTGGCCGAGGCCGTCCGCGCGGTGTTCGATCACATCTTTGCCGAGATGGGGCCGCCGCAGCACCGCTACCAGCTGCACGCCTGGGCCAATGTGCATGACTTTGGCGGCTACAACACCTTCCACAACCATGCCGGCGCCCTGCTCAGTGCCTGCTATTACCTGAAAGTACCCGCCGGCAGCGGCCACATCGTGCTGCGCGACCCTCGGCCCGGCGCCCTGCTATCGCCGTGGCAAGGCACGCTGCGCCCCAATGCCGGCAGCGAAATTTCCATCGCCCCGGAAGCCGGGCAGCTGGTGGTGTTTCCCAACTGGCTGGAACACGGCGTCGAGGCACATGCGGCCAACGACACGCGTATCTCTATTCCCATTAATGCGGTGCTGACCGGCTGAGTGCCGCGTCGCCCCCGGCTACCACATGTGGATATAACGCCACAGAAAAATCACCGTTTAAGCATTTTGCAATTCATAAAAAACCTAAAAAGCACATTGGCATTGCCCTGAAGGGCAGTAGCCCATCGGTACAATAAGAACACCCTGGCGCCACTTCTAGAGTGATGACTACTAGTCCTATCTCACGTGGAGAATCGATCATGGCTGCCGCACCCAACATCGCCCAAGGTAAAGTTGTCGCTCTTACTGGCAAGATCATCGCCATCATGCCCGATGGCTCGCAGCACACCGTGCAACTGGGCGAGATTGTTGCCAGCGGCACCCGCCTGATCATTCCCCAGGATGCCTACATCGAGATGCAGTCTGCCAATGGCGACATCGTTCGCATTGCAGAAGCACGTGACCTGACCATCACCGACGATGTCTTCGGCACCGCGCAAGCCAGCGCCACCGATGCCACCGACGCCGCCCTGGCACCACTGCAGCCGGAAGCCCAGCAAGTACTGGCACAGCTCAACAACGGGCTTGATCCGCTGACGCAGCTGGAGGCCACCGCGGCCGGTCTGGGCGGGGCCGCCGGCGGGGCGGAAGATGGCGGCAACAGCTACATCATCCTTGGCCGCATTTCCGAGGGCATCACCTCCGCCACACTGGATCTGGCGCTGGACACCACCGCGGCCACCCCGACCGATGCCGGCACCAGCAACCTGACCCCGACTCCGACGATTGAAGTGGGTGCGGCCGGTACCGCCGTTGGCGATATCCTCATCGATGAAGGCAAAGATGCGGTCTTTGGCGTCAATATCACCAATGCCGCCGCTGGCAGCACCCTGGTGCTCACCTTCGCAGACGGCACGGCGCTCTCGCCTGCCGATTACAGCAGCGGCACCTTCCAGTACAGCACCGATGGCGGCGCTACCTGGACCACCTACAGTGGCAGCATTGCGATTGCAGCCGGCGACTCCTTGCTGCAGGTACGCACCACCACCGTCAGTGACAATGTTGACGAACAGAACGAAACCTTCGGCTTGGGCGCCACGCTGACCAGCAATGGCGTGAATTACAGTGATGGCGCCACCGCCACCATCGTCGACAACGATGTGCCGACCATCCAGTTCGTGAGCGATGCCGAAACCGGCGACATCTCCGTGCCGGAAGGCAACGACGCGGTATTCACCCTGCACATCACCGGCGCCGCCGACGGCAGCTCGCTGGTGCTGACCATGGCCGATGGTTCTGCCGCCAGCCCGGCCGACTACAGTCGCTTGAACTTCCAGTACAGCACCGATGGCGGCGCCACCTGGACCGCCTATACCGGCGCCATCACCGGCCTGACCCAGGGCGACCACACCCTGCTGATCAGCACCACCACCGTGGATGACGGCTTCGACGAGGCCAACGAGACCTTCGGCCTGTCCGCGACCCTGAGCAGCAATGGCACCAACTACAGCGATGCCGCCACCGCCACCATCGTCGACAACGATGTGCCGACCATCCAGTTCGTGAGCGATGCCGAAACCGGCGACATCTCCGTGCCGGAAGGCAACGACGCGGTATTCACCCTGCACATCACCGGCGCCGCCGACGGCAGCTCGCTGGTGCTGACCATGGCCGATGGTTCTGCCGCCAGCCCGGCCGACTACAGTCGCTTGAACTTCCAGTACAGCACCGATGGCGGCGCCACCTGGACCGCCTATACCGGCGCCATCACCGGCCTGACCCAGGGCGACCACACCCTGCTGATCAGCACTACCACGGTGAATGACAGCTTCGACGAGGCCGACGAGACCTTCGGCCTGTCCGCTACCCTGAGCAGCAATGGCAGCGACTACAGCGATGCCGCCACCGCCACCATCGTCGACAACGATGTACCGACCATCCAGTTCGTGAGCGATGCCGAAACCGGCGACATCACCGTGCCGGAAGGCAACGATGCGGTGTTCACCCTGCACA